>JARVJX010000001.1 GCA_029775995.1 Nitrososphaeria archaeon | reverse complement strand
AACAGCGTTCTCAACATTCAAGCGTATCTTCGGCGATTACTGCTTGGCTAAGGAGCTGCCAAACATAGCCAAAGAGCTAAAAATAAAAGCATTCATATACAACACAATCATAAACCTATAAACACAATCCAACACTAAAAACAAAGAGCAAACACACAACAATAATTAAGCCACAAAGCTAGTTTTTACAAGTAATTTTCAACTTTATTAAGTAAAGATTATTTAGTAGGGTTTAGAGACCATGTAAGGGAAGAAGAATGAGCGAAGAGAAAGAAGAGAAGCCAATTAAACCTCCTGTTAAACCTCCAACTCCCATCTCAACTAAACCTGTTACCCCTACTCCAACTACAATTCAAAAGATTGCTAAAACTATCCCCCCACCAAAGCCTGTTCAACCCTTACCCATAGTAAAGCCTTTACCAAGAAGAGATTTTATCAAATATGCTTCTATAGCTGGAGGAATTTTAAGCATAATACCCTTTATTCCCTTTGGTTCCTTTTTTACTTATAGGGGTGTATTAAAGGAGGAGGCTCAAAAGATAATTTTGGCTGATGGTAATTTTGCCAACATTAAAACCTTTCCAGTAAACTCATCAGCTACTTTTCCTTATCCTAGAACAGGAGACCCAGTTAGAGATTCAGAGCCCTTCAGACAGTTTGTGTTAATAAGATTGCCTAAAGAGTTAGGAGGAGATAGAGAAGAAATTTCATCCTTCAGAGCCTATAGCAATATATGTGTGCATTTGTGGTGTTTGTGGAGATACTCTCCTCAATATAAGAATTTACAGTGTCCCTGTCATGCCAGCATCTATAGAGTAGAAGATGGTTTAGCCATAAAGGGTCCTGCAGCTCTACAAACCCCTCCACAAAATGCTCTCCCTATGTTAGAGCTTGATGTTGATGATAAGGGCTTTATTTTGGTTAAACCTCCTGTTTGGGATGTTAATGGTAATGGTGTAGTGGGCTTTGGGAGATATATCAAAAGAAAGTAAGGAAGAGGAGAAGGCTAAAAACCCCATCGTTAAGCTTTACGATTATGTGGTAGATAGACTGGAGAGAACTTTATTCTTCGGTTTAAGGTTTACTTTTCCAAGCAAATTTGTTAGTCCCTTTGGTTTTTTAGGGGTTCTAACCTTTGTAACCTTCATAGTTTTAGGGGTTACGGGGGCCATATTGATGTATTACTATGTTCCCACCCTTGATAGAGCCTATGATACCGTTAAAGAGATAAACGATGTTATTCCCTTTGGTTTTGCTATAAGGAATATTCACTATCATGCATCAAATGCCATGGTCTTCTTAGCTGTTCTTCACCTATATTACCAGTACTTTAGTGGGAGATTTAAAATAAGAAATGAGATTTTGTGGTCCACAGGAGTTATCCTTGGGCTATTAACAGTTCTCGAAGCCTTTACAGGCTACAATTTGATTCTTAATGAGAGGGCTCAATTAGCAATGAGTATAGGTGCCAGCTTAGCCGATTCTTCTCCAATAGTGGGACCCCTTGTTAGAGTAGCCATTTTAGGAACAGGATTCTCAGACTTCATATTAAGATTTTATGCTTTGCATGTGTTCATAATTCCCATGATTATGCTTCTTTTGATGATGTTCCATTTCCCAAGAAACTTGGTTTTAGATTTACCTATGGTATCGGCTATAATAGGGGGATTATTAATTGTAGGAGGTTTATTCCCTATAGGTTTAGGGGTAAAGTTCGAACCTACAAAACCTCTATCCCCCACAGTCCCTGAATGGTATTTAACTGGGGTTTACGCTTTAATTAGAACGGGCTATGATAGATTCTTTACAGGAGGCTTATTGCCCCTTATATTTATTTTAATGTTCTTTGTAGTTCCCTTTATAGATAGAAGTAGAAAGTTTAACTGGAAGGAAAGGCCTTTCTTCACAGCCCTTGGAGTTACAAGCTTAGGTCAGATAGCTGTAACCACCTTGTGGGGCTTTTACATCGACCCAGATATTAATAAAGACCTTTTTTCAAGAATCTTCATAGATCCCTTGCTCTTCTATGGTGTATTAATACTTATAAGCGTTGTTTCCTTTGGAGTTACCTATACTTTCCTTAAATGGGTTAAGCTTAAGGAGAGTAAAATGGGAGTTGCGAGAAAGAGAGGGGTAGGAAAGCCCATAGTTATGGCAAGGAAGTGGATAATTGCTGTTATATTAGCCTTTTTAGGCTTTCAAATCCTTATGAATCTAATGGCTTACCAAGCTTTTCTTAGAGGCTTTCAAAATCTTTCTCTATTTGAGATAGGCGTTGTATTAGTAATATTTTCAATCATAGCTAACTTATATAGATTCAGCAAGCAGGCTAAGAGCTAATCCAAATAATCCAAATATTCCTTTATTTCTTTAAGAAGCCTGACCTTTCTCAAAATTCTAAAAGATAAAGATAATTACCAGCTTCTCTCTTGAAAGGACAATCTAATCTAAACTTCCTTTCCAAATTGTTTCTTATTGGATTCTAGAAAGATAAAGCTTAAGGTAATTTTTATAAATTCTCTGGTATATCACAAAAGCTCTTCATAGATTCTAAAAGCTCTTTGTAATTGGTTTCGGTTAAAAGAGAGTAAAGCTCCTTTTAGTTTGAAAAGCCCAAAGTCTTAGCCTCTTCCTTTATGAATTTCATCCTCCTTTTCAATCTTGGATTGAAAATATTGCTAATCTTATCCACGAGCTTTTTATACAATAAAATTCTATTTTCTCTTCTATCCTCCTTTTGAACCATAACTTGCACTTGCCTGAAGGGATTAAATCTTTCATTGTATTTTATCTTGCTCTTACTTTTTAAAATCTAAATCTCCTCTGTTAGCTTAATACTTTTCCTTTAAAGCCTTAAGGAAAATAAGAATAAAGTTAAGTACTTTGCCTCTCCCTTAACTCCTTATTCTTTTTATGAAGGTAAGATTTTATTATATTAATTCGAGGGTTTTCTTTGAATAAAGCTTTGAATAGGCTTCATAAAGCCATTATATGTTTATCTCATCTTAATCTCTTATTCCAGCATAATTTTCATAAATTTCTAATAGGAGTTTAGATAGGAATTCTTCCGATAAGTGGCTAACATCTTCACTACTCAATTTTATCTCATGTAAGTTTTCATAATTACATCCAGGATTTGGTTTTGAGCCTTTAAGGAATTTTTACAAACTTTAAGCAAAAGGTCCCTCTCTTTTAGGGGAGAGTTATTTAAAATTCTCCTCCAAAGCTCTGCATGCCTAATATCTACCACTTCATGAATCCTAAAATATTTTATTTCTTTCTCTTTCATACCATAAAATCTTTCCAGAGAATCAGCCTTTATTTTGCTTATTTTGGGTAATTCAGCCTCTAAAGAATACATTAGAGCGGTAGCATCATAGAAATTTAAGGATAAATGGTAAAGCCTATTTAAGGTTTCTTTAATCTCATCCAATCCATCATAATTTAAAAGCTCTTTCCTACTTATCCCTAAGGCTTCAGCAAACCTTAACCACAATTCTATATGCTCTTTCTCTTCCTTTAGGTGAAGGAGCATCTTCTCTTTCGAGAGAGGTGAGAATTCTATTATTCTCTCAACAATCCTTGGTATGGTTTTTACCAACTGAAAGTATTCCTTTGCATAACCCCTCAATGCTTCTAGGGTTAGCTTACCTTCTCTCCAGCTCTGATAAAAAGGATGCTTTAAAAGGCTCCTCTTTGATATCTCTTCATCTAAAAGATAAGTTAGCATACTATATCCTTTACCCTTTAACTTAATAATTTTTAAAAATAAAAGCTTTTTGCTATTTTTATATAATTTTATTAAGTTAAGGTGGCAATTATTTAACATTGATAAAAATTTAGATGTATGATTAACAGCGTTAAGTATAAATATCTTTCTTATGTAATTATAAATATGAACCAAATATTAGATGAAATAAGAGAATGTTTTACAAATTTGCTAGGCGTTGATAGGATAAGGGAGCTCGTAAAACTAGCTTTAGATTCTCATGTAAACCCTATGGATCTTATAGAAGCTATGAAGGAGGGCTTAGAAGAGGTTGGAAAAAGATATGATGAGGGCAGCTGCTTTCTTTCAGATTTAATTATGTCAGGCTTAATGGCTACAGAGCTTACAAATTTAGTTAAGCCTCATTTGGAAGTATCAAATACAAAGCCTAAAGGTAAAATAGTAATAGGAACCGTTAAAGGTGACATACACGATATAGGGAAAAATATAGTGGCATCTATGCTTTCATCACAAGGCTTTGAAGTAATTGATGTGGGTGTGGATGTATCTCCTGAAAGTTTTCTTAGCTATATCCAAAAGTATGAACCAGACATATTGGCTATGTCCTGCTTGCTAACTATTGGTATGAGTGAAATGCAAAATACCATTAGATTAGTTAGGGGGAGTAATAAAAAGGTTAAGATAATGATAGGTGGTAGGCCCATAACTCAAGAATTTTCTATTGAGGTTGGTGCTGATGGTTATGGTAAAGATGCCTTTGAAGCTGTTAGGGTTGCAGAGAAACTTGTAGGTGAGAAAAATGAATAGTAGAGAAAGGGTAATTAAAACCATGAGCTTTGAAGAACCTGATAGGGTTCCTATGGCAGAACTTTACGTTGATGTGAATCTTATGGAGCAGATATTAAATGTAAAATCAAAGGCTCTTCATTCAGTTCAAGGGGCCGTTGTAGCTGATAGAGAGGCTGAAAGGGCCTACTATGAGCTACTTTATAAAACCTATGAGAAATTGGATTTTGATATAGTTTATGCGAATATGTCTTTGCCAGATAATTATAAGCCAAGACAATTGAAGGAAGATAGGTATGTGGATGAAATTGGAAGGGTTCATGGCTATGATAAGGTTACAAAAATATTTACCTACATGGGCACTGTATTTAGCAATGAAGATGAAGTAAAGAGATTCCTAGAGGAAGAATTTCCTGATCCCTATGCTGAGGGTAGGGATTTTGGGTTAAAGGAACTGAAAAAATTGAATAAAGAGAGAAAAGCCCTAGGGGTTTTTATAAGGGAGCCCTTTGCCCATGTATGGGAAGCTTTAACCCCCATTAAGTTTGTTCATTGGATATATTCAAATCCTTCTATAATAAAAGATTTCATAGATAAAATGACTGAATACAATTTAGGATTGATAGATGTATTCGGTTCTATAGGCTTTGATATAATTGTTATGGGAGGAGATCTGTGTGAGACAAAGGGTCCCATGCTCCCTCCAGAGCATTTCAGAAGATTGGGGATCTTTGAAGCTATGAGAAAGCACGTAGAAAAGGTTCACAAGTACGGTGCTAAACTCATAAAGCATACCGATGGTAATGTTAATCCCTTATTAGACGATTTAACAAATTTGGCAAAGGTAGATGGGGTTCATTCCTTAGATCCAAGTGCAGGAGTAGAAATAGGAAAGGTAAAGGAAAAATATGGAGATAAATTGGTTTTGTATGGTAATGTTTCAGTGGATAACCTGGCTTTAAAGGGCAAAGAAGAAATAGTTGAGGAAACGAAAAAGGTAATAAGATTGGCCTCGCCTGGTGGAGGGCACATATTATCATCAAGTAACAGCTGGTATGGAGGCGTTAAGTTAGAGAACTGTTTAGCCATGGTTGAAACAGCTAAAAAGTATGGAAGGTATCCTATAAGCCTTTAATTAATTCTATCCTTAGTAAGGAAATCTTCAAAGCAATTGATCTTGTTATCTTATTATATCCAAAGTATGCACTCTAACTTAAATATAAAAGAAAGGTTACCCATGGGGATGGATAATGCTATAAGGTTTGGTGTGTTCCTTCCTGTATTTGTTAGAGGAACTAACTTTGATTTAATCTTAGAGCTTACAAAATTCACGGAAAAGCTTGGCTTAGATTCAGTTTGGAGTTGCGATCATCTTTTAGGCGTTGAATCTGTGGTAAAGGAACCTTCAAAAGAATATCCTCCTGCATTAGAATCTACTGTTACTTTAGCAGCCCTTGCAAGAGAAACAAAAAGGCTTAGACTTGGAACGGCTGTAAGCTGTATACCTTATAGAAACCCTCCCCTCTATGCTAAGCAAATAGCCCTTTTAGATGTTATATCTAATGGTAGATTTGAGTTAGGATTTGGCGCAGGATGGAGAGAGAAAGAGTTTATAGCCTATGATATACCCTTTAGACCTTTCTCAAAAAGATTGGAGCGAACAAAGGAAGGGATATATTTGATAAAGAGGTTGTTAGAAGAGGAATCGGTGAGCTTTGATGGAAAATTTATTAAGATACAGAATTGCCAGATAAATCCTAAACCTATACAAAAACCTCACCCTCCCTTCTGGCTTGGGGCAATAGGAAAAAGGACCCTTACTGAACTCTTACCCTTTGCTGATGGTTGGCTTCCCCCCGCAGTATCCCTTGATTTCATAAAGAGTAGAGAGCCCCTAGTAAAGGAAGTTGAGAAGAAGATGGGAAAAAGGATACTCAAGGGAATTGAATTTTATACAGCCATAGATAAAGATAGAGATTTAGCCATAAAAAGGTCCAATGAATCTATAAAAGAATGGTTTGGCTATAGCATTGAGGAAATCGATGATTTATTTTTAGGGGATAAAAGGATGAAGGTAGAGTTAGAATCTTCACCCTTTAGAGAGGTTGGAAAGCCAGCTCTAGCCGTTGGAGGACCAGATGATTGTATAAATATGATAGAAAAATACATAAAGGCTGGTTTAAGCCTCTTTGTTCTTCACTTTATGCCCATATTGGAGAGCTATCAACAGCTTAAAATTTATGCTGAAAAGGTAATACCATACATTAAAGAAGAGTTTGGTTAGCTCTTTATCCAAGCATCAAACTCTCCCTTTTTTACCTTTCTTACTTCTCCCTTCTTCTCTAAAACCTTAAGGTTTGAAATTATACAGGCTGAGAGTTCAATACTCATGCTAGGGTAAGGACCTATTTTAGGATTTATCCTTTCAAGCAGTTCCTTTGTGGTTAAAGCTTTTTCAGAAAGGGTGTTTCTTAAAATTTCATCCAACTCCCTAGTAAAGGATAAACTTTCATTTAGGAAGCTAATTGCTTTCTCATCCTTCATAAGCTCATAATGGGCTGTTATTAGATACTTTGGTTTCATACCCTTTAACCTTTTAATGGTCTTTCTGTACAACTTAGCATCATAGTATTTTGGAGGACCAAGTAATTCTCCCTTAGTACTATAAACACCTCTATGCAAAACTGCATCAGATATGAATATGGCATTATTTTTAGGGTCTTGAACTCCAGTATGGCCTAAAGAATGGCCTGGTAAGTGAATAATCTCTATTTTCCAGTCTTCGTCTAACCTTATCTCTTCATCACCTTTTAAAACCATATCCATTTTTATCTGATTTCCTAAGCCCTTTTCTATCCATTTTTTAACATCTTCAGGATAATCTAATTCATGCTTTACATACCATCCATACTGCTCACTCATGATAGCCTCTTTAGACTCCACCCATCTTAAATCCTCTTTATGAGTCATAAGAATGGAATTTGGGAATTCTTTTTTTAATTCATAATTTCCACCAATATGATCCACATCAGCATGGGTATTTAGAATATAGAGAAGGCTATCCCTAGTAATGCTAACATCTTTCAAATAGGGAATTATGACCTCATTTCCCATCCCAGCTACTCCTGTATCAATTAATAGGGAAGCCCTTTTTCCCTTAAGCAAATATTGACATACGAATCTATCTCCTAAGGGGGCTTTTATCTGGTAAACATCTTTTAGAATTTCCATATAACAAATAACCATTAACCGTTATTTAATCTTTATTAAAAAGATTTTGAGCATTTAACAAAAGATGAATAGGATTAGGTTAAATTGATAGCCTTTAAAGTATTTTTTAGGAGAAGAGCTTAAAGCCTCATATATCAAAGCTCTAATTCCATAAACAAAAATTTTAGTAAATCTATTGGCTGTGGCAGAAAAGCTACTTTATCGTCTCTTTTATGAAAGAGTAGACTGTTAAGTTATCATAAAATTTAAACTAAAATGAACTTTTCTGCCACAGTAAAATCTATTAGAAAACTTTAAAAGAGCTAAAACTATTAGTTTAAGTTGAAATTGAGTTTTTACGATGTGATAGTAGTTGGAGGAGGTCCTTCAGGAGTTTCAGCAGCAAAGAGTTCTGCTTTAAATAATTCTAAAGTTCTCCTATTAGAAAAATGTCCTACCATAATGGCCAATAAGCCCTGTGGAGAAGCTTCCAGCCAAGAAACTTTAAAAACAGCAGGAGTAAAACCTACTCCTCAAATAGTATTGAGAAGGGCTAAAGCTTTGGTATTTGCTCCAAATATGAATTCTATTGAGATAGATCAAATTGGTTACGCTTTGAATAAATCTATGCTCATACAAGCCATTGCTGAGCAAGCAGCCGAAGCTGGAGCCCATATAAAGGTCAGAGAGGAGGTTAAAGAGGTGGGTAAAGCTTCTGATGGTCATATGTTAGTTAAAACTCTTCATGGAGAGTATAAGGCAAAGGTTGTTATTGGGGCTGATGGATACAACTCAACAGTAGCAAAGTGTTTAGGAATAAATGAGAAATCGGAGCCTATACCTACTGTGCAATACGTTATGGCAAATTGTGATCTTGAGTATCCAGATTACGTTAGATTTTATTTAGGTAATGAGATAGCTCCAGGAGGCTATGCCTGGATCTTTCCTAAGGATGATAGGATAGCTGAAGTAGGAATTGGAGTTAGAGGAGGACCAGCCAAGTTTTACTTAGATAAATTTGTAAAGCTTTTTGAGAAGGAACTGAAGAAGGCTCAAATCATAGATTATAGAGGAGCCCCTGTACCTATAGGAGGGATGATAAAACAGAATGTGGTAGATGGGGCCATTTTGGTTGGAGATGCTGCTGGAACCGTTATCCCTTTAACGGGAGCTGGAATACATTCTTCCATAGCTGCTGGATTGATTGCTGGAGAAGTAGCTGCAAAGGCTTCCATGGAAGGAAATAACTCAAAGCATAGACTCGAGGAATTCAATGAGAGGTATAATGAGCACTGGGGCGAAAGGATAAAGAAGAGTCTTAAGGCCATGAGGTCCATTGAAAAGTTAAGTGACGATGATCTGAATACCCTACAAAAGATTTTAAATGCTGAAGATATTTTAGATCTATCTAATGGTTTTGACCTAAAAAAAGTAGCTTTGAAACTTCTAAAGCATCCTATCTTGGCAACAAAGTTGGCTAAAGCCTTACTATAAAGTTATATATTATGATTTCTTAATGGGATTGTAAGGCGGATAAAAATTGCCTATAGAAGGACCAGATGAAAAAGGCTTCTGCTGGCCTAAATGTGTATGGTTCAAATGTGGGAAGATAATAAAAAATAGACCAGCCATCCAATTTAGACAAGGCATTATTTGGTGTAATTGGTTAAATGATAAATGCCTTGGGCCTTCTTGCGCCTATGCTATTTGCTTTAGAAATAAGATGATGCCAAATAATAGATGTGGATTGGTGGTTAAAAGAGTTACTCAAGATGCTATAAAGCCTGAAGACTTTAAGTTGGAGCTTAAGGTTAAGGGAAGGATGGCAAAAAGGTTAGGGGATTTGGATGAGCTGGTCTAAAGCTTTACTACATAGGCTTTAACTTCATGCTCTAGGGCTAACCTATCTAAAGGTATCTCCATAATCTCTCCCTCTCCTATTTTTTTGAAATTTGGTTTTATCTCAGCTATTATTTGATTTAGCAGCTCATTTCTTTCCTTCACTTCTTTATGTATATTAACTATGGGTATTGTATTAAAGAGAGTTGGAGCTATTAGCTTAGAGCAGGAGAACATGGCCCAGGCTAAATCCCTTATCTCCCATTGGGCATCTGGAGCGCATCTTAAAGAGTAAACATGTAGTAGTTGCCTTGGATTCATGGTAGTTGTTATATTTGTTGTGGCTGCATTTGGCCTTAAATATCTTGTATCTTCAGCCTTTATTCCCAAATTTAAAAAGGCTTCCTCAGCCAATTTGCAAAACTCTATCACATCTTCAAAGCTCAACTCTAAATCTATCCCCTTAAATTTCATTTTTACTTTATGCTCTTTAAAGGATGGTGGCTTAATATAGCCAAAGCTCCTCGTTATCTTTACATATCTCTGACTCTGCTGACTAAAGCTAGCTAACCTATGCCTTACCAATTGGTGAGTTAAAGCTCTTGATACATTTCTTATATCAAAGGTTAGCTCCCCATGCTCTAAAACGTCATGATGTCCAAGCTCAAAGGCCTTCTTTATTAAATTGCTCACCCTTTCATCATCAAAGGGCTTTTCATCAGGTAAAACTTTTCCTTCTTTATTCTCAAAGAGCTGGAAGGAAGAGTGAGGGGAATAACAGCTTCTCATAGCTGCGGCACAAACCCTTTCCAAATTCTTTGTATAGGAGAAAAGTATTACTTCACTTCTCAAAGCTCACCCTCTCCAACTTAGTATTAAAGACCTCCTCAAAGCTATCTATTACCCTTTCCTTTATAAGGTTCATATTTACTTCTCTTCCAAGAATCTCACTCATGGATGTTATTTTATCGCTATCTAAACCACAGGGTTTTATTAGCTTAAAGTAGCTTAAATCGGTATTAACGTTTAAGGCAAATCCATGATAGCTAACCCATTTTTTTATGGCTATACCTATGGAGCATAACTTTTTTTCCTTATACCAAACCCCAGGATGATTGGTGACTCTATAGCCCTCTATTCCAAAGAATCTTACAGCTCTTATTATTACTTCTTCTAAATTTCTAATATAGCTACCTATATCTAAACTTCTCTCCTGTAAAGAGATTATGGGATAACCTACTAATTGACCCTTTCCATGATAGGTTACATCCCCTCCTCTTTCCACTTGGTAAATGGGTATGGAAACTTTTTCAACGATGTTCTCTCTATTTCCTCTCCTCCCTAAAGTTAAAACGTGGTCATGCTCTACTAAAATCAGACAGTCATCAATGGAACCTTCAATCCTTAAATCCACCAATTTCTTTTGAAGATTCCAGCAGCTAAGGTAATCCATGTATCCTAAAGGGTAAAGAAGAATTTTGTTCTTACCATCCATCCCAAATAGGAAGAGAAGGAAGGATTTAAAATAATTGCCTATGCAAATTTAATAGTTTATGCAAAATTTACCTTATCATTATCAATTTCTAAGATTAAGAAATTTAAATTAACCAATTATACCATCCTTCTTACCTTTACATGAAAGGGTAATGACTCATAAAATCCTTAATATCTAGAAAGCTACCTTTGACTTATATTCAAATAATTTTGTGACAAAGCAAAGAATAAAGGTTAAATTGTTTAGTACTTAGGTCATTTTAGCTGTAATTTTTCCTTCATTTTAATCTAAACCTAAGTAGGTGCTTATTAAGCCTCTTTCCTCCCTCTAGAGGGTTAGTGGATCTATCCTTTTCAAAGCTGGTACCATATCATATACATTATCCGTTGAGATTATTGTAGGATCCTTTACTTGGTTTAAAGCAGTAGCAACATAATAAGCGTCAAAGATTGATTTTATATTATATTATATTGATTCATTAACGGATAGCTAATAGATCTATCTCATAGGTAGTTTCCAGGAATTCTAAATTTTTTATAGCCGTTATAGCTGAAGCTCTCGCAATATACTCTCCTAAAGAAACACCTTCTTCTCTTGAAACATAATAAAGTTCATGTAGACATTCTCTGGAAGCATAAACAATCCCAAAATCACCCCTGGTGATTCTTTCTATAACTCTATCGGCTGTAGGTTTTAGCCAATCCTCTTTCTTAACAAAAGCATACAATAGATCAGTTTCGATCATCAAATCTGTCTTCTCCTTCTAGCTCTTTTTACAGCATCATCTAAAGCTAATCTCTCAGCTAAATTCTTTAACTCCTCTCTACTACGCTTAGTAGGAAGCCATGAACCTGCATACTTATGTAACTCCTCTGGTAACGGAATAGCAACAAAAAATGTCCAGCTGGTATAACGATAGCCCTATTGCCTCTAAATCCAACCTCTTTTGGAATTGTCATCCTTCCTCTCTTATCAACCTTGACTATAGCCAACTTATCCCTTATTTTGGAAATTATCCCAAAAAATATAAGTTTTGCCCACAAATTTCTTTTTAAATGCTAGAAGAAATAAGTTATTTATAATATAGTCTCAAAGTTTAAGTACTTTTCTTTCCAACATTTTGGCTTATACTCTAGGCTTAAGTTCTAAATCGAAGCCGTAAGCCGCAGGAAAAACCTCATCTCCCCTTTTAATTAAATTGATGTACATCCCAATTTACTGAAGAATGATAAATTCCCTTAATAAATATAAATTCTTTTCTTTATACCTGTTAGATGGAGATTATAGATTCTAAAGAACTATTAAATAAAGCTATTAAGCCTAGAAAATCCGATTCAAAAAAGGGAGATAACGGAATAGCCTTGGTAGTAGGGGGTAGTTGGCTTTACCATGGAGCCCCAACCTTAGCAGCCTTAGCAGCCCTAAGAAGTGGTATAGATTTAGTATACTTAGCCACCCCAAAAAATATCGCTCCCTCTATAAGAGCCATAAGCCCAAACCTTATAGTTTTACCTTTACCTGATGCTAAATTAACCAAGGGCTCAGCTAGAAGGCTAATTAAATGGCTACCAAAAAAGGTTGATAGCTCCGTTATAGGACCAGGATTGGGTAAGCAGAATACCGATGGTATGAAGCTATTAGTTGATGAGCTTTCTATGAGTAAGATTAAAATTCTCTTGGATGCTGATGCCTTACAATTGGATGTTATTGAAAGGCTAAAGGGAAAAGATTGTGTTATAACTCCTCATGCTGGAGAGTTCAAGAGGGTTTTTAATATAGAGCTTAAAGGGAATTATGAAGATAAAGCTATAATGGTTAAAGAGAAGGCTAAAGAATATAATATAATTGTTTTGCTAAAGGGAAAATACGATATAATATCTGATGGTGAGCGAGTAGTTATAAATAAAACAGGATGCTCAGCTATGACGGTAGGAGGAACGGGGGATGTTTTAGCAGGTTTAGTAGCAGGCTTGATGGCTAAAGGGATAGAACCCTTTATAGCTTCGGTCTTTGGAGCCTATATAAATGGAATTGCTGGTGAGAGGGCCTATCAGAAACTTGGATTACATATAATGGCTACAGATTTAATAGATGAGTTGCCCTTTATTTTAAAACCCTTTGATAGAGTTGAGGAATGAGAAAGGAGATAGATTCTTTAAAACACTTTAAAAGGGTCTTTAAGGATGCTAAGGCTCAAGTAGTTAGAGATTTAGTTGAAGCTATAAAGGGAGATAAATACTGGAAAGCTATGAGTAAAGATTACCTTTTCCTCTTAGCCTTAAGTAGGGCAAGGCTTCCCTATGGAAAGTATTATTTGGCAAAAACTACTCATTTCAAAAGGGTATTGGTAGAAGAAGAAATTGCAAAGTATTGTAGAAGGGGAAGGGTATTGATGGTTAGGAAAGATAGGGGAAATTTAATAGCTGAAAAGATTTTAAGTTGGGAAGCCTTTGTAAAGTTTATGAGAAGAGATTGTAAGGAAAAGATTGAAGAGCTTATAATGAAAAGTGATTATAAGCTGATTGGAAAAAGAGAGTTGGCTTATTTAATAAAGGAAAAGGATTCTATACTTAAAAAGCAGATTTGATTTTTCATAGCTTTTAATTAAGCCTTTACTGCGCCTCTTGTAAGACCTGCAACCATATATTTCTGTAAAGCATAAAAGAATATCACAGGTGGTATGGAGAAGACTATTGACATAGCTGAAACAAGAGCCCATGGAATCTCATCGACTTGAAGGAGTGATGCTATAGCTACAGGAGCTGTAAACATTCTCGCATCGGACATTAAAACCAGCACATAAAGATACTCATTCCAAGCTTGAATAAAGGAATAGGTTGCTAAAGCTACTAAAACAGGTGCAGTCAAGGGAATAATTATTCTAAAAAAGATGGTCACTCTATTCGCACCATCTATTAGTGCTGATTCCTCAACTTCAATGGGTATGCTTCTAATTGCCTGCTTCATAATCCAAAGACCAAAAGGAGTAGTAAAAACTGTCATGGCTATTATTACAGAGGGATAAGTGTTTACCAAACCGTAAATATTCATTATATCAAAGAAGGCTATTGCTAATAGAGAAGGGGGCATAATATAGGTGAATAGAACAGCCTTTGAAACAATGGTGTTACCTGGAAATCTGATTCTTGCTAAGCTATATCCTCCTAAAGAGGATACGAACATAGAAAAGCCAGCAGTTGCTAAAGCTATTATTATGCTATTAAGTAATTGCCTATGAAAGTGCTCTATCTGAAAGTAATCTAAGGTTACTACCGTTACATAAGCCCTAGCTGTCGGATTCTTAGGCCAAGGTTGAGGATCGAGAAGCTCTTCAATAGGCCTAACTGAGGTGAGACCTAACCAATAAATGGGGAAAATCTCAAAGAGTAAGATAAAAGCCAGAACAAAATAAAGGGTTATTAAATACTTTCTCTTCAAACTCAATCACCTATCCTTCGTAGAAGCACGATTATCAAAATCACAATTACAGGTAGAAGAAATACAAAAGTAGCGTAAGCAGCACCAAAATTGGCTACTTGAAAGGCAAACTTATAGGCGAAGGTTGCAAACACGTTGGTAGTATCAGCAGGAGCCCCTCTTGTGAGAACCCAGATGGTAGTGAAATCTCCCAAGGTCCATATAGTTGAAAGTAGGGTGGCAATTAAGTAAAGGGGTTTTATCAAAGGAAAGGTTACCCTCCAAAACTTCTGCCACCAGTTTGCACCATCCACATCAGCAGATTCATATATCTCTCTTGGAATAGATTGAAGCCCAGCTAGAAGTAGTAGTGTGTAGAAGGGTAATATTCTCCATATGTGATAGACTACTGCCATACTAATAGCACTCTCATATATGCCCAAGAAGGGTATTCTGGGAAGACCCATTAAAGCAAAAGAGTTATTAAAGAAACCGTAATCAGCATCCAACATCCAGCGCCATGTAACTAATGAAGGTACCATGGGTATAGCCCATGGAAGAAGTAAAAGAGCTCTAATTATTCTCCTACCCCTAAATTCTACGTTGAGTAGAACAGCCATTATTAGAGCTAGGAACATCTTAAGGTTAACTCCTATTCCTGCAAGTACTATTGAGTTGAGGAAGGCATAGTTAAAGCTTGGGTAAGAAAGAAGATATATAAAATTATCAAAACCTACAAAGATTGGAGATGTTCCAATCATCTTTCGGAAAAAGCTTAAGGAAAATGTATAACCTAGAGGATAAATTACAAACAAAATAAACAAAATAATAAAAGGGAGGGCAAAGATATACCCAATTAGGTATTTCTTCACCCTACTTGCTATTTTCATCTCTTTATTTCTAATTTCTTTACTTGTACTCTTGGAATACTGTCTTGAATCTATTTAATGCTTGTTCAGCTGCAGTTTCTATTGATAAACCTTCGGTTATGATTCTCATCATCGTTTTAGGCCAGATGTTTTCAGGTCCAACCACTTGAGCGTAGGCTGGATGTACCACAGAGTTCGCAGGTACTACAGGTCTAGTAGCTAAAGCTATAGGTTGAATTGGCAAGTTAGGATCAATTGGTCTAGCTGTAGTTACTCTACCCTTTTGGAAGAAGGGATCTTCCACAACACTCTTAAGAGTTGGTACAAATCTTCCTTCATTACCTATTATCCACTGCTTATAGAACTTCTTCATGAATACTCTGAGGAATTCTTTAGCAGCCTCCTTATGAGGTGCATCTTTAAGAAGTAATACTCCCCTTATGTTAGCCTCTAGACGCTTGTCTCCTTCAGGTCCAAAGGGCCAAGCCCTAGTGAACATCTTTTCGTAATAATATGTCTTATTCTCAGAATACCAGTAGGCAGGTATGGAGAGAGTATTGTTAGCCACTTGAATAACCTTTCTTGTATGGAAAGCGTTGTTGTTTCCACCATCATCCCAGGTTGTTGCTCCTTCAGGTATGAATCCCTCTTTATATAAGCCAGTGTAAAACTTTAATGCACTAATAACAGCCTTCTTGGTCTTTGGATCATCTACATTAAGTTTTAGATCAGGAGTTATCATATCTCCTCCATGGGACCTTACAATTTGTTCAAAGATTGATCCTACATCACTGGGTGATGTATCCCCTACAGGCCATCCAAACCCATACACACCATCCTTTATAGTTATTTGATGGGCTTTCTTTATGGAGCTAAAGTATCCATCCCAATCTTCAGGAGGTGTTTCAAGCCCAGAGTTTGCATAGAAGTCTTTCCAGAAGTGAGTGAGTACGCAATCGAGGGTTAAGGGTACAGCGTATATACCTGTAGCTTTTTTCTTAGAGTCATACCATGTAATTCCATTGATAACACCTGGGATAAGGTCATTCTTAAATTCATCTACAACATCACTCAAATCTTCCAATTGCCCAGCATAGGCTAGTTGAGGTCCTAACCACCAATAATGGTTTGGAATCAAATCTGGAACTTTCTTTGCTTCAATGGCTGCATAAACCTTAGGATTTACATCAACGGCAGGGTAGAAAGTTAGATTCACTTTATTTCCCGTTTCTGCTTCATAGGCTCTTACTGCTTCAAGGGTGGCAATCTTTTCTTCAGGTAGCCAACTGATATACCACCATAGATCTAACTCCCCTACTTTTGCTGGAATTGTTTTTTCAACAACCTCCGTCTTAACTATTTCAACAGGCTTCTCTACTGTTTGTACTTGCGTTTGAACTTGAGTCTGAACTACAGTTTCTACTATTTTTTCAGGAGGTCTAGTGGCAAAGTATGCAGCTATACCTATAGCAGCTATAGCTACAGCACCTAAACCAGCATATACGAACTTTCTTCTATCTAACTTAATAGGTTCTTTACTCATATCTTAGGTATCTATTTAATGCTATAAAAATCTTTCTTTAAATAATTTTGTTGTAAATTTAATATATTTTATCTATTAATTAAGAAATTTCTTAAATAATTATTGAAAGAAATAGGTTCTTCTAAATTTGGTAAATGTCCACAGTCTAAAAGGATAAGAGACGAATTCCTTATTCCCCTATGGAACTCATAAGCATATTTAACAGGTATTAAGGGATCATATTTCCCCCAGAGAATTAGTGTTGGACAATTAATCCTTTTTAAATGAAAGTTTAGCCTTTCCTTCTCATAGCTAGATTTTAAAGCTCTACTAAAGGCCCTTTTAAAGCCTTTAAATCTCGAGAAATTTAAAAAATCTTCAACCATTTTATCATTTATTAAATCTTTTTTCATAACACAGGCTTTAAGCCTCTCTCTTATACCTTCAAAAGAATAATCTCTCTTTTTAAAGATTTTAAGGGCTTTTGTGTTCTCCAAACTTATACCTGCACTGCAAACCAAAACAAGCTTCTCCACAAATTTTGGGTAAGTAATTGTAAACCAGCTGGCTATCTGACCTCCTAGAGATAAACCTAAAAGGTAAACCTTAGAAAGGTTAAGGGTATAAAGAAGATGGTAGATGAAATTTATAAAATCATCGATAGTATATTTTATATCGGGCTTATCAGAATATCCAAAGCCTATTAAATCAGGGGCTATTACCCTAAAATCCTTTGATAAAAGTTCAATGGTATTAATCCAGCTATCGGCTGAACCTCCCAACCCATGAATAAGGAGTACTATCTTCCCTTCTCCCTTTGTTATTATCCTTGTTCTATAATTCCAAACCTTTACAAATAATTCCCTATACATCTAAAACTACTTTAGCCATCCATCTACCCTCTGAAAGCTTAACTTGAAAATGGTGTAGGGTTACAGCTTTAACATCCACCAAAAGCTCATGCTTTGCCATATTCAACTCTTCACCTCTCGCTTCACATTCTAACTTATAATTTGTGTTAACTTTTTTCAACTTAATTTTTAAGGATGAGAAGAGAAGTTTTTCTGCATCTTTATAAAAGATCAGTTCTTGAAGAAAGTTAAATAAAAGCATCTCAATATCATCATTTTCAAGAACTATATTCCTTAAAAAGATAGGTTCCACTTTACTAAGATCCTTTATCATAGTATTAGTTATGGCTAAAGCGCAGGATAAAAAGAGCTCTTCTAAGCTTTCACCATAAGCCTCAAAGGCTACATCAGCTATAGATAAATCCTCAATATATTTATAAGGCAATTACCTTCCCTCTAAGCTTTCTTTTATCCTTCTAATTATCTCTTCTTTTTTGTTTCGAATACCTTTACCTACAAAGATCAACTTGATATCCTCAGAAGAAAAGGGCTCAAGCTCAAACCTTCCTATTACATAATTTACAAAGTAAGAACCTCCATCCTTAAAAATTACTGAACCCTTCATCCTATAGACCTCTTCAGGCAAACTTCCTAAAAATTCTTCAAATTTTTCTCTATCAAACTTTCCCTGGGCTTTAAAGCTGAGTAAATCTTCCTCTATTACATGCTTCTCATGCTCCTCAAACTTAAAATATCTGTCCATCTTTAATCCTAAAATAAGATTAATATCTACATCACATCTAATAGCCCTCATTATTATAGCCCTAGAATTTATTTCCCTTACTCTTCTCTCAACCTCTTTTACCTCATCCTCATTAACTAGATCAACTTTGTTTATTATTATAACATCGGCCATTTCTATCTGAACCCTCCCAGTATGTCCTAAGCTAGGATACTTTACCATGGCATAGGCATCCACTATAGTTATTATAGAATCTAAGCTAACTTCCTGTAAGCTCTGCTGAAATAAACTTGCTAAAGAATCGGGCTCAGCTATTCCAGTAGCCTCAACCAATATCATATCTGGTTTTACGGTACTTATAATTTCCCTTACAGCAAACTCAAATTCTCCAGCTAAAGAGCAGCAAACGCATCCTCCACCAAGCTCTACCATATTTACATTCTTTCCCTTTATCAGCTTCCCTTCTAACTGAAGTTCTCCAAACTCGTTAAGTATAATGGCTAACCTCTTATTTTCTACCTTTTCAAGGACTCTTTTAAGGAAAGTGGTCTTTCCACTACCTAAATAACCTGCTATTATAGAGGAAGGGGTCCTCAAGCTCATTAACCTTTAATGTTTCCTATGGGTAAGAATCTGATAATCTTCTTTGATATTCCAGCATAATGAGTGGCATTTATAACTTCATCTATATCTTTATAGGCTCCTCCAGCCTCTTCAGCTAAACCAGAATAGGAAACGCTTCTAACATATATTCCTCTCCTCATCATATCTTGCTGTAACCTTTCTCCTCTCCAAATCTTCCTTGCCTTTGTTCTGCTCATGGTTCTACCACTCCCATGGGCTGTGGTTCCAAAGGTCTCTTCTTCAGCCCTCTTTGTTCCCAAAAGAAGATAGGAACCCGTTTCCATGCTTCCACCTATTATAACGGGTTGACCTATATCTCTGTAAATATCAGGTACCTCTTCTCTTCCAGGACCAAAGGCCCTCGTTGCACCCTTTCTATGAACCAATACCTTTCTCTTAACCCCATCAATACAATGCTCTTCAAGCTTTGCGGTATTATGGGCTACATCATAAACCATTCTTAACCCCAGTTTTTCTGGATCAGAATTGAAGATCTTACTGAAGACCTCTCTAACCCTATGTAGTATTGTCTGCCTATTGGCAAAGCTCATGTTTATACCACACTTCATAGCTTCAAAGTAATCTTGACCTTCAGGAGAGTTAAAGGGAGCACAGGCTAATTCTCTATCTAAGATTTTAATTCTATATTTCCTCTCCATAACATTTAAAAAGATTTGTAAGTAATCGGTGGCTACTTGATGACCAAAGCCTCTCGATCCACAATGAAACATAACTACAATTTGATCGGGGAAAAAGCCCATCTTATCGGCAATATATTCATCAAAAATGTTTTCCTTCTTGACCCACTGTATTTCAAGGTAATGGTTTCCAGAACCTAAGGTACCAATTTGATTTAAACCTCTCTGAATGGCTCTATCGCTGATTTTGTTAGAATTTGCCCCCTTCATTATTCCATATTCTTCGGTTCTCTCTAAATCCTCTTCCCATCCATAACCCCTTTCTATACACCACTTTGCCCCATATTCAACCACCTCCCTAAATTGGGAAGGAGTTATTTTAACAAAGCCAGTGGAACCTACACCTGCTGGAACCCTTTCAAAGAGCATATCCACTAATTCTTTTAATTTTGGTTTAACATCATTATAGGTTAAATTGGTTAAAATTAATCTCATCCCGCAATTTATATCAAAACCTATACCACCAGGAGAAATTACTCCATTCTCTTCTACATTCATGGCTGCTACTCCTCCGATGGGAAATCCATAGCCACTATGACCATCAGGCATGCAATAAGCATATTTTAATATTCCAGGTAAAGTGGCTACATTTGTTATCTGGTCGTAAACTTGCTCATCCATATCCTTTATTAAGCTCTCACTTGCATAAATTCTACCAGGTACCCTCATCCCTTCCTTAAAGCTAGTAGGAATTTCCCAAATGTAATCCCCTACTTTTTTAATAATACTTAAATATCTACTCATATCACCACCAAAAATAACCATAATTAATGATACTTCTTTTCCTAATAAGCTTTACATCAAATTAGTTTTCCTTGAGCAATAAATTTCAATCTTTCTTTGTTATAGAGGTTATTATATCTGAGTTGGTAATTATACCTTTTACTTTACCGTTGTTAACTACTAACACCGCTTGAAAGTATTGAAGTAGATTGGCTACTAGGCTTAAAGGAGTACTCTCCCCAACCATGGGAAAAGGTTCATCCATGATCTCTTCAACTCTCTTCTCAAAGAGTTTACTGGGCTCTTGTAAGGATAAAAGCTTCCTAGTTATGCTCTTCTCTAAAAGGCTTCCAACCACAAAACCCTTATCATCCTTTACAGGCAATTGGGAAAATCCATACTTTAGCATTAAATTTACTGCATCTTTAACCTTACTATGGCTAAGGATAAAAAGGGGCTCCTTGCTCATAACATCTCTAGCCCTCCCTACTTTACTTACCTCTAAGCCTTCAAGGTAGTCAAAGAGTTTTTTTGTAATGGAGTAGGAAGGACTCACATTTCCTGCTTCAATCTTGGCAATTATACTTTGACTAATACCCAAAGTTCTCGCTAACTTTCTCTGGGTTAACCCTAATCTTAACCTTTTCTTCTTTATTTCCTCTAGCGAAGGGAGCAAATTAAAAGATCTTTGTAAAGGATAGATAAAGGTTTTATGGTTATAGGGGATATAATAGATGTGAGGGAGAAGCTCATAAGCCTTGGTCTAACCCTTTTAGTCCTTGGAGCTACTTTAGGCTTTCTTACAGAATATAAGATTCCTCACACCATTATAGTTGGTAAAGAGGTTAAGAAGGATGAGCCCATCTTTGAAGATGAATTTAAGGTTCATCCTGGTATAGAAGTGGTTTACTTTAATAAGTTTGAAGTAGGAACTACCTTAAATGTTAACTTTACCACAAAGGGAAATAAGGCTATAAATTTCAGGGTTTTAGATGATGAGAATAGGGAGTTAGAAAGCCTAGGGATGGAGCCTAAAGAATACGTGATGAAAAAGGAGAGGTTAGTATCCATGGGTATAATTTGGACTCCTCCTACAGATAAACTACTTCACTTTGTATTCTCAAATCCTGATAAAGAAGTAAAGGAAGTTAAATTTAGCCTAAAGAGAGTCTTTAAGGAAAGGGTTGAGGAAGAAAAGGTTGTGGATTCTCCCTTAATTCCAAGAGATTATCTGAGCTTATCCTTAATCTTTGTTTTAGCTGGAGTAGCCCTAGCAAGTTATGGTACCTTTGAGATTTTGAGAAAAATTGGCAAAAATCAGTAAAGAGAACAAGTGGGATAGAGCACAAAGGGCCCTATCTAATAATTGCATTAAGCTACATTTGTTCAAACCAAGCCAAATAGAAATTTGGACGGTAATTGGGAGAGAGGGAGATGAAGTTGTAGATGATGAGTTAAACTATTGCTCTTGCAAGGACTTTTACTTTTCTGTTTTAAGTGGGAAAGAAAAACAGTGCTACCATTTAATGGCCTTAAAGATGGCTAAAGAGGGAAAAAGGTTTGATCTTATAGAGTTTGATGATTCAGAGCTTAAGGGATTCATAAAAGCCTTGCTAGACGAATTAAATATAAAGGCTTTACAATTTAAAAGGTATAAATAATTTATAGGTGGGTATTTCATAGTATTAAGAGTTTTAAAACTTAGAGCAAAGATATATGAGAAGTTAGAGGTTTATTTAATTCGTCAAATTTAAAAGCTATTTTTAAATTTAGAGTAGATGGGTGAACCTCAGATAGAAAGATTATCTATTGGAATACCTTTACTGGATGGTATAATAGGAGGAGGGATACCAAGAGGCTTCTTCGTAGCTATAACTGGGGAGCCAGGAACAGGTAAAACTGTTACTTGTATTCACTTTATAGCCCAAGGTATAAAAGAGAACGATAAGTGCGTATACATTACTACGGAGGAAAGCTCACCTTCCATAATAACTCAGGCTTCACAATTCAACATAGATTTTAAGAGAGCCATGGAAGAAAAGAGGCTAATTCTAATAGATGCTTTAATGGGAAGGGAAGAACAGTGGTCCTTAAATTCTCTAGATGTGGAGGAGATGGTTAAAAAGGTCATAGAAGCAAAAAAGACTTTAGGCTATGGTAGAGCAAGATTAGTTATAGATTCTTTATCAGCCTTTTGGCTTGATAAGCCAGCTATGGCTAGGAGAGTATCCTACCTTATTAAAAAGGTACTATCAAAGTGGGATTTCACAACCCTTGGAACTTCCCAATATGCCATTACTACATCTGAAGCCTTTGGTTGGGGTGTTGAGCATATAGCTGATGGTATATTGAGATTTAGAAGGTTAATTAAGCAGGGAAAGTTGCACCGCTACCTGATGGTTGAAAAGATGAGGCAAACAAACCATAGCCTTTACATGTATGAGATTGATATAGTAAATGAAAAGGGTTTGGTCCTTTTAGGAAAAACAAGTGAAAGGAGGGAAGACTATGCTCTACCATCTTCAGTAAAAAGGAAGATAATGGAAATAAAGGAAAAGGAAGAAGAATTTTGATTGGTGATGAAGTTTTAAAGCATTATAACAATGCTAAAGTTTGTGAAGAAATAGCAAAGTTTGCCAAAGATAGATGGGTAAGTATACACTGCTCTGCTAAGGATGAGAAAGGGAGACTAATTTTAAAGCGCTACAATGGTAAAAGGGAACCCATAACCATAAAGGAAAAGGGGGATATTCAAAGGCTCCTAAAGAATTTTAAAGATTTTAAACCAAGAAGCTTTTATGCTACAGCCAACCTCTATAGAAGGATTAGCTCTTTTGAAGATGTAATGGATTATGATAATATCATAGCATGCACCCCCACCTGGGATATTGATAACACTTTGGAGGATTGGGAAACTACCATACTTGTTGCAAGGGAAATAGTTAACCTTTTGAAGGATTTTGGTATTAGAAAATCTGTATTTTTAAAATGGTCTGGGAAAGGTTGCCATATTCACCTTCACCAAAATTCTCTTACCATTTTAAAGGAAAATCCTTTGGATATTGCCTATTCCATAGTTGAATTTGTGATAGAAAAGCTAAGGGATAAAATCTTTGATTATGGGCTTAAGGGAAAAGTCTTAAGGGTGGAGAATAGGATGGATATGCAAAGGCTTTTTACTTGCCCTTTAAGTTTACATAGAACTTTAAATAGAGTTTGTGTTTGTATAGAACCAAAAGATTTAGAAAATTTTAATCCATCTTGGACCTTGCCAAATGATTTTAAACATTATTATGAATGGGATACTTATGAGGAAGGGGAGGCTGATGAGTTAGCTAAAAGGGCCTTTGAAGCCCTAGGTCCCCTCCCCTATCCTAGGAGAAGAATTAGAAAGAGCCCTCCTTTAGATGAGCAGATAAGAAAATTTTTGAGGATGTGAAATAGTAAGCTCTAGTATTAAATCAATTATTTATACTAAATACAAAGGCAAATAAGCAATTAAGTTACCTTAGAACCTGGAGGCATTTCTTTGTCTGGAATTAGTAAAGATACTTTACCATTATGTACAGCGGCTAAGACCATTACTTCACTTTCTAATCCAAAGAGCTTTCTTGGCTGCAAATTTTTTACCACAGCCACTAACTTGCCCTTTAATTCCTCCAAATTGTATATATCTGCCACTCCAGCCAAGCTCTGCTTTATCTCTCCCCCCACATCTATCTTCATCTTGACTAACTTCTTAGAGCCCTGAATCCTTTCCACATCTACTATCTTTCCCACCCTCATATCCAGCTTCTGAAACTCATCAAAGGTTATTATGCTCAACTGCCAAAATGTTAACTATTTTCTAGTAAAAAAGCTTTACTTCTCACTTGTAACCACATTTCTTTTATTTTTTTTCCAAGTTTTAGTAGCTAACCCAACAAATAAGCCAAAGATGAAGCCTCCTATATGGGCCCAATAGGCTATTCCGCTACCTATTCCCCCTACTAGACTTACAGTTCCAAAGATCAATTGAAGAAGGAACCAAAATCCTATGAGAAAGAAAGCAGGAATGGTTGTGAGGTAAAACCTAATCAGTACAAGAACTCTAGCCCTTGGAAAGAATATAGCATAGGCTCCCATTACTCCTGATATAGCCCCTGAAGCCCCTATAGCAGGGATAACTGAGAAAGGATCTGTTAAGTAATGGATAAAAGAAGCCGCTATTCCTGATAGTAGATAGAAAATTAAGTATTTGCCATGACCTATTCTGTCTTCAACGTTATCTCCAAAGATCCAGAGATACCACATATTTCCTATAAGATGGTCTAAGCCTCCATGTAAAAAGAGGCTTGTGAAAATGGTTAGTAAACTTAAGTTAGCTGGTATAAATCCATAGCTATATATTATAAGCTCAAAATTATTTAGACTAAAGATAAATACAATAATATTTAGGATTATGAGACTCAAGTTGACTATAGGAAATTTTTTTCTTTCAACAATATCCTTTATGGGGAACAAACCTTTTATGTGAAAGGAGCTCTTATATAAAGATTATTTTACATCTCAAAATTAAGTAAGATAAAAAGTTTTTATTAAAGCCTAAATAATACTCTAAAGCAATTTAGATAGACTGGTGATATCTACGAGCTTCTTAAAGTTGGCTCCTATATTACAGAGAGCTTTAAAGGAAAAGGGCTTTGAGAAGGAAACTCCACCCCAACTCTTAAGCTTTGATCCTATTATAGAAGGGAAGAACGTTTTACTTATGGCTCCCACAGGTTCAGGAAAGACAGAAGCCGCCTTTTTGCCCCTATTAAACAGGCTTTACCTTGATAAAGTTAATTTAAGAGGCATAAGCTTACTTTACATTACTCCTTTAAGGGCCTTAAATAGAGATTTACTGGAAAGGCTTGAATATTGGTGTAAAAGGTTAGACTTAAGATTAGCTGTAAGACATGGAGATACTCAAACACAGGAAAGGAAGAGCCAAAGCCTATTACCCCCAAATATCCTAATAACCACACCTGAAACCCTTCAAATTTTGTTAGCCTCAAAGAACTTTAGAAAGCATTTATCCAATTTAAAGTATGTGATTGTGGATGAAATTCATGAGTTAGCCGAAGATAAAAGAGGTTCTCAATTGGCTTTAGCTTTAGAGAGATTAAGGATAAATTGCTTGAAAGAAATTCAGATAGTAGGATTATCAGCTACCATAGGCTCCCCTGAAAAGGTTGCGAAATTTCTTGTAGGGAAAGATAGAGATTGCCTTATTTTAAAGGCTGAAGCCTTAAGGGAAATGAGATTCAACGTTGTTTTTCCTGAACCTGAAAAGGAAGATGAAGAGTTAGCTAAAGTCCTCTTTACTTATCCGGAGGTAGCCTGTAGGTTAAGGTTTATCAAGAATATATTGGATAAAAGTAAAAGTGCCCTTGTCTTTACTAACACTAGAAGTGAGGCTGAGATATTAGCCAACAGGTTTAAGCTCTGGTTAAAGGATTTTCCCATATTAGTGCACCACGGTTCCCTTTCAAGGGAGACAAGAATCTATGGAGAAGCGAAATTAAAGAGGGGAGAATTGTATGGATTAATTTGCACCAGCTCTCTAGAGATGGGAATAGACATAGGACCTTTAGATATAGTGATTCAGTATAATTCTCCAAGGCAAGTTACAAGAATTCTTCAGAGGGTAGGGAGAAGTGGACATAGCCTTGATAGAGTAGCGAAAGGGATAATCATAACTCAGGATTCTGATGATGCTTTAGAGGCCATAGTTATAGCCAAGAGGGCTTTAGAGGGTAAAATTGAAGAGGTAATAATCTTTGATAAACCCCTTGATGCTTTACATCATCAGTTAGCAGGTTTACTTCTCTATAAGAGTAGATGGAGTATAGATGAGATAAAGGAACTGGTAAATAAGAGCTATCCCTATAAAGACCTTAGTAGGGAAGAGTTGGTTAGGGTTATGCTCTATATGCATGAGAGGTATCCTAGGCTTGCTTGGCTTGATGAAAGAGGCTTTTCAAAACCTCCAAACCATAGGGAATTATACCATTATTACTTCTCAAACCTTTCCATGATACCAGAGGAGAAGCAGTATCTGGTAATTACTGAAGATAAACAAGCAATAGGTGTATTGGATGAAGCTTTTATAGCTGAATATGGAGAGATTGGTACAAAGTTTGTGGAAGGAGGAAAAGTATGGAAGATTACCCAAATCTATAAGGATAAAGTTTACGTTAGGGAAGCTGAAGATGCTTTAGGAGCCATACCTACCTGGGTGGGAGATGAGATACCTGTACCTTTTGAGGTGGCTGAAGAAGTTGGTAGAATAAGGAGAATATGCTATGAGAAGTTAAGAGAAGGCTATGATTTAGAGAGCATAGCATCAGAATTTGAAAGGCAATACCCAGTAACAAATAGAGAGGTAATAAAGAGGGCTTTAAAGGAATGTGAGGAACAATTTAAATTAAATATTCCTATAGGGGACGATAAGAATATTCTTATAGAGGAGGCCCAAGGGAAGGTTATAATCCATTCCTCTTTTGGCCATAAGGTTAATAGAACTTTAGCGAGGATTTTGAGCTATGAGCTATCTCATCTTTTAGGGAGGGATGTTAAGAGTGGATTGGACCCTTATAGGATAATAATAGATGAAGAAATCACAGGGGATTTAATATTTGATCTTTTTAAGGAGCTTTATAAGGATATAGAGAAAAAAGCTTTTGAAGCCCTTTCAGCCAGCAGAATCTTTAAGAGGAGATTCATTCATGTGGGAAGAAAGTTTGGTGCTTTAGAAAAGGATGTAGATTTAAGTTATGTTATGCTAAATAGGATAATTGATTCCCTAAAAGATACTCCTATATACGATGAAGCTATGAATACTTGCTTAACCCTTGACTCTGACTTAGAAAAGACAAAGGAAATTTTGGAAAGGGTAAATAGAGGAGAGATTAAACTTATAAAAGTTAAGCTGAAGGAACTGAGCCCTTTAGCAAAGATAAGCTATACACAGAGGGAGAGAAAGCTAGAGGTAATTGAACCTGAAAGGATAAAGAAGCTCATATTAAACTCTGTAAAAGCGAGAATCCTAAGCGAGGTTAAATTGCTGGTTTGTATGAACTGCTTAAGCTATTTGAGAAGAGCCTCTATAGAGGAAATCGAGGAAAATTTTACATGCCCTAACTGTGGTTCAAAAAGAATCGGTTTAACCTCTGAAGAGGAGGAAAAGGTTCGTAAGCTCCTAGTAAAGATTAAGGAAAAGGAAATTCCTAAAAGGTTTAAGAGAATTTATTCAGATCTGATGAAGAGTTCTCAACTTTTTGAGAAATATGGCTCTTTAGCTTTATTTGCCTTAAGTGCATCAGGTTTAAACTTTAGGGATGTGAAAGAAATACTGCAAAGCCATAAGACTTTAGATGATAATTTTCTTGAGAAGATAGTTAGTAAAGAAAAGGAAGCTTTAGCTAGGAGGTTTGGGATAAGCCTCTCAAGATGAGCTTTACCAATTGAGCTCTATCAAATTCTACCTCTGACCTCCATCCTAAGCTTAATATACCTTGCTTTTCTTCTAAATAGCCCCTTCTAACGAATTTTCTAAGGGCCAACTCTAATTTCCATTTTGGTATTTTATCGGATAGAAGCTCTAAAACTTCCTTTTTTGTAGCTTTTCCCTTCTTTGAAGTTAAATAGGCTATACTGCTGGCTAATATGGCTAATTCGTCTATTCTATAGCCCGATAGCTGTAAATCTTCTCTATGAGGAGGATCCTTTAAAACTAAAAAGAACCTTCTATCCTCTCCTTCCCCATATACCTTTACAGCCAATCCATAGTTATCTAACTCATTATTTAGCAGATCCAAGTATTTGAGATAATTTTTTCCCAAGCTCCTTCTTAATTCCCACTCTCTTACTCCATAGCTCTTTGCCCTTGGTAGAAGGAGAAGTTGAGAAAGCCTCTTAACCTTTGCTCTAACCTCTAGTTCTTCTTCACTCATATAAAATCCTCTTTAGGGGTACAACTACAGTCTTTGTATACTTTCTTTCAGAAGCTTTAGTGATGTAATACCTTTCATCCATAGGATCGTACTTTAAGCTTGCAAAGCCCCTGGTAATTAAGAAGCTGGTAAGATAGGCTCTAAGAAATTTTTTATCAGGATCTTTAGCCTCTATAAAAGAGTGATAATCTAACTTATCCTTAGCATTAAGTTCTTTCTCTAGCTCTTGGGCTAAGTTTTTTAACTTATCCTCAAACTCCTCTTCTGATAAGAATCCAAAATTTATAAGGTCCTTTACATCTAATTTAATACCTTCTGCTCTCCTCTGCTCTAGATGATACTCTCTCTTGGTTAAGTTATTCCAATAGTCTATAGCCCTCTCTATCCCTTCTCTGAAAAGGTTGCTAACGCTAACTATAGGATGCCAACTTTTTCTAATAGAATCCGAAAGATCTTCAAGGCTTAAAAACTTTATACTTAACTTTAAGGCTAAAGGATCGGTGTAAAGGGAGGAAGCTCTATGCTTAAGCCACTCTTCCTGAAGTTTTATTAGATTTGAAAGCTGATTTAAGGCCTCAGCATCTAATAACAAATCATCTAGGCTTTTACACTTCATTAAATAATCCTTTAATCGGTCAAGGGATAGTTTTACATTTACATTAAAGGGATCTAAAGCCCTTTCTTCAACTTCCTTACAGAGTTCAATCAACCTTAATATATCCTCTGAAACCTTTTTCATAGGGCACTTACCTTTGTTCCTTCAGGGCTCATCTGGACCATCAAAATTTGGGCCTCTTCCTCTAAAAAGCTTATCTGACTCGGGGTTATAACTAAATATTGGCAATCTAGGCCCTTTAATCCTTTGAAGAACATTCTCATCATAGCCTCTCTATTTAAAGGGTCCATGTGAATATCAAATTCATCTATGGCTCTTATGGGGCTTAATATGGATTTTTGAAGGGCTAATAAGAAAGTGCTTATAACTACACTTCTCTCCCCTCCACTGTGGGTTAAACCATTTAATAGGGTGGGAGGGGAATCTTTGAATCCTACATAAAGCTCTAAACCAGCTTTGTCTATATCATCGGAATTAACAAATTTTATGGAGCCATCAGCATTAAGAGAGCTCAAAAATTCTTTGTATTCAAGCTCTACTTTCTCCAAAAGTTCTTCTATAACCTTCTTCCATACCTCCTTTCTATCCTCCACTTCCTTCAGGGCTTTATTTTTATTATCTAGGACTATTCTAAGCCTTTCTTTAAGCTCTTCGTAAGTGGTGCTATAATCAGTATATATTTTATCAGCCTGCTCAGGTATATCACCTAGGGCTTTAATCTGAACCTCTAAAACTTTAATTTCTTCCTGTATCTCATTTAAGTTTCTGGATGTTTCTATCCTCTCACCTAAATCCTCTGCATTACTAGTCAATTCTTTAAGGATCGTCTCCTCTCTCTCCTTAACTTCTTTAACCCTTGAAATTTCCCTTTTCAAAAACTCAAACTGATATTTCTTAAGCTCCAACTCAGCCTTTAAGTTAGAGTATTTCTCTAGAGTAAATGTAAGCTTTTCACTCATCTTTTCGAGATCAGACTGTATAGAATTTATTTCTTTCTCAAGACTGGAAAGCTTTACCTTTATCTCTTCATAATCCCTCTCGTAATAGCTCTTATAGGTCTTTAAATCCAAAGATCCCCTTTGAGTTAGCTTTTCAGAAATTTTATTTATATTCTCGGCTAAAACATTTAAAAGGTTAAGGAACTCTTCTAGGCTCTTTAACCTTCCCCTTAAGTTTCCTTTCTCCCCTTCAACTTTAGCCAAAGAGAAGAACAATTTGTTTAGCTCCATTCTATCAGAATTTAATCTTTTGCTTATTTCATCAAAGGAGAGCTTAAGTCTATCAATTCTATTCTGTAAATGGTTTAGCCTTTTCTCCCCTTTTTCAACTCGCTCCTTAAGAATCTTTAGGCCATTCTCTTGCTTTATGACCTTTGCCCAGGCTAACTCCCTTTCAAGGTAAATTTTCCTCTCAAGGAGCCCTTTTCTTAAGAGAAATTTGTTATAGATTTCCTTCCAATACTCAAGGGTTTCACCAGCTTTATTTATGAATTCTCCCAGCTTTACCTCTTCATCGATTAATCCCTTTAACCTTTCCCTAGCTTCTATTATCTTTTCCCTATACTCTTTAAACCCTACAGCCTCTTCCAACATTTTAAGTTTATCTTGAGGAGAAGTTAAAGCAAATTCTTCTATCATTCCCTGATGCATAATTATGAGCATATTTTCAGGGTTTATGCCCATCTGATTTAAAAGCTCTGATAGTTCAGCCTTGCTTATCTCTTTATAATCAGCCTCAAACCAGTAGCTACCATCAGATCTAATGTAGCGAGATATCATAAAGCTATCGGAATTTGTAAATTTTAAAGGCCTATTACCATTTATTGGTTTATTATCAAAGATTAGGCTAACCCTTGCTATATCTTTTCCTCTTCTTATCAAATCCGTTAGCTTTCTTGAACGCTCAGTGTAACTTTGACCTAAGCAAACTGATATTCCCAATAAAATGGAAGATTTCCCTGAACCGTTGGGGCCACATATTATATTTAATCCTTTACTTAAAGGTATCCTTGAATATTCGTGGCTCATAAAGTTCTCTAAAATTATTTCCTTTAGGTAAGTTGATAATCTCTTTTGAAGCTTCTTATCCTCAACCTTTACCTTGCTCAATCACATCACAAGCCTTATAGAAGGGATACTTATAAGGGATTTTGGTCAATATTATTTTTCTATTTTCCAAAAATTATAAAACTTACCCTTTCCTATTATTAGATTTAAACTGAAAGAAGAAGGTAATTTGAAAGGGTAAAAGAAAACTTTAAGTGAGTAATTGTGTTGATAAAAATCAAAACCTTATTCTAAACAAAGTGTTGTAAACTTTTTTGCAATTATTACTTATGAAACCTTCTTTTAACAATTTTATACTTCTTAACAGGAGGAGATATAAATAACCCTTTCTAAAATTTTTTGATGGTTAAAGGAGCAGTATTTTTAAAGGCCAATTATCCCTTTGAGATTAAAGATTTTGATATTCCAGCTATTGAAAATAATTCTCTTTTGGTAAAGGTTAGCATGAGCAATATATGTGGTTCAGATCTACACTTTTGGAAGGGAGAAGTTAAGATACCTACTCCTATAATTTTAGGTCATGAAGCTGTAGGTAGAATAGAAAAGTTAGGGAAAAGAAATCGTGATATGATGGGTAATAAAGTTAAAGAGGGAGATAAAGTAATCTATAAATATTTTTACCATTGTAATCATTGTTATCCTTGCTCTTTAGGTGATTATACAGCCTGTGAAAATAGAGTAGCCTTAGGGGTAAATCAGAGGTGTGATATTTATCCCTATTTAAATGGTGCTATGGCTGAGTATATTTACCTAAGAGGTGAAAATATTTTTCTTAAGGTTCCAGAAGATATAAGTGATGAAGAGGTTTCAAGTGCAAATTGCGCCTTAGCTACAATAATTCAAGCTTTATATAGAGGAAATTTATCCTTTGGTGATAATGTTATTGTAATGGGTGCTGGTGCCTTAGGTTTATATGCTTGCTCCTTTTCTAAGGCTTTGGGAGCAAAGGTTCTATGCTTGGATTTATCAGATTACAGACTTAAGAGTGCTGAAATCTTTGGGGCAGATGTTACCATAAACTCATCAAGCTATGATCAAGAAGATTTGATAAGAGATGTGAGGAAAAGGTTTGGTGATATGGGAGCAGATGTTGTTATAGGTTTAACGGGTTCTCCAAAGCTCGTTGATTTAGGTTTAAGGATGCTTAGAAAGGGAGGAAGATTTATTGAAGTTGGAACCATATCGGATAATTCCTATGGTAGTTTGGATTTTGGTAGGATGGTTTACAGTTCTCAAAAAATTATAACAAGCTTAAATTATGAGAGTTGGTGCTTGGTGAAGGCTTTAAGGTTTATAGAGAGATATAGGGATAGATATCCCTTTAAGGATATGGTATCGCACAAATTTGAACTCAGTAAGATAGATGAGGCCTTTAAAGTAGCTGATAGTAGAAAGGCGAGAAGAGTGGCTATAATACCTTAATTTTTTCAATTCTATTCTCTCTAAATCCTTTAATCCTCTCCTAACTCTCAATTCTCTATTCTAGATTTTTTCCAATGCATCAAAAAAGGTGAGAGAGGTTCAAAGTGAGTTAGCTGGTATGGAGACTCTCAATTCTCTATTCTAGATTTTCTCCAATGCATCTCAACTATTGGCAGAAGTGCTATAAGTGTAATTATGACGAAAACTCTCAATTCTCTATTCTAGATTTTCTCCAATGCATCAGAAGCGTATTAACCCCCAAGTGCTGGAGGCACTTTCAAAGTTCTCTCAATTCTCTATTCTAGATTTTCTCCAATGCATCAGACCACCATAATGCTAAATACAATTTAAAACAAATAGTGAACTCTCAATTCTCTATTCTAGATTTTCTCCAATGCATCATTATACTATTCTCAACAATAATAATCATAAATTCATACTTCACATTCTCTCAATTCTCTATTCTAGATTTTCTCCAATGCATCCACCTAGTTACCATAACTAGGAGAGTTCACCGACTATTTGACTCTCAATTCTCTATTCTAGATTTTCTCCAATGCATCAAAGGCTAATGAGCAGGGGAGGGGAGAGGAAAGAGAGGAAACTCTCAATTCTCTATTCTAGATTTTCTCCAATGCATCTTATAGAAGCAGTAAAAGAGGTATTGAAGGAGAAGGAGAAGGCTCTCAATTCTCTATTCTAGATTTTCTCCAATGCATCTTTTCCAGAATTCCTAAAGGGAAAGGTTAGACCTTTTGCATCTCTCAATTCTCTATTCTAGATTTTCTCCAATGCATCTGAAAGATAAAAAGGTTGATTGTTTATTGAGAGATGAACAGGAGCACTCTCAATTCTCTATTCTAGATTTTCTCCAATGCATCATATAGTAAATATACATAAACCCCCCCTTTTCTTTTTTCTCTCAATTCTCTATTCTAGATTTTCTCCAATGCATCAAAGCAGTGTGGGTCATCATCCCATCTCCAGCTCTGCTTCAGATAAAGTCCCTCTCAATTCTCTATTCTAGATTTTCTCCAATGCATCAAGCCCCTCTTTTCTTTATAGCCCTTTGAATCCATTTCTTTGCTTTCTCTCAATTCTCTATTCTAGATTTTCTCCAATGCATCTGTAAAGATTCTTCATAAAGCTTTAATTCTTGTTCTTTGTTCTCTCAATTCTCTATTCTAGATTTTCTCCAATGCATCATTTCTTTAAAATCAATTTTTCCATCTTCCTTTCTTATTACTTCTCTCAATTCTCTATTCTAGATTTTCTCCAATGCATCATATGACCTTATTTTACCTTTCATTGTTATTACTCCTGTTGTCTCTCAATTCTCTATTCTAGATTTTCTCCAATGCATCTAGCCGAAATCATAAGAAGAGGAATAGTAGCCCTAAACAAAGAACACTCTCAATTCTCTATTCTAGATTTTCTCCAATGCATCATAGGTAGTGAGCAGAAATGATCAAAAAATTCCTAGAGGAAGCTCTCAATTCTCTATTCTAGATTTTCTCCAATGCATCGCATTGAAAAGATTACCATTTATGCCTCGTCTTTTTATTTTCTTCTCTCAATTCTCTATTCTAGATTTTCTCCAATGCATCTGATATTCAGATAAATTCCTACAGAGCTTATGACAATCAAGCAACTCCTCTCTCAATTCTCTATTCTAGATTTTCTCCAATGCATCTTTTTTGCAGGTGATTAGATGAAGAGGTTTCAAGGTCTTAATTGTTACTCTCAATTCTCTATTCTAGATTTTCTCCAATGCATCCCAACCAACAACATTAGGTGTACCTCAAAGGTTTATAGCGGAACTCTCAATTCTCTATTCTAGATTTTCTCCAATGCATCAGATTCAAGGATACACTACTTACCAAGAATATACTACTATGAACTCTCAATTCTCTATTCTAGATTTTCTCCAATGCATCTTCTCTATTATTTTTGGCTTTAATGATTTATCTATTAATGGGTGAACTCTCAATTCTCTATTCTAGATTTTCTCCAATGCATCCCTCGGAAAAGGTACCAGGGGCCCAAGGTCGGCTGTATCGGGTAACTCTCAATTCTCTATTCTAGATTTTCTCCAATGCATCCGAATTCCAAAATGGAGAATACTATCTATCTGGTAGATTAAGCTCTCAATTCTCTATTCTAGATTTTCTCCAATGCATCAAATACACAAGGACTACATGGAAAGATCTGGCTGATGCCTTAGCTCTCAATTCTCTATTCTAGATTTTCTCCAATGCATCAGAACTCGTGAAGTTCATTAGTGAAAAAATACAAAAAAACTCTCAATTCTCTATTCTAGATTTTCTCCAATGCATCTAAAAAAATTTGATTGGATGTATATTTACTTTGAATTAGACTCTCTCAATTCTCTATTCTAGATTTTCTCCAATGCATCGACTTAAAGTCGACTTTGATTTTTTCTATGTGCTTACCAAAAACTCTCAATTCTCTATTCTAGATTTTCTCCAATGCATCACAGTTATAAAAAGTAATAGAATGATAAGGCGAATTGATTTAGTACTCTCAATTCTCTATTCTAGATTTTCTCCAATGCATCAATAATTCAATAAGATAAGAAATCCCCTTCGGGTATGTTCATCTCTCAATTCTCTATTCTAGATTTTCTCCAATGCATCTTCTCCAAGAAAAAGCCGAGGGTCTACTACATTATTTATTACCTCTCAATTCTCTATTCTAGATTTTCTCCAATGCATCGAAAACTACAGCTGTCTTACCAGCCAGCTGTAGAAAACTCAGCCTCTCAATTCTCTATTCTAGATTTTCTCCAATGCATCAAAATAAAATAAAAGGAAAAGGAAAAGGAAAGAAAAGAAAACTCTCAATTCTCTATTCTAGATTTTCTCCAATGCATCGTGAAATTAGCTTACGACTAAAATTAATGAAAACAATACAAACTCTCAATTCTCTATTCTAGATTTTCTCCAATGCATCTTGTCTTTTAGGTAGTCAAAAACTGGCTTAAACCTAGTCCCCCCTCTCAATTCTCTATTCTAGATTTTCTCCAATGCATCGAAGAGGGGGCTTATAGGAGTAAGCAACGGATTGTATATTCCAACTCTCAATTCTCTATTCTAGATTTTCTCCAATGCATCAAACCAATTTTATATTCTCATAGCCCAACATTTCCTTTTTTACTCTCAATTCTCTATTCTAGATTTTCTCCAATGCATCAGCAATTAGAGAACATGATTAGAGGTCATCTTCTCTTTCATACTCTCAATTCTCTATTCTAGATTTTCTCCAATGCATCTGAATTGAGTGAAAGAGCTGGCTCAGTTCCAGACACTGAGCCCTCTCAATTCTCTATTCTAGATTTTCTCCAATGCATCCTCACAAGGGCTAAATTCTCTGGAAATAAGAGACCCTACGGTGGCTCTCAATTCTCTATTCTAGATTTTCTCCAATGCATCTTTGGCACTCTACAGGCATGGGTACCTCCACCTGTAGAGGTTGCCTCTCAATTCTCTATTCTAGATTTTCTCCAATGCATCTATAGTTATCAATGGGGATGGTACAGCATCAAGAGTTATACTCTCAATTCTCTATTCTAGATTTTCTCCAATGCATCCTAAGAGTTTGTGAGCCATCTGCTTCCAGCGAGCGATGCTCCTCTCAATTCTCTATTCTAGATTTTCTCCAATGCATCTTAGGGGAAATTGCGATTATCTCATCTTTGATAGGTGTCATATCTCTCAATTCTCTATTCTAGATTTTCTCCAATGCATCTTAGCTAACCTATCAGAGAAGCGATTAGCTATCTCTTCACCTATACTCTCAATTCTCTATTCTAGATTTTCTCCAATGCATCTTGACGAATTTGACCAGTTAGCTATGCCCCGTGAATCAGTACTCTCTCAATTCTCTATTCTAGATTTTCTCCAATGCATCATAAAAGAGAGAAAGGTGATTCTGGAGGTGAACATATAACTCTCAATTCTCTATTCTAGATTTTCTCCAATGCATCAAGGGATTTAACCAGCTCATCTCCTTATTTTTGTTCTTTGATATTTACTCTCAATTCTCTATTCTAGATTTTCTCCAATGCATCTACCAAAGGATTGAGCTTCCCCCCTCTTTTTTCTTTTTCTTTCTCTCAATTCTCTATTCTAGATTTTCTCCAATGCATCATTATGTAATAAAGAATACTGAAGATTTGATAGTATCTAGGACTCTCAATTCTCTATTCTAGATTTTCTCCAATGCATCCAGCCAAACTTCTTATTCGCTATGGAAGTTAAGGATGGATTCATCTCTCAATTCTCTATTCTAGATTTTCTCCAATGCATCTGATGGTAATGGGTAGGTGTCCCTGCTGTCATGCTTTATACTTCAATTCTCTCAATTCTCTATTCTAGATTTTCTCCAATGCATCAGAGGAGAGCAACTTACGATGAGATAAAGGATTGGTTCTTTCCTCTCAATTCTCTATTCTAGATTTTCTCCAATGCATCAGAACAAATGTTTATCCCCCTATAGATTTCTCATCAAAAAACTCTCAATTCTCTATTCTAGATTTTCTCCAATGCATCCCAGCCTTTTTTGGCTTTTTTTCTTAAAATGAGCCCAATTTCTGCCCTTTTTGGCAGGGGCTTCTAGAACATCTATTATTTGTTAAGGGGTATATAAATATGTTCTAGATTACTAAAAATTTAGTAATTCTAAGAAGATACTGTTGAGAAAAGAGGCTCTTGTAATGGCTTTTCAGGCCTATCGGAAAGTTTCTCCTAGCTACTTTGTTTGTGCTATTTATTTTCTTTAAGCTTTCCTAAGCCTAAGAGAAAGCTGACTCATAGTTTTAAGACAGGATAAAAGAAGCAGCTTATATATGGGTCAAAAGAGGAAGAGGTCTAGATTATCTTTTAACTATTAGACTAAGTATAGAATATGAGGATATGTTTAATTTAAGGATTTGTTTAATTCTTTAAAAATCTAAAACGATGGTAGCTTTTGTATAGGTATTAAGGCTGAACCTAACCTTTTACCTTTATCCAGTATAAAAATCCTTTTTGAACCTATCCTTATGAGCCCAGATAGGCTCAACTTCTTAAGAACATCCTCCTCTATATTAACATAGGGTCTATCTATAGGCCTTTCAGCTTTAAGTAATTTAATTATTTTTGATAGTTCTTCCTTTGGGTAGGGTAATATAGGAATTTCAATGGCTGAATAGGATGATAGATCGGGGAACATCAATTTTTCAAATTTATCCTTATTCTTTTTATAGTATCCTTCTTTATCATCGACCTTTAAAATATCCTCTATCTCTTTTTTTTTACCCTTTCAAGCTCAATATTAAAGGTCCTTATATCGCTGATTACAAAGTGCATTATACTATTAACCCCTATCAGTTGACCTAAAAGGGTCAGCAATACTCCTTCTTCTTTCCTACCCCCTGCTATGCAAAGGTGAGTTATATCTGAACTTTCTTTATATTCAGTTTCCTTTTGGATTAACAATATTCCAGAATATAAAATTAAAGGCTATTTATAAACCTGTAGTAAAAAAGTCCCAATCTAGAACATATTTATATACCCTTTAACAAATACTAGATGTTCTAGAAGCCCCTGCCAAAAAGGGCAGAAATTGGGCTTATTTTAAGAAAAAAAGCCAAAAAAGACTGGATGCATTGGAGAAAATCTAGAATAGAGAATTGAAAGTAAAGACTATATGTACGCCCATCCTTTGCCCATTTTACTTTTGCCAAGATGCATTGGAGAAAATCTAGAATAGAGAATTGAAAGTACAATTACTTGCTGGGCAGGTGTTGCACTTGGCAACTCGTCAAGATGCATTGGAGAAAATCTAGAATAGAGAATTGAAAGATAATTTTTCTCAGCTATACTTTTTCCATCCTCGATAATTTTGCTCGATGCATTGGAGAAAATCTAGAATAGAGAATTGAAAGATAAGGCGTGTGAATTTCACACACGCCTTGTTAATTTCTTCAAGATGCATTGGAGAAAATCTAGAATAGAGAATTGAAAGTAAAGGTCCCCACATGGTTGTGGGGACTAGCGCAAGGGGCTAGCCAGGTTGAGATGCATTGGAGAAAATCTAGAATAGAGAATTGAAAGTTAAGAAGTTTTTGATGTCCATATCACTACCCCTACCACTACCGATGCATTGGAGAAAATCTAGAATAGAGAATTGAAAGACTTCATTCCTTTCCTTGCTACCGAAATTCACTCTTTCTAACTGATGCATTGGAGAAAATCTAGAATAGAGAATTGAAAGTTTAAAAAGAAGGAAATCTACTGGGGTATTAATGATTAAAAGATGCATTGGAGAAAATCTAGAATAGAGAATTGAAAGAGTACCAACGACAACAACTGCCTCGTCGTCAAAGAAGATAAGCTCTGATGCATTGGAGAAAATCTAGAATAGAGAATTGAAAGTCCCAGAATACTTCCTTAGCAGAATCAATGAATCTTCTTATGGATGCATTGGAGAAAATCTAGAATAGAGAATTGAAAGGCGGACACATATGTGTGCCCAACGGGGAAGGCAATGGGAGTCTCTGGATGCATTGGAGAAAATCTAGAATAGAGAATTGAAAGCCTATCGCCTTATCTGCGAAGCTGTCGCTTGTGGCTATTGTGCGAAGCGTAGATGCATTGGAGAAAATCTAGAATAGAGAATTGAAAGTAGTCCCCTAGCTTTGGCTCCTTGTGGGCATGGGTACCTCTACCGATGCATTGGAGAAAATCTAGAATAGAGAATTGAAAGCATTGTCTTTAACAATTTCAGCCGCAAACTAATTCCGTTTAACTGATGCATTGGAGAAAATCTAGAATAGAGAATTGAAAGTATCAGTGAGATTTCTGCCCTCACAAGACGGGCTTCGTCTGATGCATTGGAGAAAATCCAGAATAGAGAATTGAAAGCAAAATGTCTTCCATACCTAAAATACCTTCAGCCTTATGAATAATAAAGCAAATTTCTAAATATTATAAGATTATTAAAAAATTGATGGTTAAATTATTTATAACAGAATTTGGTGTTAAGTTATCAAGGAAAAAAGAGAGATTCATAATAAAAACAAAGGAAAACAAAATAGAAATACCTTCTAAAGATCTAGAATTTATAAACATACTATCTCCAGCCTGTTTAATAACTTCACCAGCCCTTAGGCTAATAATTAAAAATAGTATAAATATGGTTATTTCAAACCATAAAGGAACACCCCTTGCTATGCTATTACCATCAAAACTCTCTGGAACGGTAAAGAGTAGAAGAGAGCAGTATCTAGCTTTAAAGGATGAGAGAGGATTAATGCTGGCTAAATCTTTCGTTACTGGCAAAATTCATAACCAGGCAACGTTATTAAAGACTTTGGCAAAAAGTAGAATAAGAAGTAATGAGGAAATAGGAAGGAATATATTAAATCAGGGCTACAGAATAGAATCTAACTTAGTTAAGGTTAATCAGGTCAATGGGGAGTTAAACAACGCTAGAACTGAGCTTATGAATATTGAAGCAGAAGCAGCGAAACTTTACTGGGATGCTGTAAAGCTAATAATACCTCCTGAGTTTAACTTCACTATGAGGGTTAAGCCCAGTGCAAAGGACCCCTTAAATTGCATACTTAACTTCTCCTATAAAGCATTACTTTTTCCAGAAGTTTGGAGGGCTATAATCTATGCTGGCTTAGACCCTTACGCTGGGTTCTTACACTCCGATAGAAGCGGTAGAGCTGGTTTAGTTTTAGATTTGATGGAAGAGTTTAGACAGCAATGTGTAGATAGATTGATCTTAGATTTAATAGCAAAAAAGAAGATCTTGGCTAAAGATGCTTTAGAGGATGGTAGGCTTAAAAAAGAATACTTAAAGCTCTTGATAAAGAGTTATGAGGAGCATATAAATAACGAGGTTTATTATAATGATGCTAAAGAAAAGCTTAGTAATGTTATAATCTCTCAAGCAAGAAGTATAGCAAGGTTCCTAAATGGCTTAGAGAATTATAAACCCTTTAAGATCTTATGGTAGATGTGAGATGAAAGGATGTGAGATGATATGAAATGAGATACCTTATAATTTACGATATAACCTTAGATAATTTGAGGAGCTATGTAGCCGAGAAGCTTAAAGACTACGGTTTAAAGAGGATTCAAAAAAGCGCCTTTATTGGGGATTTGGAAAGATTCCGTTTAAATTCTTTAGTTATCGAATTAAATAAGGTCATAGTCGATGATAACGTTAAGATCTTCCCTTTATGTTCAGCCGATTATAAGGGAAGGATTTCAATAGGTAAAGAGTTTGAGGAGGATAAAGAGAAGACTTTAATAGTTTAATTTTACAAAAATTAAGAAAAATAAGACTTTCTATTAACAAAATCATACGCTACACCATGCCCTTTATAATCTTCTTTATTCTTTATTATCCTAAAGCCTTCTCTCCTTCAGATAAATACCTTAACCCGTAAGATTTAAGCTGGCGTATATAAGTTCAGGCTTAAAAACATAACAAATTAGGTATCGCTAAAGGAGAAGCAACCACACTAATATAAACTGTAGATCTCTTTGAAAGAATGGCTAATCCTACTAAGGCAGAAAATTGTTCAAAAAAAGGGCTAAAAAAGCTTAAATAAAAAAGGGGGAAAATTGTAGGAGGTTTATAGGATACTATAAGGGCTTGAAACAACAACTAAAGGGGTTGAAGAGTGAAGATACAAAGCAGTATTAGAATACCTATGAGGCTTAAAACGATTTACTCAGCAAAGAAAAAATTTTTTTCCGACAAAAAATGTTAGAGTGACTACCGGTATTAGAATACCTATGAGGACATGTAACTTATCCAGGACCTCATAAAGAGAGTTGAAATTTATATGTAGTCTTGGGGTAAGTCTGTACCCTCTAAGAACCTCATAAAGAGAGTTGAAAGCTCCTTCCCTATCAAGCTATGTTCCCCAAAGTATATGAACCTCATAAAGAGAGTTGAAAGTTTCACTAGCTTTCTCATGTGGGTTTAACCCCTTAGCCGAATCTCATAAAGAGAGTTGAAAGTATGATAATGAACTAATTGAGCAGATAAACATTGAACCCATTGCAAAACCATTTAAATTTTCTTCTTTTATGCTTTCTTCATGGAGTTTCTTAAGCTTAGAGGGATAAAAGCAAACATAGATTTTAACCCAAGGAATAGGATTAAGCCAAAAGTTGTAAAGTCATACAGGTTCGATGGAAGGAGCTATAGAATCATAGAAGAGCCTTTGAAAGGTTCTTCACATGGCTAAGATCATTTAGGAGGATAACCATAATATATGAGAAGTTAGCATAAAATTCCTAGCACTCATAAAGTAGCATACATAATGCATAATAATATAACTGAGGGTTTTGTAATGGGTTCATTTGTTATTTTTCACTAAATATTTTTTGTTATATTATTCTATCTTTTACCTAAGGATACTAACCCCCTTAAAAGCTTCAAATGTTTCTCCTCATCAGATTCTATAGATTCTATTAACAATTTAATTACTTCATCTCTACTATCCTTTAGCTCATCTAAGGGAACCTCTGTGGCCTCTTCTTCCTCCTTTAATATTTGCTCTACTTCCCTTTTATTAGGTGCTTCTAACCTTATTTCCCTTTCCCCCTTTTCTATATGGGATATGAGACTTGAAACTATATCGGCATGTCTTAAGCTATCGGAAGCTATCTGTCTGAATAGGCTTTTCACCAAATCGTTCTTTGCCCACAAGGCCATGCTCATGTTTCTCTGGGCTGCTAAGTGCTCAGCTTGTAACCTTGCCCTCAGTAGCTTCAGCCATCTTTCTTTCTTATCCTCCCCCTCCCCCCTCTTTTTTACTTCTTGAACTTCGATCTTTTCACCACTCATCAATGCTAATATTTGATAGGCAACATCTAGAATTGCTGTAATCTTTGTACTGCTTCCATCCCTACTATAATCCTCAGCAACCTTCTTAGTTAAATTCTCGATGATGAGCCTATACCCTTCACCCTCTCTTAAGAGTTGAGCAACCTTGCTAGCTCTAATACCTTTAAGATACTGAGTTATGGCTGAGGGGGTTAAATTTAGTGCTTTAGCAGCTTCAACTTTAGAAAAATCAAAATCCTTTACGAGTTTTTCAGCTATCAGGGCTCTAACTGCAGGTAAAATCTTCTCTATGCTACCTTTACCCATCATACCTAAATCTATTAATTACCTTACCTTATATATCTTCGTGTTTGATTAGCGCAATACTTTTAGCTGCTGGTGAAGGTAAAAGGATGGAAAGGATTAAACCTTTAGTAAAAATTAAAGGAAAGCCTATGATTCAGATAATCTTTGATAAGATAAAGGCAGCAAAGGTTGATGAGAAGATTATAGTTTTAGGATTTATGGCCGATACTATAATTAACCTCTTCCATTTTGAAGATTCTAAGCTCATAATAAATAAAAATTTTAGAGAAGGTATGGGCTCTTCTTTAGCTTTAGGAATTAAGGCCCTTGATAGTAGCTCCTCTGCATGCTTAATCTTTTTAGCCGATAAACCCTTTGTTAGTATAGAAACGATAAATAGAATAATTGATATCTATTATGAGTATGGAGGAGAGATAATTGTGCCATGCTATAAAGGAGATTTTGGGCATCCGGTATTATTTGATAGAAAGTATTACTCAGAGTTAGCAAAGCTAAAAGGGGATATAGGTGCTAAAGAACTGCTAAATAAATATGCTGATAGGCTCTTAAAGCTAGAAGTTAATGATAAAGGGATTTTGATTGATATAGACACAGAGGAAGATTTAAAAAGATTTATTAACTACCCCAGGATTAATTAGTTGAAATGAAAGAATTTTTGAGTAAGGTTCAAGAACTAATATCAAAAGAAGAAAGATTTTGTATAGCTACTGTTGTAAGAACCCAAGGCTCAACCTCAGCAAAGGGAGGCTCAAAGATGATAATAGGTAAAAAAGGTGAAATTTTGTATGGATGGATAGGGGGAGGATGTGCAGAATCTATCGTATTGGATGAGGCTTTAAAATCCATGAAGGATGGTGAGACTAGATATTTGAGTTTAAGTATGGAGGATGAAGTTACAGGGACAGGGATGCCCTGTGGGGGCAGTATGGATGTTTATTTAGAACCTTACATTCCTAATCCAAAGCTTTTAATTTTAGGGCATGGAAAAATTGCTGAAACCCTAAGTAAGCTTGCCACTATTTTTGGTTTTGATGTTATTGTTAATGATCCCTTAGCCGATGAAAGTAAATTTCCTGATGCTAAAGAAATTTTTAAGGATGATATGAATTATGAGAAGATTAAGGTGAGTGAAGATACTTACATAATAATTTTGACTATGCACAAAAGCGATGATAAAATCTTGAAGAAGGTTTTAGGAAAGGGAGCCAAGTATATAGCCTTGGTAGCGAGTAGAAACAGAACGAAAATTATAATGAGGTATTTATTAGAGGATGGCGTAAGTGAAGAAATGCTTAAAGAGGTGAATGCTCCTGCTGGCTTAGATTTAGGGGCAAAGACTCCTGAGGAAATTGCTTTGAGCATTATGGCTGAAATCGTTATGAGAAGGAGGGGAGGAAGTGGTAAACCCTTAGTGGAAGTTAAGAAAATAACTATAGAAGAATTAAAAGAGCAAAAAATTGAAGGATATGTTAAGGCTAAATCTGATTCTGAGGTAGTAGGTTTAAAATGCTAGGAATACCTTATAGCTTTACCAAAATATTTTTCATATATTTTAGAATCTTTAAAGATGCTTAAGCTAGCAAAGATATCTATATAGGGTAAAGCTATCTTCATCCCTAAGGTTTCAGGCTTATAATCCTGTATATCAAGTAAAGGGTTAAGCCATACTAAACTGCTAACTCTCTCTTTTAACCACCTTAAATTTGCTTTCAGTTCATCTATATCTCCAACATCCCAACCATCACTTACGATAACTAAGATGGAATTATAATCAATCAGTTCAGGGTATCTCTTTACGAATAATCCTAAGCAATAGCCTATCTTAGTCCCACTACCCCAAATACTCGCTCTTTTAGTAATTGACCTTGCAACGTAATCTATGGAACCTTGGCTTAAATCATTAGTAATTCTAATTAAATTTGTACTAAATAAAAAAACTTCGGTATTGTGAAGAGAGTTCTTGAAATGATATAAAAGCTCCACCAAATAATCACTATAACCATCCATGGAGCCGCTCACATCACATAAAAGAATTATCTTTGCCCTACTTTTAACCTTCCTCTTTTTAACCACTTTAATTAGTTCCCCTCCATAACCTAAATTTTTCCTAAGAATTTTTCTAGGGTCTATATCCCCTCTTATGGCTGATTTTACCCTTCTACCAGCTAAAGTAGCTAAGAACCTTTTGAACCTTCTTATATTCCTCTGTATTTCTTTTCTGTAGGAATCCTTTGGATTTAGAATTTTTATATTTTTAATTTCTATGGGACTATATAAAGTTAGGGTTACCTCTTCTCCTTCTTTTTCATTTTTATTTATATACTCCTTTATCTCAGATAGATTTTCATATGAACTTATTTGATTAATACTCTCTATTTTCTCCTTTTGAATTTTTAGCCTTTTCTCCCAAAAGAGTCTAAAGAGCCTATCGTAAAGCTCGTAAAATTCTCCCTTCTTTACTAAGGTAATTCTTAGGGAATGGTAAAATTGTCCTCTATCCATGAGGTCTATGTAGCTTAATGCCCTCGCAGCATCTAAAACCTCTGCTACTGTTAGCTTTATACCTTCTTGCCTAAGTAATCTAGAGAAATCTGTTAAACTCTCCTTTAGATTCATTTTCCTCTATCTCATCTAAGATAGATTTTATTCTTGTATAATCAAATCTTTTTACATCCTGTGAGCTTTTTAATAGGCAACTTAGGGTCTTCTGTACAGTTTCGATGTCTAAAGAATCTTTATGTAAGAGGGTCAAGGATGATGCCCAATCTAAGGTCTCAGATATTCCCGGTTTCTTAATTATTTCATCGGACTCTCTTAACTTCTTTACAAATCTACAGATTTGTAAAGATAGTCTTTCATTTATATTTGGGCTCTTTAACCTTACTATCTTTACTTCTTTCTCTAAAGTTGGATAGGTCAAATAAAGATAAAGACACCTTCTCCTTATTCCATCCCCAATTTCTCTAGTTCTATTAGAGGTTAGAATAACTATAGGATCCTTTCTTGCTCTAAGGGTTCCTATCTCAGGTATAGTAACCTGAAATTCAGCCAAGAACTCTAATAAAAAACCTTCAAACTCTTCATCGGCTCTATCTATCTCATCAATCAGTAATACTGGCTCTTTATCTTCCTTTAATACAGCTTTAAGTAAGGGTCTCTTTAGCAAAAATCTTTCACTAAAAATACTACTTTCAATCTCTTCAGGTTTCTTCTTACTCTCTTCTAACCTTATCTTTAATAACTGCCTTAAATAATCCCATTCATATATAGCGCTATTTACATCTAAGCCTTCATAGCACTGTAACCTTATAAGCTCAGTGTCCAAAATATCGCTTAAAATCTTTGCAATTTCAGTTTTCCCACATCCCGCTTCTCCTTCAATTAAAAGAGGCTTCTTCAAAGTGAGGGCAAGATATATAGCCATGGCTATGGATTCATCAGTCACATATTTTCTCTCCTCCATGAACTTAATTATTTTCTCCACTGTTAGCTCCTCAGTCTTTGCTAGCATCCTTTTCCCTTTACCTTTGTAAGCATAAGAATATAAGTTCTTAGGCTTTTAAGTTTTAGAAACCTTTTTATATCTATATGGGAAAGGATTTGTATATGATACCTAAAAGCTTTGAATATTGCGCACCTACAAACCTAAAGGAAGCTTTAAGTTTAATGGCAAAGCTTAAGGAAGATGCAAAAATTTTGGCTGGTGGGCATAGCCTTATTCCCATGATGAAGCTTAGAGTTCTTTCACCTAGGATTATAGTGGATATAAATAAAATAAAAGAGCTTAGTTACATTAAAGTTAAAGGAAAGAATATTCATGTTGGTGCTTTAACAAGGCACCATGAGATAGAGAGTTCTGATATTATTAACAAATACCTTCCTATACTTTCCGATGCTGCAAAGGTTATTGGAGACCCTCAGGTTAGAAATATGGGAACCATAGGTGGTTCTTTAGCTCACGCTGACCCAGCTGCCGATTATCCTCCTATCACTTTAGCCTTAAATGCTACCATTAAAGCAAAGAGTTTAAGGGGAGAAAGGAAAATAATGGCTTCAAAATTCTTCCTAGATATCTTTACAACAACCCTAAAACCTACAGAATTGTTAACAGAAGTCATATTCCCTTTGCCATCAGGGAAAAGTGGTGGTGCCTTTGCTAAATTTGAGAGAAAGGCTGGAGACTTTGCAACGGTATCGGCTGCTGTTCAAATAGCTTTAGATGAAAGGGAAAGGGTAAAGAGTGTTGGAATAGGTTTAGGAGCCGCTGGACCAAAACCCATAAAGGCTACAAAGGCTGAAAGGCTTATGGTTAAAAAGAAGGTAGATGATAATTTAATTGAGAAAGTGGCTGAGAGGGCAAAGGAAGAAGCAGAACCCATAAGTGACCTTAGAGGTTCTGCTGAGTATAAGAAAGAGATGATAGCAGTATATGTAAAGAGAGCCTTAAAAAAAGCTTTAGAGAGGGCTAAAGCCATGTGAGGGAGGGAAGAGATATGTTAAAGGTTAAATCAAGAAAAAAATTAAGCGAAAAGGTAGCTCCTTTACAAAAATGCTCTATTAAAGTCAGGGTAAATGAAAAGGATTATGAGGCTATTGTAGAGCCTAGGCTATTGTTAGTTCATTTTTTAAGGGATGTTTTAGGCCTTACTGGAACCCATATAGGTTGTGAAACATCAAATTGTGGTGCCTGCACAGTTATACTAAATGGAAAGAGTGTAAAGTCTTGCACGATGTTCGCTGTTCAAGCTAATGGTTCAGATATATTGACCATTGAGGGCTTGGCTAAGAATGGTAAGTTAGATCCTATTCAAGAGGCCTTTTGGGAGCATCACGCTTTGCAGTGTGGTTATTGTACTCCAGGAATGATACTATCTGCCTATGCCTTACTAAGTAGAAACAAAAATCCTACAGAGGAAGAGATAAGAATAGGAATATCAGGTAATTTATGTAGATGCACAGGATATCAAAATATAGTGAAGGCTATTAGTAGTGCAGCTGAGAAGATGAGAAGGTAATGAAAATCAATGGTAGCTTAGAGCTAAAAAGAAATAGAGAAGAGGTTTACAGATTTTTCTTAGACCCTAATAGATTGGCTAAATGTTTACCCGACTTACAGGAATTAAAGGTTAAGGATGAAAATAACTTTGATACAAAATTTAAGGTTGGATTGGCTCACATCAAAGGTACCGTTTCTGTTAGCTTTAATATAGCTGAAAAGGTTGAAAATGAGAAGGCAAAGTTGGTTGGAAGAGGTTCAGGGGTAGGGAGTGTGATGGACTTGACAATTTTCTTTAAGCTTAGCGATTTTAATGGTGGTACAAAAGTGGATTGGGAGGCTGATGTAAAAGTGGGAGGAATGTTAGCTGGAATAGGCTCCAGATTGATGAGCCCAGTAGTAAAAAAGAATACTAAACTATTGATAGAAAGCATAAAGAGAGAGTTAGGTGAGTAATTAACCGTTGTGGGATTCATAGACTTTCATCCCTTCCCCCTCCCCTCACCTCCCCTCACCTCTATTAGGGATTCATTGAGGGCCTTCGCCGCCAACGGTAAAGGACGGCACAGGGGGAGTCTTGTAGCTGTAGCTATGTTCCAAGCTGCAACTAAGTGCCTATCCCTTTGGAAGCCGCATTTTCTACACTTTGAGACAGGCCCATTTGGCTTATTGATTTCGCCACATATCGGGCATGTCCTGGAAGTGTTCTTAGCATCAACCCTTTCAGGAGTAAAGCCTAGCTCCATGGACTTATAGGAAATGTAAGACTGAATTTTTCTGAAGGCAAGTTGTGGAGCCTTCTATTCATCTTCCTACCATACTGTATTCTTTCCCTAATGTAGGTAAGTTTCTCCATTATCGGTTTAACGTTTTCTTCGGCGATTATGCCAGCTATAATCTTCGTTGCTCTATGAAGTATGTCGTTTATCCTCCGCTTTTCCCTTCCAGAATACTTTGCTAACAGCTCAGCTTTTGTTTTCCCTGAAGTCTTACTCTGAATACTCCTCCTCTTCCTGAAGTATCTGTCTCTAATGTATTTCGCCTCGCTTATATCTATCTTGATGAACTTAACCTTGTTTAGCTTCACAACAGCTAGGTCTAGGCTACTCTCGTTAACATCGATACCTAAAATACCTTCAGCCTTTTTCTCTTCAACCGTCTTTCTAAAAGTAACATGAAGATAGTATTCATTATTAACATTAAATTTCACAAGCCTTGAGCCTTTAACCTGCCAATACATGAGCTTCCTTGAATGCTCATGGACCTTGAATGGAATCGTAATAGGCCCTTTATGCCAGCTTTATACTTCCCCAACTGAACCAGAATAGATGGGTATCGTCCAAGAGGATAGTGCTTAGCTTTTCAAGCCTTGGAGGATCAATTTTCCTATTCTTCCTAGAGAGCCTCCTGTAAGATTTGAATATACTTAGAGCCTGTGTTATAGCCGTATAGATATAATGAGATGGATAGTTTGGATATTTCATTCTCAGCTCCTTATAAATTGCTTCATGAAGCCTCTTACGTGAGGTTACGTTTAAAGGCATAGCCCTATCCAAACATGCTTTAACCATCTCTGAGTAGGTCTTGAAAAGATCCTCAAGAACGATAGCTCGCTCTTCTTCGGGTTCAAGCTTAAACCTGCAGGTCTCATTCAGCAATAAGCTGTTTGACACCTTCAACCACCTTCCTGTACTTGTGACTTCTCAAACCATAGAGCTTTCCTGCAAAACTTGAAACCAAAGCGATGAGATCCTCTAAAAGCTCTTGATAGGCATCTTTAGGCTCTTCACCGTTAACAACTTCAATTTTTACGTTATGAGAAGCGAAATAACGCTCTAAGTATTTAAAGCCGAATCTTGTAAGCCTATCCTTAAAAGCTGTTATAATAATTCCTACCTCCCTTTTCTCAACCATGTCAAAAATTTTGTTCAGGGCCTTTCTATTCTCGTTAAGCCCGCTTGCCACATCCTCGAGAATTGCTATTACTTCATAACCTTTAGAATTAGCCTAGTCCAGTAAGCTTTGTTTTTGCCTTTCTAAATCTCCCTTCTGCTTCTGCTCATGGGAAGAGGCTCTAACATATATTGCGACTTTACGACTCACATCGACTTCCTTTATTCCAAGGAGCCTTTTCAACTCGCTTTCAGGTACTCTCCTCCTACCCCAGGCGTCCTCACACACCTAATTAATCCTTGCTTATCCCAAATTTGAAGTCGTCTAACGCTGACACCAAGAATTCTACTGGCCTCTTTCATTGTATAATGTTTCTCTATGCTCATCATGATGAGATGCTATGAACGTCTATAAAAATCTATCTCTTTGGGAACTGCTGTACTACCCTTAAAGCACACATTTTGTTAACATACATACTGATTTCTTCGGTTCTTGCCATTATTAATATTGAAGTAATTGTAAAATTATTTAAATCTTACATTCTGAGTTTTATGTAGGGAGTTTAGGGAGCTTAGCGATAATAAATGGGAGCTTATCAGACCTCTTCACTAAAGATATTAATAATAGTTAATGAAAAGTTTAGAGCTATTTATTTTTCACACTGCCATGGTGGTGTAGATAAGACTTTTTTGAGTCTTTGAACCAAAATTTTAATTTCCAAAACAAAACAAAACTAAGCCTTAATTTTGGATTCTTGATTCTAATTTTTTTCCTTTCCTTTTCCTCTTCTAAAACTTTTATTTCTTTATTATTCTTAACTAAAAATTATCAGATTTATTACCTTCTCTGATAAGCTTGAAGGGTCAAAATAAGGGCTAATCCAAAGGTTAAGGTGGCTAAACCTTGATGTACAGTAACAATTATAGGGTTAAGGGTTAAAAAGATATTTAAAGCCCCCCAAAATACCTGAGCCAAAAAAACAGTTATTAAAGCGTAGGTGCTTTTCTTTATACCTTCATAACCATTTCCTTTAAGCTTTAAAGCTATGAATAAGGTTATCAAAATAAAGAGTAAGGTTACCATGGACCAGGTTCTATGTAAAAATTCAATAAATATGGGATAACTGGTTATATTTGGGCATAAGGGCCAATCTGGACAGGCCAAACCTGCTCCTATGCTACTTGTATAGGAGCCTAAAAGCATAAGAATGAATATGGAGGCTGTGGTTGTGAAGGAAAAGATCCTTAAGTTTCCAAGGGTGATAAATTTCATGGCCTATTTTAATTTCTCTTAAAGAGCAAAGAAGAAACGTATCTGCCTATCCCTTTACCAAATTTCATATTATGCATGTTAAGAAAGTTAATATAGCTTCTAATTATCTTAGCTCCAAATATGGCATTCAAAAAGGTAAAAATTTGCAATCCTACATGTATTATGAAAAAGCTTGGTAGAGGCAACTTAAGAACGGCTAAAACGATGAAAGCATTGATAAATACACCAAAATGAACTGCTATAGCTGCAATTATGGAAGCAATTTCATAAGCTTTAATTTTCTTCTCAAGGGCTGGATCTAGACTCATCAAAAAAGATTAGGAAATAGATAATAAAAACTTTTCCAAGCTAAAGCTGATGGCTTGGATACAGAGGTTACGAAACAGGAATAAATCGGCTATTCCTACGCTATGGAAAAATGAGAAAAGTTTTAGATTGTATTAAAACCTGAATAGCAATATTGAGGGTTATAACCTTAATACTTCTGTTTGAACTCATTATAATTGACTAATTATAATTAAATTAATTCCCTTAACTTCATAAAGAAGTTATTTGTGTTCTTTATCCTACTCTTTACAAAAGTTAGTATCTTGAATTTAGAAGTAAAGAATGTATCCCTTTTTCCTCTTATACTTCAATTTAAAAGATTGGATAACTTTCCTGTTAATATGTATTAAAGACTATTTATAAAGTTAGATTCTCAACAACCTATTAGATTCTTTAATTTCAAAGGAATTATTTTGTTAAATCTTCTGATAAGTCTTTTTCTAGAGGAATTCTAATTAAAACCCTTTCACCCTTGAGCCATTTATAGATAAAGTAAACTATTAAAGGCATAAAAATAACCTCACCAATGGCTCCCATGATGGCCATATAATATCCATTCGCAATATTTTCTTGAAGAGAGTAGCTTTTATAAATTGGATTTGGAGATAAAAGTATCAAAAAGCTTCCTATAAGCATAACTTTATGCACGGCAGAAGCTAAGATTACAGAGATTATGAAAGGCATCCTTTTATAGCTCATGTAAATTAAACTCCCTGCCAAACTGTAAGTAAAATGCATAAATTGGTGAGTAAATTCTTCCTCTTGTAAAAGGTCAAAAATTATAGGTATATGCCAATAACTGACTATTATGATTGTAAAAGATAAAGTTAAAAATCCTTTTGGATTGAGCTTATAATTTAAGAGAACTAAATTCCTGTATAACTTTAATAGATCCTTTGATAAATTTGAACCCTTAAAGATTCTAGAGCTTGATAAAGCTAACTTTTCAAAACCAAAGGGTATAAGATAACCTGCAAGCAAAAGAAGAGTATGCTGACCCATCATGTGAAAGAATAAATTTGTTTCCTCAAGATAATCAATATAGGGATCAAAGAGCATCCATTGAAAGATATAAAAGGATAGAAAGAAGGATATGAGGGATAAAAGAAAGTTAAACTTTGGTTCTAATTTAATCATCATGTAGGCTCCTTTTCTTTTATAGTGAGTATATTTTCATCTAATGGTTCTTTTATCGTAGATGGCTGGACTTCATAGTAATCACTATCATAAAGGTCTGGCATACCATATTTTTTAGCTCCCCAAGGATCTTCAGGAGCCTTTGGTCCCTTTCTCATGCTTGTAATCATGTTTATTATGAATATTATGAAGCCTATGCCTATTATTATAACCCCTAAGGTAGCTACTATGTGCCAAAAGGAGAATTCTGGTATGTAATCGTAATAGCGCCTAGGCATACCCATCAAGCCCAATACTAAAAAGCTTGTAAAGGCTAAAACTTGCCCAATGGTAAAGCTTAGGAAGTGAACTACCCCCCATAGTTTATTATACATTTTACCTGTCATATAAGGAAAGTAATAATATATGGCTCCAAAGAAAGCGTTAACCACAGCAATAATTACGTAATGAAAGTGTCCAACTACAAAATAGGTATCCTGTAATGCGTAATCTACTGGAATTACTGGAAAGAAAACTCCTGTAACTCCTCCAACTATAAAGGTTCCTACAAAGGAAGTCATAAATAGCATAGGAACTTCTAACTTTATCCTCCCTCCATACATAGTTGCTATCCAATTAAAGACCTTTATACCAGAGGGTATAGCGATGCTCATGGTTACAGCCATAAAGGGAACCCTTGCCTCTATAGATAGCCCTGTTGTGAACATATGGTGAACCCATACACCAAAGCTCATAAAGAGTATGAGCATAGATGATAAGGCTATGGCCCAATAACCGTAAATTTCCTTTCTTGCCAACCTTGGTATAATTTCAGATACTAAACCCATGGCTGGTAAAACAATTATGTAAACTTCAGGATGACCAAAGAACCAAAATACATGCTGCCATAGTAAAGCATCCCCTCCCTTTTCAGGTATGAAGAAGAAGGTTCCAAAATTTCTATCTAGGAGTAAAAGGGCTAATCCAGCTGCTAAAACAGGATTAGCATATATTACAATTATGGCTGTAGCGAATACTGCCCAAGCAAATAAAGGCATATTTCTATAATATACTCCTGGAGCCCTTAACTTCATTATGGTAACTAAAAAGTTTAAAGCCCCTAGCATGGATGCTATGCCTATTATATGTAAACCCAAAATCCACATATCAACCCCTATCCCTTCAGTTACCACAGATAAGGGAGTGTAGCCCGTCCAACCTATGGCTGGAGCCCCTAACCATATTAAAAGATTACCAGGAATAAAGAGCCAGTAAGATAAAGCATTTATCTTTGGCCAATACATATCCTTAGCCCCAATCATCTTTGGTAGTAGATAATTAGTTAATCCAGAAAAGGCTGGAATTACAAAGAGAAATATCATGGCTGTTCCATGAAGGGTAAATAGGCTTGCGTAAGTTTCTGGTGATATATCCTTTACTGGTCTCACTAACTCTACCCTCATTATAAAGGCCATTATACCAGCTAAAAGAAAGTTAAGTAAGGCCGTCCAAGTGTATAATACTCCTATATCGGTATGATGAGTAGTTGTAAAAAAGGTCCTTAGGCTCTTGTAAAAGGGCTCATGCTTCTCTTTATTTGCCGTTTCTATAGCCATAACTATCCCTCAACTATTAATTTGGTTATCATAGCATAATGATTCCTTCCACAAAATTCGGCACAAAATATGTTGAATTCCCCAGCTTTATCAACCCTTAACCAAATATCATTAACCTTTCCTGGAATAACATCCTTCTTTATACCTAACTCTCTTATGTAAAGAGAATGAATAACATCCTCGCTATAAAGCTCCAACTTTACCAATTGCCCCACCTTAATCTTTAATTGCCCTAACTTTTCACCATCAGGATACTCAAATCTCCAAGCAAATTGCCTTGCAAAGACCTTAATGGTAATGTAATCGCCTTCTTTAACCTTTGGAGGCTTAAGGTCTATAGCATATAGACCTAAGGTTCCAATTATCCCAAGAGTTACAAGGGTTATAGAGGCTAAAATTATGGTAGTTATCTCCCACTGCTTAGCCTTAACCAACTTGCTCACCTTTATCCCTAAAGATTATCACTATCCATATTAGGGCACTAAGAAATATGGATAAAACGGCCATGGCCAATATGTAAACCAATTGCATTTGTGAGAATATTATGAAAGATTGAGGAGAATGTGGGAATAAAAATCTTCCAAAGTTTCCTATATAGAGCAAAATAAGAAACATAAAGATAGTGGTTATAGACCAGCCTATAATTTGGGCCTTTGTGGGCTTTCTACTCTTTTCTAAAGGCTTTGGAATTATATGGCTCATCTAACTCCACCTTCCTCCCTTTATTCTCATATTAAAATTTATATATTAACACTGTTATATTTTATAAATTCACATTGGAATATTTAATAAATAATATTTTATTTCCTAATCGCACTTCCATAATTTAATGCGAGAGAGCCTATTTCAAACTCTATATAGAACTCAAAAATTTTATGATTTTATCCTATTTAAGAAATCTTTCTAATTTTAATCGCTTATGTTAATCTTCAAAATAGTTTAGAATAAAATTTATGATATAAGAGTCTAAACCTTTTAAATAAAAAGTTTATATATCCTTCCTTACAAAGGATTCGTGGTGATTCATACACTGAAGAATAAAAGGAAAGCAGTTAGCCCCATAGTAGCTACACTATTGTTAATAGCTATTAGTGTTGCAGCATCAGTAATCACTTATACCTTTGTATCATCGAGCTTAACAGGTCAAGCTAGGCAAGCCCAAACTTCAATTAGTATTGAGGATATTCAGTTTAAGAAGGCTTTAATGTCGACTAGCGGTGCTGCAACAGTGTGGACTGGGACAACAACTGAGACGACATTCATATCTGAAAATATACCTAGAACAACCTCATTCACTCTCACTAGAACTACAAGTATTTCTGGCAACCCTACTACCGCTACTTTAAATCCCTATGTCTTAGTTACCATAAGAAATAAAGGTACAGTTCCAGCAGTTATACAAACCATATACATTACTTTACCCGATGCTACAGTATTTAGAACAGATTTTACAACAGGTAATGTCATACCTCCAGGAGTAACTATTAGTTTTGTTATTCCTCGTGTGGATGCAAATTTCTTCTGGAGTTCAGCTACCAATTATACAGTAAAAGTGGTAACAGATACTGGATTCACAGCTGAAGGAACCTTTGCAAGCCCAGTAGGATAATTCTGTAGAGTTTATGACTATATTAGCTTTGTGGCTTAATTATTGTTGTGTGTTTGCTCTTTGTTTTTAGTGTTGGATTGTGTTTATAGGTTTATGATTGTGTTGTATATGAATGCTTTTATTTTTAGCTCTTTGGCTATGTTTGGCAGCTCCTTAGCCAAGCAGTAATCGCCGAAGATACGCTTGAATGTTGAGAACGCTGTT
>JARVJX010000019.1 GCA_029775995.1 Nitrososphaeria archaeon | reverse complement strand
CCATAGCCTTACTATTAAGGGAAGCCCGAAAGAGAGGAGCTTTCTATACATAATCCAGAGAAGTAGATCAAGGCTTTAAGGATAGATCTCTAAAGCCACTTTATCCCTCCTAAATACCTTTGATGATTTAACCCTTTCCAGCAGAAGATCAAGGGCAGGCATGAGCCCCTATTAAAGCAGTCAAGATCAAGATAAAATATAATGGCTCAAGCGTTAGACAGAAGGGTGAAAAATTATCTTTACATCATCTTATAAGGATTTATAATAGCTCTTATATTTCTTTACATACTTTCCTCATTTCCTTTGCATGAGGAGCAAATTATAGATAATAAGCTCAGGATAAAAGCTATTTAATTAAAATATAATCTTTGCCTCCCTCTCAAAGCTCTCCTTAGAATCTGAGGCATGTATTACATTATCGGTAATGCCTAAGCCATAATCCCCTCTTATGGTTCCAGATAAAGCTTCATAGGACTTTGTACTACCTATCATGCTTCTAACAACACTTAAAGCGTAATTTCCTTCTAATATCATTGCAACCACAGGTCCAGAGGTTATGAAGGCTATTAGTTCATTGAAAAAAGCCTTTCCTTTATGAGGAGAGTAAAACTCTTCAGCCATCTCTTTGCTGAAATTAAGCATCTTTAGAGCCTTTATCTTAAATCCTCTCTTCTCAAACCTTGTTATTATCTCACCTATTAAACCTCTTTTAACTCCATCGGGCTTGATGACTATTAGTGTCTGCTCTATCATTTCTTTACTTTTTTCTCATAAAAAATTGTCCACTTATACTTTCTTGGGTCTCTCTTTAACTTTATAGAATTTTTTCTACATTTAGATGAGCAGAACCATTTTACAGCTCCATCATTGAGAACTAACATGATGCCCTCTCCAGGCTTTACATCATTACCACAAAATACGCACTTTTTTAGGCTTAACATCTACTCTTACTTTATCTTTCTTGCTTCCCTTTCAGTCTCTCTAAGCATCAATATATCGCCTAATCTTATAGCTCCCTTTACATTTCTTGTAAGAATTCTACCCTTATCTTTCCCCTGTAAAATCTTTACCCTTACTTGAGTTATCTCTCCAGCTACACCTGTTCTCCCTATAATTTGAACTACTTCTGCAGGAGTTAGCTGCTCCTCAGACTTACTGCTCATCCTTTACCTCCTTCTTCAAATTAGAGAGCCTATTAACTATCTGCTCTAATAAACCTTGGGCTTCTCCTACTTCTACTATGCAAGCTGAAGCAGCCCCTACTTTAATTCCCAGAATTTCTCCCATCTGTACTTTACTTGGAACAAACACATAGGGTATTTTTCTCTCATCGCAAAGAATTGGTAGATGGGCTACAACTTCTGGAGGTTCTACATCTTCAGCTATTAGGACCAATTTAGCCAAACCTCTCTCTATTGTTTTTGTTACCTCATTAGTACCCTTTCTAATCTTTCCACTCATCTTAGCCTGTCTTAGCAATTCATAGGCTAAATCCACAACTTCCTTAGGAGTTTCAAACTTAACATAATAGGCTTTTGGGCTCATCTTTACTCACTCCTTTAAGCATCCATTCTTCCTCTTATAAATTCATCTGATAAAGATGAGAGGAACAAAGAGTTCATCATAACTTAAACCACCATGATAGCCCTTTAAAATAGTTTCTTCAAAGCTTTTTCTAAATCGAAAATAAAGGGCATAATTCCTCCTAGCTAAGCATAAAAGTTCTCCTACTCTATCATAAAAATTCATGTTTAGATTACCTGAACCAAAAAGTTTCATTTTTAAAGCCTCCTTCAAGCTTATACATAAGAATTGCTCCTTGAAATTCCTTTCAAAGAAATCTATGGTTTTATCAATTTTATCATGCTTAGGGAAAAGGAAGAAAGCCCTAGCATCCCCAACTGGAGGAAGCCTAAGCATATCTTTTAGAGTTGTTTGCTCACCATATTTTATTAGATTAGTCTCATCAACCGTAAGGCTTCCATGATCTGAAGATATCATAAAAGCTATGTTAGAATTTAGCTCCTCCTTTAAGAGCCTCTCTAAACCAAAGGAAAGGGTATCTAATTCAGCGTAAACTTGCTCAGAGGAAGGTCCATGAAGGTGAGATAAGGTATCTAAAGCATCCCAATAGGCAAAGGTATAGCTCGGAGCTTTACAACTTTTAAGATGGTTCTTTAAGTTAACGAAGAGGTCTGAGCTATTAACGTAAGCTGTAACCTCTGAACCTTTATGAAGAAGTTTTGATAGAGCAGTATTCTTGAGAAAATTTCTTGTTATTACATAGCTCTTTATCCCTTCTTCATTTAACTTTTCATAGATGGTCTTTGAGCCTAAAAAATCCTCCAAATTTATACCAGAATCCAATAAACTTTCCCTTTTACTATCTACAGCTGGGCTAAAATGAACCATGTTTATAATGGCTCCAAAATCTTTAACGAACATGGTATAGCCTAATATGGCATGCTCTAAAGGATTTAAACCTGTATTTAAGCTGGTTAAAGCCGTTGATGTAGTTGATGGAAAGGTGCTTTCTAAGCTCATATACCCCCTCTTTTTATAAAATTTTGATAAAAGGCTCTTTGGATTAAAGAAGGAATAACTTTCCAATAAAGCTAGTCCTAAGCAATCTATAATTAAAAGAAGGATCTTCTCCTTTCCTTCTAATTCTTCCTTCAATCTTCCATTATCTATCTTATTATACTTAAAGTAATCAAAAATCCACCTAGGAAGCTTAGATATGCAAAATTTATCATAATCAGGAATATATAAATCCTCTCTAAATCTTTTCATTTAAATTGCCTCCTTAAAGCCTCCTCAATTAATTGAGCCAATTCTTCATAACTATGCTCGCCAGAAAGCTTACTCAATATGATCCCTTTACTATTTATAAGATAGTAAGTTGGTATCCCTTTGACAGAATAAAGGTCGAAGACTTTTCCTTTTTCATCAAAAAGTACAGTCCAATCTATATTATATTTTTTAATAAACTCAGAAGTAAGTTCTTCTGTGGCTGTTCTGTCCTTTATGGCTATTGTTAGGAAATAAACTCCCTTTGATGAATATTCATTGTAAAGCTCTTTAATAGTTGGCACCATGTTTTTACAGTGAGGACACCAGGCTGCTACAAATTCTAAAAAAATTACTTTTCCTCTCAATTCTGATAGGGTAATTTCTCTACTTGTTATTCCATTTGCATTAATCTCTCTTAACTTAAAGTTAGGAGCTTCATTTCTTACTGGAAAAGTTAAAAAGTAAGTTGTTAGAGCTATCACTATGACTAATGAAATAGATACATATAAGAAAGTATTTCTGCCTTTCCTTCTATTTTGTTTAATTTTCAATCTTATATTCTCTCCTTATTTATGAGCAAATATGGCTTTATTATTTGCTTCAATTCTACAGAACCCAAACCTCACAAATTGGACTATCTCCCCTACATTCAATTTCTTAATGCTATCTTCGACCTTTCCTCTTATCACTTTAAGGCTATCTCTATTTATTTCGCCATCTTGAACCAAATTTAAGGGAACAAAAACTTCAAAGGGCAAACTATCTTCGTTTACCCAGTGTATCTTCTTTAATCTATGATCTAATTCAAAGCCTTCAAATTTAACTATGGGTAAATCTTCTTTTTGAATTAGCCTTACATTACCCAAACCCATAAGCCTAAATTTATCATCTAAATTGAACTTTTCTAGATCTTCTATCTCAAAAAAGAGATTTTGTGTAATTTTTATTTCTCTCTTTCCTAAATCTCTATCAGGATGATAGTTGACTGAAATCCTTTCCTTTGGAAAAGATTCCAACTTCACTTTTATAGGATTTGAAACAAAGAAGAGTCTCTTAGCCTTAGCGTCTATGATTCTTCTATTTATGCTGTTAATAAGATCCCAAGTAGGTTCAGATTCTACTTTGCTAACCCCTATGCTCAATATGAATTCTCTTATAGCTTCTGGAAAATATCCTCTTCTTCTCAAAGCCCTTAAAGTGGCTAATCTAGGATCATCCCAGCTTTCTATTATTCCCTGCTGAATCAATTCTCTTATCTTTCTTTTTGATAGGATACTGCCCTTCATTTCTAACCTCGAAAACTCTAAAAGTATAGGCTCCCTTAAACCTAAAGCCCTAAGTATGGAAAAGTAAAGCTCATCTCTAAGCTCATATTCTTTAGTTCTAAGGGCATGAGTAACTCCATCTAGGCTATCTTTAATAGGAGTAGCAAAATCGTAAGTAGGCCATACTCTATACTTATATCCCTTTAAAGGATGAGGAATATCAAGGATTCTGAAGAGGGTAGGGTCTCTCATGGCTGTGTTAAGACTTTTCATATCTCCCTTAAATCTCAATATGGCTTCATTTTTTGAAAAAACTTTAAACATCTTTTCCCATTTTTCAAGGTTATCTTCAACCTTTGAGGCTCTACAATTGCATTCTATCCCTTTAATTCTATTAGACTTTATAGTCTCAGGCTTACAAATACAAACGTAAGCTAATCCTTTCTCTATTAGCTTCCTAGCATAATCGTAAAGTTTCTCTATATCATCCGATGTGTTTTCTATGATTTGAGGTTTAACCCCTAACCAATTCAAATCCTCTTTTATAGCTTCATAAAATTCTAACTTTGCCTTTTCAGGGTTTGTATCATCAAATCTTAAAATAAATTTACCATTATACATTTTAGCATATTCCTCATCTATAATTGCAGCCTTTGCATGCCCTATATGAAGATATCCACTGGGCTCAGGGGGAAACCTTGTAATCACTTTCCCCTTTTCAGCCTTTGGTAAATCGGGTAAGACCTTAACCCTCTCTTCCTTTTCCTCTTTCTCCAAAGCTTCAGGATAGTTAACTTGAATTATACTTCTCTGCTCTTCTAAGCTCATGCTATTAACTTCTTTAACTATATGCTCTACTAGGGTTAGAAGCCCTTTAATCCTGCTCCTAAGCTCAACATTTTCAGCTATAACTTTGCTTAATACAGCCTTAGAATCGGCTTTACCCTTATGGGCTATAGCATTCAGTAATACATGTTTCCTGATAAGCTCCTCTAATTTATCTTCCTCTACCATTCTCTACTAACCATAAAATCCACAATCTCTTCTAAGTATCTCTTTGCTTCACTTTGAGATAAATCCCCAAAGATTTCGTAAAATTCTTTCTTAGCTCTTTTGGAATAATCTTGAGCTTTAAGGGATGCAAAATCTATGGAGCCATAGCTCTTCATAAGGTTAAAGACGTAAAGCACCTCTTCCTGAGTTTTCTCTTCTCTAGGCTTTCTCATTATTTCAACTATCTTCCTCTTTTCTTTATTATCACAATTTTTAATTAGATGGATGAGTTGCAAAGTCCTTTTACCTTCAAAAAGATCTCCTATCCACTCCTTACCATACTTAGCGTAAGAAATAAGATTTAGAATATCATCTCTAATCTGAAAGGCTATACCTAAATCCTTACCAAAATTTATCATTCCTTCTATTTTTTTCTCTTCAGCATCGGCTATCATGGCTCCTAACCTTAAAGGGGTTATACAAGTATACCAGGATGTTTTCTTCTCCACCATAAGAAAGTAATCCTCATAGTCTAAATCCCATCTATTTTTATAGACCCATCCTAATTCCATGTTTTGCCCTTCAGTGGTTTCATTTACCATATGAGCCATTTCTTCCAAAATATCCAGAGTCTTCTTTTCTCCCAAGATTTCTCTATTTTTGAATAATAGTTCCCACATCTTAGCATGTAAAGCGTCTCCAGCATTAAGGGCTAAAGCCAAATTGTACATTTTATGTAATGTAGGTCTTCCTCTTCTCATTTCAGATTCATCTTCTATATCATCGTGGATGAGTATCCAATTCTGAAAAATTTCTAGGGCTGAAGCTGTAGGCAAAGCTAAATTGAAGGAGCCTCCAAAGGCTTCACAACATAGCAAGCAAAGGGTAGATCTTAAACCCTTCTTAGGTCTAGAAGGATACTCCCTTAGCATCTTGTAAAGTAGGTCTATCTCCCTTATAGAATGAGAGGAAGGAAGGAAGCTAAATATAAACTCATTAATTTTACCAACATTTTTAGCTAAAAGTTCTTTTAGCTCCAAATTATTTTCCCTTTAAGCTCCTTTCCCATTCTCTTAAGGGACCTATTAGAACGTATCTGGCCTCTTTTATCCTTTTTACATCTTTAGCTCCTATTAAGAACATGGTAGCCTTTAACTCTAAAGTTAGACTTTTAACCTTTTTTATAACAGCATCCTTAGATTCAGCTGCAGCTTGTAGAAAAGGGTGAGCTAGGGCAGTAAAACTTGCCCCTAAAACTAAGCTCTTACCTATCTCTAAACCATTTCTTATCCCTCCCGAAGCTATAACAGGTATGCTCACAGCACTAACAACTTCAAGCAAAGAAGCTGCAGTTGGTATTCCCCAATCCCAAAAGAGCCGACCAAGCTCTGCCTTTTCCTTCATATTTGCTGCCTCTGCTCTTAATTGCTCCACACCAGCCCAGCTCGTTCCTCCATAACCGGAAACATTGAGGGCTGAAACTCCCACTAACTCAAGTTTTAAAGCTACTTCTCTACTTATTCCTGCTCCAACTTCTTTAACTATTACAGGAACGTCTAAAGCTTTGGTAAATTCTCTTATCTTATCCAATACTCCTTTAAAATTTGTATCCCCTTCAGGCTGAATTAATTCTTGTAAGGGATTGAGGTGTATTATAAGGGCATTAGCTTTAACCATATCTATAATCTTCTTGGCATCTTCTATACTAAAGCCCTTAGCCAATTGGGCCCCTCCAATGTTAGCCATTATAAAGGAAGAAGGGGCCTTTTCTCTGACTATCGAATAGGTTTGAGCCAACATTTCTGATTTCAAGCCTGCCCTTTGACTACCAACTCCTATAGGAATATTTAGCTCTTCAGCAGCCAAAGCAAGATTTTCATTTATTTTAAAGGCTAAATCGGAGCCTCCTGTCATAGAATCGATCATTATGGGTACAGAAAATTTATGCTTCAAAAATTCTGTAGATGTATCGATATCATTGAAATCCAATTCTGGTAAAGCATTATGGATTAATTTAACATATTCAAAGTAATTTGTTCCTTCTCTAGCTTGAACATTCTTCTCTAGAGGAATTTTTATCCCTTCTTCCTTTCTCTTCGTAATGACATTTATATCCTCTTTATCCATCCCATTTCTTATTTAGCAAAGGGGAATAAAACCTTTAAAAAGCACATATAAGATACCATTCAATACAAGTTTATCATCAACCTTGGATCTACAACTCTAGCCCTAGTAGGAAGCAAAGGTCTAAGCCCCTTCATTATCACTAAGCTCAAGAAACTTCATGAAGAAAGCATAAAAGAAGAAAACTTAAATGGTTTTGCAATGAGTTCTGTATTAAATCATCTTTCTTGAGCTTTAAAGATTTTTATTTACACCTACCAAAGTAGTACATATAATATGCTAAAAATTTTTTAGATATGAATAGTATTTATAAGGGATGGAAGAAAAAGAAAGCCCATATAACAAAATCGTTCATGTTGAACTCAAAGTTCTAGACCTTGATAGGGCAAAAGAATTTTATTCTCAACTCTTTGGATGGAAAACTTACAAGCTACCCGAAAATGATCAAGTTATATTCAGGGTAAGTAAAGGGGTAGGAGGTTCCTTCATCAAGGTTAATAAGGTAGAAAAGGGAGGAATTCTTTTTTACGTTTGTGTGGATGACCTTGAGAAATACCTAAAAAGGATTAGAGCTTTAGGAGGAAAAATAGTGAAGGAAGGGGAACCATTAGCTGGAGGTATAGGATATACAGCACTATTTGAGGATTCGGAAGGAAACCTAATAGGATTATATATGCCTATACTAAATTTTCCCTTCTAACAAGAAGCTCTAAATCATCATTGCTAAAAGGAAGGCTAAAGTTAAAGTAATTAAAGGGGTGAGAAACCATCCTAAGAAGAGCTTCAAGACCTTTTTGAGGCTTATTACCCTTGTCTTATAGGAAAGCATGCTTCCCATTATACTTGAAGTTACATTTTCACTAACAGCAACAGGTATATGTAATTGAGTAGCCAATTCAACCATTAAGGCCCCCATGGTCTGAGAAGAAAAGGCACTAACATATCTTATCCCAAAGATTTCTTCTCCTAAGAATCTTAGAATCCTTCCGCTGAAGAAAAAAGAGCCTATAAAGGAGCCTAGCAAAACTAGATATTGGGCTAAGGTTTTATCATCCGATAAAGCTACAAGCAAGGATAAAGTATTTGACCCTATAACATAGGCTGTTAAAAAAGACGAGAATAATAGTAAAGGCTTTAAGGTGGCTATCTTGATCCAAACCCTTTTATAGCTTAGCTTTCTATCCATTTTTAAAGCTATTATTGTAAAAAGGAAAGATAATATAGGAAAAAGGACCCATATTAGAAGAATGTTTAAAGTATAAAATAGGTTTATTTCAAAACCCTTAGCTAATGCTAAGCCTAATAAGGAGATAACTATACCCTTCGATAAGGATAGGGGCGTTTTTATTATTTGGGCTATTAGAAAGCTTATCATAACTAGGAAAAGGATGAGCAGAACTTCTTTCTCTGATAGGTCTTTATTTACTAGCTCTTTTATGGTGAAAAGTTTGAATCCTTCTAAGAGTAAACCTGAAGAAAAACTAAGGAAAGTTAAAAATATGGCTAATTTTTTTCTTATTATCCTTGAACCTACAACCATACTACAGCAAAGAGAAATATTATTCGCACTAACTAAAAGGGAATTCATAATAATTAATAGGTAAAGAATCAAATCAATTAGGAAATTAAAGCCTTTACTAGGCTTATGCTCAAATCCGATATATCCTCATAGATATCAAGAATGCTTTCTGCTACCATAGTTAGCTGTAATAGATGATGAAAGATGAGGAAGTTTTGGGGAGAAGAGTAGATTATATCTAGACTCATATTTTTAATTTCATCTACCTCTTCTTCTAGAGCCTCTATATCCCTTGCTATCTCCCTTGCCTCCTCTATACTATAACCTAAAGAAACAAGAAGCTTTCTCATCTTTATATTTGCTTCCTTTCCTTTTTTGAGTATCTCCCCTATAAGAGAGTAAACTTTAGCTTCCACCTCATTCATTAACTTTACATAGGCGATACCTCTATTAAGTTCTCTAGCCATAAAATGTAACTTATCAAGAACCTCATCAGCATATTCTACAATTCTTTTAAAATCTTCTAGAAGGGGAGGAGCCAAGCTTCCAGAAGATATTTCAATATCTAAGCTTCTGGTAATTTTATCTCCTTCTCTCTCAAGCTTGGCAACTTTATGAGCCATACTTCTAACCTCTTCTAAGGATCTTTCCTTTAGAAAAAAGGGTAAAATTAGTTCATTAGCTTGAAAAGATAAATCAAAAAGATCGTTAACTCTATCAAAGAGCCTTTTCTCGGCAGGCCTAAAAAAATCCTTTATCCAATTTTTCCATTCCATTCTTACGCTTAACTATAATATTATAAAGGGGCTTTATAAGATTATGGTGTTAGAAGTTGAGTAAAGAAGAAAAAGTGAAGAGAGTAGAATTTAAGTTGCCCCTAATTTTGCTTAGAACTGAGAAATTTAGCTCCCTCTTCGAGTATTTTGGCCAAAGAAGGTTAACGAAATATATAGCTTGGATAGGTGTTCTTATTATGATTTCCGTTGCAATAGCAGGCTCCCTTCTAATCATAAACTCAATACAAAGTTTGCTCACAAGACCTGAGGTAGCTGAAGCTCAAAGAGAGGCTGGTCCTCAAAGCTTCCTTTTACTACCTGGCTTTAATCCCTATTTGCCAATCATTTACGGTTGGATTGGCATAGTTGTAGGCATAATCGTCCATGAAGGTTCTCATGGAATAGTAGCTAAGAGTTTAAGGTATAAAGTTCACTCAAGCGGTTTACTCTTCTTCTTATTCATACCTGTGGGAGCCTTTGTAGAAGTTGATGAAAAACAGCTGCAAGAATCTAAGTCTAGGGATGCTGTTAGGGTTATGGCAGCTGGACCAGGAGCAAATGTAGTAGTATCTTTGATAAGTTTAGGCCTTCTTTTAGCTTTAGTAAATGGAATTTATCCAACTGTAGATGGTTTATATGTAGTTGAAGTTTTAGAAGGTTATCCAGCCCATAAAGCTGGAATCGTGGAAAGGGATGTTATTATGGCTATAGATGGAGTAAAGCTAGTTACAATAGAAGACTTATCGAAAATATTAGCTGAAAAGGAGCCTGGAGAGACTATAATCTTAAAGATTGCTAGAGAAGCTAATCCAGAAAACAATTTTCTTCTACCCCTTAAGCTTTCCGAATCTACCGATGGTCCTAGATTGGGAGTAAAGATAATTCCTTTAGGAACAGGATCTGTTTTGGAGAACTATAAAGCTGTAGTAAATTTAAACCCCGTCGTTTTGTTTCTCCCTCCAACCTTTGGTGCTGCTCAATACTTTATACCTTACTCAGATGTTTTGCATGTATTTTACTCTCATAATCTTTTAGGAAACCTTTTCTATCCAATAGCTCAGCTTCTCTTCTGGATATGGTTCATTAATATCAACCTTGCTATATTTAACAGCTTACCCATCTTTCCCTTAGATGGAGGTCAAAGCCTTAGAAGCTTCCTAAAAAACTCCTTTGGTAATAGATTAAAGGATAAAGGGGTTAAGTATATAACCTATGCCTTTAGCCTAATCTTTATAATGCTTGTAATAAGCATGATCGCACTACCATATTTTCTTCCCTAATTAAGGCCAAATACCTCTTACCTTTATAGCTTCTGCTACCCTTTTTATACCTAAGCTGAGGGCTGCCCTCCTTAAAGTTTCTCCCTTTTCTTGTGAAAGCTTTAAAACCTCCTTAAAGGCCTTTACCATTTTAATCTCCAGCTTAGAGTTAACTTCTTCTTCACTCCAATGCTCTCTATTTAAGTTCTGGACCCATTCAAGGTAGCTAACTAACACACCTCCAGAATTCGCAAGTATATCAGGTACTATAAAGACTTTATTGGCTTTAAGTATCTCATCAGCTTCTGCTGTTAAAGGACCATTGGCTCCCTCCACTATTATCTTTGCCTTCACAAAAGGAGCTTCCTCCTTACCAATAGAACCCTCTAAGGCTGCTGGAATTAAAATATCACATTCTAACTGTAAAAGCTCTTTATTACTGATGCTTTCTCCATCAAAGCCAACTACTGTACCATTTTTCAGCTTGTATTCAGATAGCTTAAATATATCCAATCCCTTTCTATTCAATACCCCTCCCTTTGAATCGGAAACAGCTATTATCTTACAACCCATATTTTTTAGTAAGTGAGCTGTAAAGGAACCAACATTTCCAAAGCCTTGAATAACGACTTCAGCATCCCTTAAGGGAATATTAAGAAGATTTGTGGCCTCTCTAACACATATACTAACCCCTCTTGATGTAGCCATTAGCCTTCCTTCAGAGCCTCCCAAGCTCACAGGCTTTCCAGTAACAATCTCAGGAACAGCGTAACCCTTTATTTGGCTGTAAGTGTCCATCACCCAAGCCATAGTTTGGGGATCAGTGTACATATCTGGTCCAGGAATATCTACATAAGGACCTATCAAATTGAATATAGCATTTGTGTATCTCCTTGTTAATCTCTCCTTTTCTCCCAAGCTCATATTCTTAGTATCACATATTACCCCTCCTTTTGCCCCTCCAAAGGGAATATCAATTACGGCGCACTTCCAAGTCATTAGCATGGCTAAAGCCTTTATTTCCTCTAGAGTAACTTCAGGAGAGTACCTTATACCTCCTTTATAGGGTCCTCTAGCGTTGCTATGTTGAACCCTAAAGCCCTGAAAGATTTTTATGCTTCCGTCATCCATCTTAACAGGAATTGAAACGATAAGAGATGTTTTAGGCTCCTTTAGAAAATCAAAGATCCAAGCCTCAAGCTTCAACAGCTCAACAGTATCTTTTAATTGCTTGATAGTATTATCTAGAAAGTCTTTCTTATTCAAGCTATTAACCATTACAAAAAGTTATAGTTAAATTTGATGGTAAAGCAAGGGTTCAGCCAATTCTCTAACGCTCTTTTTCCAATCCTTTGCCTTAACTATGCTACTTGAGACTAAGACACCTAAGGAGCCTAGGCTTAGAGCCTTTTCAACATCTTCTTTTGTAGAAATTCCTGCACCACAAATTACTTTAGCCTCTCTATCAGATCTCTTAGCCCTTTCAATGGATAAAGTTATTACCTCAGGCTTTGCTTTAGATACAGCAATTCCAGTACCTATTAGTTCGGGAGGTTCAATAGCTAAAAGGTTAGGTTTAAGCTTTGCTAAGGAGCCTACTTCCTTAGGATCCCTTGCACAAACAATAGAATATAAACCGTTAGCCTTTAATCTATCTAGGGTTTTTTTAATGGAGTCTCTTTTTAATCTGTGCTCGCTATGGTTAATTAGGGAACCTAGGGCTCCAGCTTCCTTTATCATCTCCGCTGTTATATAGCCAGTAGTGTTACCTAAGGGTGAAGCATCCACATGCTGAGCAAATACAGGTATATTCACTTCTTTCGAAATGGTATTCAAGAAGGGAGTTGGAGGGGCTATAGCAATATTTACCTTTAACTCTTCAGAAACCTCCTGGCATATATTTGCCAACTCTACTCCTTTTCTACCTAAGATTTCTGGATAATTCTTATAATTTACTACTAAGATGGGAATTTTTAGATTCAAGACATAGTAAGAAAATATTAGAGGGCTAGAATTCCTCTTCCTCCTCTTCTAGCTCCTCCTCCCAACCTTCTTCCTCATATTCTTCCTCAGACTCTTCTTCGAATTCTTCTTCCTCAGACATTCTACTCACCGACCCTTTTATGCTCTCCTAGAAAAAATTATTAAAGTTTTCTAATAATTATGAAGTTGTGATAGTTGTTAAGCCACGCCTTGAAGAGCTAAAAAGGGTTGCCAGAAAAGTTTTTCTGGGAGCTGTAGTAGTTTATCCTACAGATACTGTTTACGGTATAGGATGTGATCCTTATAACGAAGGAGCTGTTAGAAGAATAATGGAGTTAAAGGGAAGAGAAGAATCGAAGGCCCTGCCCATATTATGTAGTAGTTTTGAGGTAGCCAAAAAGTTGGTATATCTTGGTGAGGAATCCTTTAAATTGGCAAAAAATTTTTGGCCTGGGCCCCTTACCCTTATTGAGAAATTAAAAGATTATAAGATATCTAAGCTTGCTAGGCTAAATTTGGATAAAATTGGAGTTAGAGTGCCTGATAATCCCTTAACTTTAAAGTTCATTGAGCTTTGTGGGGGAAAACTCATAGGTACTAGTGCTAACAAAAGTGGGTTAAAGGCTCCCAAAAATCCAGAAGAGGTCTTTGAATTCCTTGGTAAGGATTTTGATTTTCTTATAGATGGAGGAGAATGTAAGTATGGTAAGGCTTCTACCGTTATAGATTTTACTTTTAAGCCCTTCAAAATTGTAAGGGAAGGTCCCTTATCTCTAAAGGAGGTGTTTAAGGTTTTAAATGAGCCTTGAAGAAGAATTTAACATTATTGCTACTACAGCTAGAGGCCTTGAATTTGATGGATTGGGAGAGTTATGGGATTTATTTAGAGAGGTCGGAGATGATAAAGCTGAAGTTAAAATTAGTCAAGTATCAGGCATAATAATAGCAAAAACTAGCTTAAATCCCTTTGATGTTGTTGAAAAGATAAAACTTATGGTTAGTAAGGATCCATGGAAGGTAAAGAATCTTTTAAGAATTATTCCTTTAGAGGCAAATATTGAGGCAGAATTAAAGGCCATGGAGAATAAAGTAAAAGAGCTAAAGGATAGGATAGGTAAAAATGAAACCTTTAGGATAACCGTTGAAAAAAGGTTCGCATCTTTGAGTAGTAGGGATATAATTGAGGCTATAGCAAAGCATATAGATAGAAAGGTGGACTTAGAAGAGCCTGATTGGATAGTTTTGGTTGAAATAATTAAAGATAGGGCTGGAATATCTGTATTAAAAAGAAGCGAAATATTAAGTTTTGTTAAGTTAAAGAAAGGGGATTGATATATTGAGGCTATAACTATATGAATAAGCCAAAAGCTTTGCTAAATCTTTAATAGAGGTTATCTCTACGAGGTATGAAAGGGTTAAGGTGTTTTAGAGAAATAGTCCTTTCCAATTTAGTTCTATTATCAAATATGGAAGACCCTATTTAAAGAAGCAAGACTTCTGTCTTCTCAAGCTCCCCTGTTTTCGGATCAAACTTTAAGGCCAAGGCTTCAAAAGTTATGGTACCCAACAGTACCCGATCAACTTTCTCATTTACTAGCACAGGAGTAACTGTTCTAACACCTTCAACTTCAGTTATTAAGTAAGATTCTGTCAAAAATCTCTTCACCAGAGTCTGTTTTTACCCTTCTTTTGCCTAAATTAACCAGCTCAAGACCCTCTGCTATAAACCTGGGTAAAAGTTGTGAAGGTAGCACCAGTATCAACTAAAGCTTCAGTTTCAATATGCTTGTAGGTTATAGGGTTGGTTAACACTATCTTGACAACAGGCCCCGAAAGTATCTACACTTAACGGTTCCTTTTTCCCACTAATATTATTTTCCATAATGTAGGAAATTTGCTCTAAGGGGATGGAGTAAAGTTAAATGAAACCCGGCTGTGGCAGAAAAGCTACTTTACCGTCTCTTTTATGAAAGAGTAGACTGTTAAGTTATCATAAAATTTAAACTAAAATGAACTTTTCTGCCACAGCCCTGAAACCCAATATACTTATAAAGAACGGATTATTTTCCATAAACGATGGAAAGAGTACAATTTACAAGTCAAATTGGGGAAAAGGATATAACTAGAGCCATAGTTAAAACTTTTACTGAAGAGTTTGAGAAGTATGCAGAGAGCGATGTTATAATAGTGGGAGGAGGACCAAGCGGTTTAATGGCAGGCAAAGATTTAGCATCTAAAGGGGTAAAGGTGCTAATAGTAGAGCAGAATAACTACTTGGGAGGAGGATTTTGGATAGGAGGCTATTTGATGAATCCAGCCACCTTTAGGCATCCCTCTCAAAAGATATTGGATGAATTAGGAGTTAGGTATGAGAAATTTGCTGAAGGTTTATACGTTACAAGCTCTCCCTATGCCTGTTCAAAGCTGATAGCAAGTGCCTGTGAAGCTGGTGTTAAAGTGCTTAATATGACTCAATTAGACGATGTAGTTATAAAAGAAGGGAATAAGGTTAGTGGTGTAGTTGTAAATTGGACTCCTGTAAATGCTTTACCAAGGAATGTCACCTGTGTAGATCCCATAGCTTTAGAATCTAAATTGGTAATAGATGCCTCTGGACATGATGCGGTAGTGGTTAGAAGGTTAGAAGAGAGAGGCTACATTAAGGTTCCAGGCATGGGGGCCATGTGGGTAGAGAAATCAGAGGATGCAGTAGTTGAGCATACAGGAGAAGTATTTCCAGGTTTAATAGTCTGTGGTATGGCTGTAGCTGAAACTTATGGTTTACCAAGGATGGGGCCTACCTTTGGTGCCATGCTTTTATCAGGGAGAAGGGCAGCTGAAATAGCCCTTGAAAAATTAGCGGAACTTGCTCTTCATCCATCTCTACGATGAACCCAATACAAAGCATTTAGATGTTAAGGAGTTAGCTTCCTTTTTAGCAAGTTATTTCCCAAAAGTCCAAATAAATATTCGAGATGAATTTCTTAAGTATCATTTCTCAAGGATCTCCCTAGAGGATTTAGCAAGGGATCTTGTAAAGATTAAGGTTAAGAACCCAAACATAGCCGTTAAAAATTTTAGCTTAGAGCCCCTTTATGGAGAGATAGAGGTAGAGAGGAGAGCCTTAAAAAACAATCTTACCATAAAAGGAGCTTTATACGATGGTTTTGAGCTTTCCTTTCTTTACAGCAAATTTATAAAGAGGGTAGAGAGTAATCTAAATCATGTACATATCTGCCTTACATTGAGGCTTTTAGCAAGCTATGATCTTGAAGATAAAAGGTATCATATAAGATCGATAATTCTAAGCTATCCTTCCTTAATATCTATAGCTGGAATAGTGGAGGGACCTGCAAAACCAAGAGATTTTTATATAGCATTAAGAAGCTTTGGTCATGAGCCCTTAGTCTGGGAAAGCCTTAAGGAAAGTTTTAAAGGCAGCTACATTGATTATGAAGATGAGAGAATTACAGAAGTCGTAAAGGGTTACGCTCTACAAGCTATATTTTACCAATGGTTTGGGGAAGTTTTTTGTTCTAATAAAGAGTGTAGATTATTTAATGCTCATTGGCAAGAAGAAATTATAGAGGCTCAAATTAAAAGTGGTAGGCTTTGTGATAAACATTTAAAAATGTTAGAAAAGTTTAATGATAGATGGTAATTCCTAAGAATTTATTGTAAATGGAAAAAACCTCTGGGGCTGTGGCAGAAAAGCTACTTTACCGTCTCTTTTATGAAAGAGTAGACTGTTAAGTTATCATAAAATTTAAACTAAAATGAACTTTTCTGCCACAGCAACCTCTGGCAAAACCTATATAAGCTAAGGAGCTAAAAATAGAATGTAGGTTTGGCATCCAGCATTGATATAGATGGAATAATTAGGAAGGCTGTTGAAGCTGCTAAGACTGAGGAACTTAGGGGTATGACTGAAGCTATTAAGGCTCTGGCAGAGTATATGAGAGATGGCTTTCAGAGGGTTGATAAGAGGTTAGAAGAACATTCAAGAATATTACAAGAACATTCAAGAATATTACAAGAACATTCAAGAATATTACAAGAGCATGCTAAAAACTTAGGTAAGCTTGTAGAAGAAATAGGAAGCTTGAAGATAATGGTAGGTTCCTTCACATCTAGAGCAGGAATAAGTATGGAAAAAATGGTTCTTAATTTAATGAGAAAAACTTTATTTGATTTAAGGGGTATAGAGGTAGATAAGATAGAGAAGAGAAGTTTTAAAGATGAGAAAGGGTACCTATTACAGCCTGGTCAAAAGGTTGAAATAGATATCTATATCTCTGATAAGAAAAAATATGCTTTAGAAGTTAAATCCTTTGTTGAAGGGGAAGATATAGATTGGTTAATAGCTAGGAGAAAATTCTTAGAGAGCAGATACAACTTAAAAGCTTCTTGGCTCCTAGTAACTTCGGCTATTACAGAAGAGGCTTATACGAAGGCTGCTCAAAATGAGATAGAAGTGATTTATGGTACTTTAATTCCCAGCTAAATGAATAATGGTTTTTTTATGCTTATACCTTTATTCAATAGATAGGTCTTCCAGCTACCCTTTTACCTCTTTTCTCAAACTCGCTCTCCATCTTATAATCTTCCTTTTGGTAACTGTTTTTATGTCCTGTTGGACATATATGCTCTCTCTGCTGGGCTATCTTTTCTAAATCATAGAAATCTTTTAATTCAAAGCCTGCGTTGAACCAAAGGGAGCAAGTCTTGCATTTTAAAAATACCCTAACCATTTAACTTACCCCTAGGAGTTATTTTACCTCTTAATAGAAAGAAGAGGATTAAAGATATAATCCCTATGATTATGGAAACGAGTATAAGAAGTTGAATCATAGAGTAAGCTTGAAGTAGTTGAGGAGTAACACTTAAAACCAGATAACTTATATTCTGCAAAGATTCTCTATCTACCTTTAGCAAGTCTTCAAAGCCAGCTTTTACCGATGATAATACCCTATCTAACTCAGAGCTTAAATCCATTAACTCATCTCTTATAGCTGAAAGGGAAGCTTGAGTAGAAGAGAAGGATGAGGATATATCTTGCCTTATTAAGCCCATGGCTCTCTCTAAGGAAGAGAGGGAATCTTTAAAGGTATCAAGCCTTTCGTTTATATCCTTAAAGTTTCTTTCTAACCCTAAAGTTGCTTTAGTATTTTCATCTACCTTGCTGGAAACTAAACCTAAAAGATCAGATAGTTCCTTCCTTGTTTCAGTTATGTTAGAAGCTATTTTAGCTTGAGTCTCTTTTGAAGCCTTAAGGTAATTCTCTGTAAGGACCTTCACATCCCCCCTTAATAGGGCTGTATTTTCATCCATTCTTATACCTAAAGAAAAAAGATTTTTAATAAAATCTGAAAATTTGTTTGAGATATCTCTAAGAGTAAAATGGTTTGCTACTTCCACTCCCATTAGTATCTCATTTGTAACTCCTGTAACATTGAATAGGAAGCTATGAAAGATTTTGCCTTTTGAACTTACCAAAGTTATACCATGAGTTCCAGCTGAGCCTAGGGCTAAGAACTCAAAGCTGAATTTACCATTCTCCTCAATTTCAGGCTTAACATCGTATCTCTGGTTATCTATAAAGATGAGCATATCCTCTACACCTCCTGAGCCTAAAGCCATTAGCTCACTACCTATCTCTACTTGTGAAACCTCTTCTGAAGGCTTCTCTTTTAGCGAAAGGAGATATATCTTTGGAAGTAAGGTAAAAGACACGTTAGCCTTTAATCCTAATTTATCAATAGCCTCTAAAATTTTCTTTCCTCCTTTATCTTGAGGAATCTTAATAGTTACATTAAATTTTCCATCTTTATCGGTTTCTCCAGAAGCAATGGCAATTTTTGAGGAATTGAAAAAGGTCCAAAATATGTTAATTGTACTGTTTGGTGTAAAGTTTGTTAATTTAAGATCGATTTTATCTTCAACGTAACCTGAACTTGAACTTAACTCTAGAGTAGGCTGAGCATAAACTAAGGGTGATAAGAAAAGTAGAAATATTATAATAGGTAGAATTAGAAGGCCTTTAACTTTCAACACATCCTCTTACAAAGAGTATATTTTTAAATGCTATGGTTATAGGAATAAAAAAGAAGGGGAAAGGAATTTTCTATCCAGTTTACTTTCCTATATTAGCCAGCTGATTCTACAGTAAGGGTTAGTTCGCCTTGAAGCGGAGGCTTTAGAGTTACTGCTTTATCAATGCCTAAATCTAGGTTCTTAAGAAGTTTGATGGTAGCCTTAGTTCCTATCCCTCCTTTTAATTCATCTCCTTCTGCTGCATCCCTTAGCAAGGCTAATCCAATTTCTTCGGTCATTGCCCTAATACTACTAAGATGAAAAAGATGAAGTAGATCATTTTAGGGAATACTAGAATTTACCTTAAACATTGCCAGATAAACTTAGAAACGTATTATGAAAGAAGATACGGTAAGGGCTTTAAACTCAAGGGAAATGGTTGAAGATGCTAAGAAAGATTTTGTAGCGAGCAAGACTTTATTCGCTCTCAGCGATGCTTCCACAAACCCTGCAAATATTCATCCTATAAACAACACCTTCCTCAACTACATTTTCTAGGAAGGGCAACAATTCAATTCTTTAAGTACTTAAAAATCTCTTCAATGGTTGCCAAAAATATAGAAGTAGAAGTTCCATTCTTCAGTTCAATTTTATAGGTCTAAAACTCTTTTATAAAGAGAGTTATCCTAAAGCACGACTAAAACATCCATATAACTGTCTTCCCTCGCTTCTTTCTCGCTAAAGAGCCATAAAACACATAGATTTTATCCTAGCTTTCAGACCCTTCATTAAACTTTTCTTTAATTCTCTTAGGGCATCCTATAACATTTTAGCATTTTCTATCCCTTCATTATGATAAATTATGCTTTGTGGCTTAATTCTTTAAGTTTCTTATGTCTTGCTTTAATCTATGTATTGGTCTGTTGTTGATGAGAGGCTTATTAGGCGTGGTGAGCTTC
>JARVJX010000018.1 GCA_029775995.1 Nitrososphaeria archaeon | reverse complement strand
CGTCTAAGGATAAGCTCAACAACCTCACCATCCATAATGGTTAAGGATAAACGTATACTCCCAACCATATATGAAAATCGGAAGAGGAAGTAAATAACTTATCATTCACTAAGGAGGCAAGAGCGAATCTAATTTAAACTCATTAAGCTTTATCAGAAAAGTTTTTCCCTTAAGGATTCAGAGCTCTTTTGATGAAGATTTTAACGGTAGGAGGATTCTTTGGAACTGGAAAAACAACTTTAATTTTAAAGCTAAGTAAGATCTTTGCCCAAAATAATCATAAGAAGGTAGCCATTATAGTCAACGATTTAGGTAAAATTGGGATAGACGATAAAATAGTAAAAGAAGCTGGTTTATCTGTTAGGGAACTCTTTGGAGGTTGCATATGCTGTGAGCTAAGCTCCAGTTTAGCCGATACTTTACAGAATATAAAGGATAGGTTTAACCCTGATATAGTGATTTTAGAGCCTTCTGGTATAGCTAAGCCAGCCCAGATATTGGCTGATGTCCAATATTTGAAGGGAGAGATCATAGAGAAATCAGCCATGGTAATTTTAGTAGACCCTATAATGTTTAATATGTTAGCTGATATGCCTGTAATTCAAGATCAGCTGAAAGCTGCTAAAATTTTGGCTATAAATAAGATCGATGCTGTAGATAAATCAACTTTGAGCATCATAGAGGAGAAGCTAAAGGCCTTTAATTCTAAGGCTGAAATCCTTCAAATATCTGCATTAGAGGGTATCAATGTTTATGAATTGGCTAATAGGCTTTTGAGCTAATGATTATTCTTTTATGAGCCTCTCTATTGCCTTTATTAGAGCCTGATGGCCCAATTCTCCCTGGTTGGTAGCTTCTAAAGCATTATAGAGCTGATGAACCAAACTTGTACCTGGCAAAGATATCTTCAACTCATCACTTACACTCATAATAATTCTCAAATCCTTTTGAAGGAGCTTAACTTTAAACCCAGGATTAAAATCGCCCTTTATGATCTTTGGGGCTAAATTGCTTAAAGCCCAGGAACCTGCTGCCCCAGCTGAAATAGCTTCAATCAATTTGTTTAAATCTAAGCCACTTTTAGAGGCTAAAGTTAAAGCTTCAGCTATTCCAAGCATATTCAAGCTCACCATGATCTGATTACATAACTTTGCCAATTGGCCATAACCATTATCACCCATATGAACTATATTTTTCCCCATGGCTTTAAAGATGGGTAAGCACTCATTAAAAGCCTCTTTTGGTCCTCCCACCATTATGGTTAAAGTTCCCTCTATAGCCCCTTTATCCCCTCCACTTACCGGCGCATCAAGAAATCTAATTCCTCTCTTCTTAAACTCCTGGGCTACCTTTCTAGTAACCTCTAAGGATGTAGTACCCATATCAATAGCTATTCTACCTTCTTTAAACCCTTCAATTACCCCCTCTTTTCCTAACATAACTTGCTCTACATCTGGAGAATCCCTAACCATGGTAATTACCACTTCAGAATTCTCAGCTACTTCTTTAGGGGATGATGCTCCTTTAGCTCCTAGGGCTATAAGCTCTTCCATAGGTGCTTTACTTCTGTTATAAACTGAAAGATCAAAACCAGCTTTTAAAAGATTCTTTGCCATAGGTTTGCCCATTATACCCAAGCCTATGAATCCTATCTTTTTCATCTTTATCACCTACTAACTAATACTATTTAACTTATAATTCTTAGAAGGTCTATTGAATTTAATAGATAGCACTATCTATTAAATTCTAGCATTTTAATGGCTTTATAAGGGTCAGATTACCACTTAAATTTTTATAGGTTTTTAAATTTCCGATTGGAATATTATTATCTCAGCTTTATCCTTGGCTTTCCAATATATGTTTATTTTTTATCCTTTAAGTTCTTTACTTCTTATTTAAGAAACTGTGTGTTATGTATCGAACCTTTCCTCTATCTTTAGGTAGGTCAGCCGGAGGAAACTACAAGATTTTAAAAAAAATTAATCATTTAATCTCTAAAGCTTTATCATAAGGTTTAAATCCTTCCTCTCCAATATAAGGAGAGTTGCCCTTTGAGATCATCTGTAGTAAGTGTGGAACTGTTCTTTACCTAGGCTTTGACCTTAAGAGCCCTAGGGATGTTTTAAAGGCAACTAACAATAAGTGTAAGGGTTGTGGAGCTAATTTAAACTACCTTGACTTTAAGGTTGAAGTAACTGAAATATAAAGTTACCATCATCTTTCTATGAAATGAATGGTGATGGTTTTATTAGAGATTTGCTTTCGGTTAAACCTAATTTTTAATGCTTATGATGGGGATTATTAACCCTGTAATCCTATTCAAGCTTAAACCAGGTTCTTTATTCATTATTTAGGAAAAAGATATCGATTATCCCAATCCTTAAGGAAATATGAGTACTTAGCTAATATCTATTTTCTCCACAACTCTAGGAGTTAGATCTCCACTCCACTTTAATACCCATACTCCCTTCTCCTTAGCTTTATTTAAAGCAGCGGGTGTAGAGTAATCTGTGTATATTACCTTAATTAGCTTATCTCTAAGAAGATCTGGCCTCTTAGATTTTATGAATTTAACCTTCTCCACCAATTCGTCTATTAAACCCACTCCTAATCTAACAGTAGCTTCCCCTATTACACATAGATCAGAGGAGACACCATAAATGTTTATATCCTTAGAATCTACAAAGATTCTATCTAAAGAAATATCTATACCAATTTCGTTAATTATCCTATGCTTTATGAAGCTTAAAGCTTCTTCTTCACTGATGGTAAGTCTATCTAAAGTAGTAGCCAATCTGTTTAATGTTAGCCTCATATCCCTTACCTCTTCCCATAGTTTATTGTGAGACTCCCATAACTTGTTGTGAGATTCCCATAGTTTATTGTGAGACTCCCATAACTTGTCAATATGCTCATCTATTCTATCAAGCCTTTTTAATATCTCTGATATCCCAAGATAACCTGCCACCGTATACTTAAACTCCTCATCCTCCTTCAATAATCTAAGGATCTCCTTTCTAACTTCCATCATCCTTTTATTAACATAATTACCTAAATAAATCTTTTAAAATTTTTAACTGATTCTCTCCTTTCTTATAATCATTAAAATTTTAGAAATGGATTAGGGATAAAAGATGCTTCTGATAAAAACCTACTTAATCAAAATATAGGAAGTTACAAATCCCAGCTAACGATAACTAAAATTTCCCTTGATGGGGGAACCCTATGAGTTATTTTCTTATAATGCTGTTACTTTTTAGTATGCTACTTTCTACTATATAGATTTTTCAATTTGCCAAGCTATTAAGCCATCATGAATGGATAAAGTATAGTTATACCTCTTTCATTTAGCTGCTTAATTATTTCTATGATCTTGGGTAATATCAGAGTTAGATTGGTGGTGGGTCCATAAGCAAATAATATCTTTATATCCTTCACCATGCATCTTAACAACCCCCTCTCTCTCCACTTATAGCATTAGATCTTAGCCTCTTTCTCTTTCAAATCTACTAACTCTATTTTTGCTGTAAATTTTCTCTCTTTCTCCTTTATCCCATCTATAATTGGTTAAAATAGCAGTTTCTAAATTATACTTTTAACTTAGTTAGCAATAAGCTTTTTAATACCATTAATACCTTTTCATACTTATGGTTTCTCAAGCCTGAAGCTGTGATTAAAGTATAGTTATTGGGCTTTGTAACACAGTAATAAATAGCTTTAGTAGCAAAGGTGAAAATTTATCTTGAGATATAATCATCTTTATAAACTAGTCTTCTTTATCTCCCTATATGAGTAAATGTCTAATTGGTCTTACCCTTGGTGGTAGGTTTCCTAAAGATATAAGGGATTACTTAGAGGCTCATAGGGTAGAAGTTATAGAGAACCCTTATGGAAGAAAATTAAATGAAGATGAGGTTATAGAGCTCATAAAGGATTGTGATGCTACATTAGCTGCTGCTGAGCCCTATACAAAGAGGGTTATAGATTCTGCTAAAAGATTGAAGATAATTGCAAGGATGGGAGTAGGATACGACAATGTAGATTTAAAAGCTGCAACAGAAAAAGGGATTTTCGTTACCTGGACACCCATACCTGAATTAGCCTATGCTATGGCTGAGCACACCATGGCTTTAATTTTAACTTTTGTTAAAAGGATACCTTATATGAATCAGGAAATTAGAAAGGGAATTTGGGAGCCTGAAAAGTGGGGAATTAAAGTAGAAGACCTTTATCATCTAACCTTAGGTCTATTAGGGTTAGGGAGGATAGGAGGGGAAGTGGCAAAAAGAGCCAAGACCTTTGGGATGAATTTAATCTATTACGATATAGTTAGGAGAAAGGATTTGGAAGAGAGTTTAGGTATAAAATATGTATCCTTTGATGAGCTATTAGCTCAATCAGATATACTATCTATTCATACTCCTTTAACTCCTGAAACAAAAGGCATCATTAATGAGCAAGCTATAAGCAAGATGAAGAAAAATGCCATAATAGTAAATACTGCTAGAGGGGCTATAATAGATGAAGAAGCTTTAAGTAAAGCCTTAATAGAGAATAAAATAGCTGGAGCTTGCCTAGATGTCTTATCTGAAGAGCCTCCAACTAAAAGCCATGTATTTTATAAGTTAGGAGATAAGATTCCCAATCTTATCTTTACTCCCCATTTAGGCTACGGTCAATATACAGGGAGAGTCATGGGAATTACAGCGGCTGAAGAGGTTATAAGGGTTCTTAGTGGGGAGAAGCCAAAATATTTGCTTAACACCGAAGTGCTTAGTAAGAGGTAAAAATATGGATGGTAGAGAAAGGATCTTTTCAGCCTATGAGCTTAGAGAACCTGATTTAACCCCTTTAAACGAAATCATGATCGATCCTCCCATAGTAGAGAAGATAACAGGTAGAAAAATTAAGGGTTTTATAGGAGGCTCTTTGGTTTTAAACGATGAAGCCGATTACGCCTATGAAAATGGAGTATCCTATGCTTTATGCTGTGAAAAGCTAGATCTAGATGCTGTCCATATTCATTGGTACTGGTTAAGACCCATAGGCTTTAAGTATCAAAGGGATGAAAGGAGTGTAATAGATGAATTTGGTATAAAGTGGGCTTATAGTACTGAGCATAAGGGAGGAGGTTACCTGGGAGGGTTAATTAAAGATGAAGAAGATTATAAGAGATGGCCTAAACCAAATCCTTATGAGAATGGGCATGCTTTAACAATAGAGAAATCTATAAAGGGAATAAAAAGTGTTACCAAAGGTAAAAAAGCCCTAGGGGTTCAGATTCACGATTGCTTTGGGAGATCTTGGATGAGGATGGGTATGGCTGAATTTTTAGTAGCTTTAATAATGAAACCTAACTTTGCCGAAAGTTTAATGGATGAGCAGCTGAATTATTTTATTGAGCTAGGTAAAATAGCTATTGATAACGGAGTTGAGGTAATATCCAGTGGGGATGATATAGCAGGTAATACTGGACCTTTCTTAAATAAAGAAATGGTAAAAAGATTCTTTATACCAAGATGGAGAAAATTTGTTGATTCTCTTAAAAAGCATGGAGCCCACTTTGTTATAAAGCATACCGATGGTAAAATAGATATGCTAATGGAGGATTTTATAGATGTGGGCTTTGATGGTATTCATCCCTTAGAATTTCAAAACTTAGAGGAGAGCAAAAAATTGTATGGGGATAAAATTTGTCTAATGGGTAGAATAGATAACTATCATGTATTACCCTATGGTAAAGAAGAAGATGTTATAAGGGATGTTAAAGCTTCTATAGATGCTTTATCACCAGGGGGAGGGCATATAATACAATCCAGCAATTCTTTACACTATGGATGCAAGATAGAGAACATATTTACCATGAGAGACTATACTAGAAGGTATGGTATTTATCCTAAAGTCTCTTAATCCTAAAGCTTAACTTTTAGCTCTACTCCTTCAAACTTTAAGGGAGGGGTCCAATTAGGGTTATGTTGAGCCTTTAATTTAACATCCTTTAAGTTGGGGAACTTTTTAGCTACTTCAACTATAGCTCTAAGATTCTCCAATTTAACTCTAGTAGGTATGGCACATTCAGGTCCCACTAACTTTACCCCTGCCTGTAAAGCGTAAAGGGCTTCCATCCTAACCTGCTCTGGACTTCCAAAGGCTAAAGTCATGGTATTGTTTACATTTCCAAATAGAGCCATCTTATCCCTCGTTATCTCAACGGCTTTAAAGGCATCGTTCTTTGATTCAAAGTGGTAAAAGTTCCAACCTGCTTCAACAAAATATTGCATTCTATCTAAGGTTAATCCGCAGCAATGTAAGCCTACAGGACCCTTTAATCTTTTAATTATATCTTTATGAACTTCTAAAAGAAATTCTTTGTAAGTATTAGGACTAGTCATATCTCCTGTAGTATGGTCAGGAATTACAACTATAGTAGCCCCTTCCTTAAAAAGAGCCTTAGTAAAGATTATCGTAATTTCCTTAAATATATCTATGAATTTATGAAGCTTTTTTGGGTTCATCTTTGTTAAAAGCAAGGTATTTTCAGTTCCTATAAGATGATAGCTTAGGGTCCAAGGACCCATGGCCTTTCCTACTATAGCTACCTTATCGCCATATTTGCTCTTTAAAAGATTTACCGCATCTAAAAGGGCTTTAGTAGGCTTTCTCTCAAGAAAGTCATCGGGAATTCTAACCTCTTCAGGCTCCTTAAAGATCCCTTCCCTTTGAGCTGTGTAAGGCATGGTAATATCCCCATTAGGCATCACTTTTCCCCACTTAACCTCTAAGCCCATGGCTGCTGCTTCTAGCAATATGCTAAAGTATGGGACTATGGTATCAAATCCTGCCATTTCATAGGCTGCAGCAGCTAATCTTGCAGTTTTCGCTCCATCCAAATGAACATCGGGAAACCAAGCATTAGTTGCCTTCATCATCTCTAAAGTTGCTAAGCTTGTAACACTACCAGCTGGGGGCCTATCTACCTTATCTCCGGAAAGGGCTGCTAAAACTCTTTCTTTAGGGGTAAGTTTTTCTTCAGCTTCCTCCACATCCCATATTTTACCATCATTTACCATGCTATATTTTAAATTCCTTAATAGTGTATATACTTTTCCCCTTTTTTATCTGGTGCTGTTACCTTAAGCCGATCACCTCCTTTGCTAACTCTAGGAGTTTAAGGTACTCTGGTTGCTTATGTAGGTGGAAGAGCCTTATCCAATTCCTTACGTGCTCTTGCCTGCATTCTTTCTTTATGCATGGAAAGTAGTCATCGAAAGATTCGTTCGAGTTCGATCCTTCACATATTGTATAGCTCTCTCCATCACCTCATACAACCACTCACCCCTCTGGTATATGCAGTGCTTTAACCCCAAGCTCCTACATGCCTCAGGGTACCATGGGGCACCATCACTTCATACTATATGCTTACCATACCTCCTCACGAGCTCCTTTAAGAAGAGCTCTGCCACCAAGCTATTCCTATCCCAAGAGGACCATAACCCAAGAAACCTCCTCTGATATGGCTCATAGCATACCATACCCATATCCAAGCCTCACATCTACCCACTTGAAGGGCTTTTTCATCGATCAAGAACATAGATACCCTCCTAACATGAAAGAGCCTCTCTAAAGGGGAGAGCTCCTGAATCCAGCACCATATCGATTTATGGCTCCTTTCAATGAATGGCCTCAATGCTCTAGAAGAGGCAGGAGGCTCAACCCCTCAAAGACCAAGTAAACATCATAGAGTACTATAGGTAGAGGTGTCCTTCTCCTTACGAACATATATGAAGGAGAAGATTAACTCACCCTTAAGGTAACAGAGCCCAGAACGAATTCCACAAGGGTTATTAGTCAGTTTTAACCCTCTTATTAGAGATGGAAGATTTAGACCTTGAGCAATTGGAAGGGATAGGGCCAGCCACAAAGCAAAAACTGCTAGATGTTGGTATTAGAAATATTATGGATTTAGCTGTTAAGGGACCTGTGGAGGTTTTTGATTCAACAGGTATAGACCTTGATAAAGCCATGGAAATATGTAATAAGGCTAGAAGTAGATTGGTTGAATTAGGCCTATTGGAAGAAGATTTTATACCTGCCAGCGAGCTTTACAAGAAAAGATTAGAGATTGAAAGGATAACAACAGGCTCAAAGAACCTAGATAACCTTTTAGGAGGGGGTATAGAGACTCAAGCGGTAACAGAGTTTTATGGAGAATTCGGTTCAGGTAAAACCCAAATATGCCATACTTTATGTGTTACCGTTCAATTGCCAAAGGATATGGGTGGGTTAAATGCTGGAGCCATATACATAGACACAGAAAACACCTTTAGACCTGAAAGAATTGTAAGTATAGCAGAGGCAAGGGGATTAAATTCTGAGGAAGCTTTAAAGAATATAACGGTAGCTAAAGCCTATAATAGTGCCCACCAGGAGCTTATAGTGGGTGAATTGGGCAAATTTATTGAGAAAAATAAGAGTAGATTGGTAGTTGTAGACTCAGCTGTAGCCCATTACAGAGCTGAGTTCTTAGGGAGAGGAATTTTAGCTGAGAGGCAACAAAGGTTGAACAAATTTATGCATTTACTTTTAAGAGTTGGTGAAACCTATAACGTGGCTATTGTGGTAACAAATCAAGTTCAAGCTGCTCCAGATATATTCTTTGGAGACCCTTCAAGACCTACAGGAGGGCATGTAGTGGCTCATACAAGCACCTACAGAATTTATCTAAGAAAGGCTGGGAAAAATAGGATAGCGAGGATGGTGGATAGCCCTTACCATCCTGAGAGGGAAGTGGTATTCATACTTAATGAGAGAGGTATAGATGACCCTGATGAATCAACTAAAAGGAGATAAGATAAATGCTTTCCTTTAGAACCATCTTTATTGCTCTTTTAAAACCTTAAGGGCTAAGGATTCAGTGTAAGCTTATACTCTTTGGAAGATATTTACAATTCTTAAAATTCTTTCTAGGTCAATATAAATTAAAGATTGAATCTTTAAAATCTAGGAGAAATCTTGATTTTTTATTGAATTTTTAGCATAATTCTATTATTCTTATATTTATTATCTTAAATAGTTTACCTTTCCCTCTTCCCCTCTACAAACTCAATAAAGGCTCTTTTAGCTTCCTGATAGGGCATTTGAAGGGGGGGATGCTTAAAGCAAAAGGCTGATAAGCTAATCAAAGCTCCCCCTATTCCCCTATTCAAGGCTATCTTAGTCCCTCTAATGGCATCTATCATTATCCCTGCACTATTATAAGCATCTACTACATGTAGTTTCACTTCCATAGTTAAAGGTACTAAACCAAAGTACCTTCCCTTAATCCAAATATAGCAAACTTTATCGTTATTCAAAAAGTTAACGTAATCACTGGGCCCTATCCTAACAGGTATATTATAATCAGCCATAGCTATTACTGAACTAGTTTTACTCTCCCTCTTCTCCTTCAACCTTGCCTCCTCTAGCATATTCAAGAAGTCTGTATCTCCTCCTAAATTTAGCTGATAGGTTTCATCTACTCTAACTCCCCTATCCACACAAAGCTTAACTAGGGTTTTGTGAAGAACAGTGGCTCCCAATTGGCTCATTATATCATCCCCAGCAATGGGCAAATTTTTATCCTGAAACCTTTTACTCCAAGATTCATCAGAGGCAATAAAGGTAGGCATACCATTTATGAAAGCTGTATTAGCTTTTAAGGCTTCTTCAGCATAAAATTTAGCAGCCTTAACACTACCTACAGGAACATAGTTTATTAGGATATCAGCCTCAGAATTCTTAAGCTCCTCAGATACATTTACAGTATCTTTATCGGATACTTTAACAACATCCTTTAAATATTTTCCAATCCCATCTAATAGGGGTGCCCTCTTTACTTTAACATCAAGCCTAGGAACATCTACTATCTTAACGGTATTGTTAGGCTCTTCAAAGATAGCCTCTGACAGATCTTTACCCACTTTCTTTTCGTTAACATCAAAGGCAGCAACAAACTCTATATCCTTAGGAGTTAGACCTCCCAAATTGGGAAAGGTTAGACCTATGGTATCCTTTCCATATCTGTAATAGTAGCAACCTTGAATTAAGGCTGATGCACAGTTACCTACCCCAGCTATAGCTACCCTAACTTTGCCCAAACTAACACCTCTTCCCTATAGCGAGTAAAAAACTTAACTATACATTAATTTAAGCTAATGGTAGCTTGGAATACTATAAAATAATCTTTTCAGCCTTATATGAAGCTCATAGACTTATAAAGGAAGCTAAAGGTAAACCTCTTAATAGAGGGGCCTTTGGTCATATCACCTATGATGTAGATAAGCTTGCAGAAGAAGGTATCATAAAAGAATTGAAGAAAAATTTTAAAAATATTTCTATAGTTAGTGAGGAATTGGGCTATATAGAAGATGGAGAATTATTAGCCCTAATAGATCCTATAGATGGGACTACAAATTTCTTAAGAGGAATACCCTTTTACTCCTCTACCTTGCTTCTTTCCAAAGGTAAATTCTATAAGGATATAGTTGCCTGTGGTATCTTTGACCATAAAGAAGAGAATTTTTACTTTGCCCAAAGGGGTTTAGGAGCCTTCAAAAATGGGGAAAAGATTAAGGTAAAAGGCTTTGTACCCCTTTCAGAAGCTTACCTATGCTTTGAGCTAAAAACAACCAATGAGCTTTGGGTTAGTAGGAAAGGCTTTTATGAGCTTATAAACAAAACAAAGTATCCAAGGTTTCTTGGATCAAGTGCCCTAGAAACCGTTTATGTGGCTGATGGGAAGGTAGATGCCTTTATAGAGCCTAGAGCCCATCTAAGGTCCTTTGACTGTTTAGCCGCTTTAACCATTGTGAAGGAAGCTGGAGGTTTTGTTAAGGTCTTTAACTTAGATTTGGAAAATTACCCTTTAACAGGTAAGGAAAAGTTAGCCTATTTAGCCTGTAGCTCTGAAGAGCTTGGGGAGATAATTTTATCTTATCTGGAGAAGAGGTAAAGATGATGAATATAGAAGAAGAAAAATCTGCTGGAACCATTTTATTTAGCCTTCAAAATTCTAAACCCTTATACCTTACTTTACATTACGTTTCTGGTCATTGGGATTTTCCAAAGGGTAATATAGAGGAAGGAGAAGAAGAAAAGGAAACGGTGGTTAGGGAGGTTAAGGAGGAAACGGGGATAGATAAAATATCTTTTGTTGAAAAATTTAGAAAAGTCATCGGTTATTACTATAAAAGAAATGAAGAAACCTTGGTTAGAAAGCAGGTAATTTTTTATCTTGCTTTTACTCCTATGAGAGAAGTTAAGCTATCCTTTGAGCATATAGGTTACCAATGGCTTGAATATGATAAAGCTTTAAAAAGGTTAACCTTTAAAAATGCAAAGGATCTTCTAAAAGAAGCCCATCTTCATGTATTAAATTATATAAAAACTAGAACCAAGACTCTTGACGAATTTTCTCAGCAGTAGATTCAGGCTCCCTAGAATCTAGGATGCTTCTTCCAACTATAATAAAGTCAGAACCATTCTTCAAAGCCTCCTTAACTTTACCTCCTTGGGCACCTATTCCAGGAGAGAAGATTAGTAGTTTTCCTCCAACCCTTCTTGATATATTAGATAAGATCTTAAGGTTAGTCGCTCCAACTATTATACCATCTACTTCCCATTCAAGGCTCTTGGTCAAGAATTTTTCATAAAGATATGAATAAAAATCTTCAGTACCTTTATGGCTCATATAAACTAAATTTATGATACCCTTTCCTAATTTCTTAGAAGTTTCTATTAGAGGCTTCAGACCATCTTCATATCCAGCTATAGGATTTACAATTAGGGCATCAAAACCATTCTCCCATAGCAATTTAGCTGTATTTAAATTTGTATAAGCAATATCGTTAAGCTTGATATCTGCTATGGTAAGAAGATTCAGTTCCCCCTTTGCCTTTGATGTTAATTCTCTTATCTCTTCAATAGATAAAGATAAAAGTAAGGGAAGGTTCATCTTAACCGAAACTAATTTATCAGCCATATTAGGCTTAAGGAAATTTAAAGCTTCATCCCTTTTGAAAACATCTAGGGCTAATATTAACCTGCTCTTCTTTTCATAGCTTAACTCTTTTATTCTCTCTTTAAAACTTTTCATTAAATATCTACTAAGGAGTGAGAACCATATAATTTAATGATTTTAATACATATGTAGCCTGGTTCATCGATTCTACTCGTAAACTTTATTTCACCCTTACCAGGGTCATATCTAATATATGGATTCTGAGGAAAATCTTCTACAGGGAGGTAAAAGAACAGATGAGAAAGTTCAGAGTCTTCAAATTCATCTATTCTTGAGAAAGCCCCAACTAATGGCTTATCTTTAATTTTGAAGGTAAAGATGGGTAAAGGAGGTTCCTCAAAAAGCAAACGGTAAGCACAAATCTTAACCAAGCTGGTTAAATCTTCAAGCTGCATATTTGTGAATTTCTTGGAAACTTTAGGTTGAAGCCTTAAAGCTTCTTCAAAGACCTTAGGTAATTTGGCTATGGTTATAATGGGAGAATAGGTATAGCCTGGGACCTTTGCATTATCGGTAAAGGTAACTTCCTCTACACCAGAATTGTTTCTAAAGGATAGATACTCACTTTTCTCCTTAGTTTCGATAAAATAAAATATAGGTCTGCCATCAAAATCTCCAAAAGGAGTAATTAATCTTTGCTTTCCATCATGGGTTAAATGAAAGATTGGTAAAGGAACCTTTTCTAAAGCACAGGAAAGTCTAGCTAAATCTTTAAGGCTATCTAATTGTATAAAAAAGGGCTTCTTTTCTTTTTTTGCCATACACAAATTTTACCCCTATCCCAAATTTAAATTTATTTAAACGTTACCCTAGTTCCCATCAAATCTCCCCACTGATTGGAGTATATTGAAGGCTAATATCGATAGGGTTATCTTTATGGCCAGCCCTTTCCTTGTAATGCTCTTACGAACCTGAGTAAGGTCCTCCAGCCTAGAGAAGATGGTCTCTATCATTCTGACCCTCGATAGGGATCTTTAGTATGCCCTCTCCTCCTCATTCTTTATCATGTTATACCTCTTTATCGCTATGTACTCCTCTCCTCCCCTATCCTGTCCTCTCCTCTCCCTTATGAACTCTGACTCCCCTCTTCACTATAGCTATAATATCGCTATAGCTCATAACTAAAACCAAGAAAAGCCAAAGGTTTAAGTTTGATGGGAACTAGGGTTTATTAAATCTTTGGTTAATAGGGAGTAAGCAGACTTAAAGAAAGATTGCTATATTTGGTGATAACAGTGATGTTAACCTAGCATCTTTTCACTATATAATCTGAACTTCTTTTCTTCCCATATTCAAAGGGAGTATATATATACTCACTTTGTGTCATGATTCAAAAGATAGAGGACACCCTTCGAGGTTCTATAAGGCTTGTATCGTATCTATAATTCCTAGGACTTATTTTTAGATATGTGGCATATACATTAGAACCATTTTTGAATAGAAGTCATTTTAATTTAGGGAAGTGGGTTCAGAGGTTAATCCAAAGCATATATTCAGAGCGAAGAGGGTTAAGGCCTTCTTAATATGAGATATATGTGAAAATAGGATCCTGCGCAGCATGGATATGGTTTGCTATGGAACCATTTTAGTTTCATACCAGGTTTTATCTTAAGCATAAGAATATGCTTGTTGCAGAGGGTTTATGAGGAGCTTGTTGAGGTTTATGGTAATGGTAAGCATATATCCTATATATGCTAATGGTACCCTGAGGCCTGCAGATACCTTTTTGAAGCATAGAATGAACTCTTCATATGAGAAGGGCCCTATAGAGGCTATAAAGGAAATTAAGGATAGGATTGAGCTTTTTATGATTAATACCCATCAGGAGGAGAGGATGAAATCTATTTCATTTTAGAAAATGGATTAGACTATTCAATAACTTTATGATATAAGGAGAAGAAAGATCAGCTTTAGCCAGCTTCTATCCCTTGGTAGTTGAGTTGATGCTAAGTTAACACCACTTATGTCTAATAATCTCCCCGCATTTTTTAAGAAAAAATTTGATAGAAAAATCAATTTATCCTATAGAGATAAATGATTTAATCTTAGATCTGTATTAGCATTATAATAGAATATGAGAATTACAAAGAATAATGAAATAGATGGTAAAAGTTTCTCCCGATATACTCTATAATGAAGATGATGTAAAGAGGATATTTCGATCTTCTTTTAGGAGGAGCAATAATCACCTCCTCAGTAATTGAATCTTATCGGTTCTCTTCTTCCTATTCTAATAACTGCTAACGTTATAGTTATATATTATAAGGTAACATGAAAATATAAAAATATGATAACCATTTAAGTATGTTTTTACTATAAGGTTTAGATGAGATTCTCTATTATGGCTGAGGTTTTCTCCAAAATGGATGAAACTACCAAGAGGTTAGAATTAACAGACTTACTGGCAGAGCTCTTTAAGAAAACAGAGAAAGAAATCATAGACAAGGTAGTTTATCTAACTCAAGGAAAACTTTACCCTGATTATATAGGAATCGAAATTGGAATAGCTGAAAAGTTAGCAATAAAAGCTCTAGCTTTAAGTTCTGGCTTACCTCTAGAGAAGATTGAAAACCTTTATTCTCAATTGGGAGACCTAGGAGAAGTTTCTGCTACTGTCTCTCAGAAAAAGCAGCAATTAACCCTCTTCTCAGAGCCACTAAGTGTAGAAAGGGTATACTCAACTTTAGAAAAAATAGCAAAGGCTTCTGGTCAAGGTGCTATCGAAGTAAAGCTAAAGGTTTTGGTTAGCCTGCTGAACGATGCTGAACCCTTGGAGGCTAAGTATATAATGAGGATAGTTTTAGGGCAATTGAGGTTAGGGGTATCCGATTATACCATATTGGATGCTTTAGCCCTTGCCTTCACAGGAAGCAAGGAGAATAGGGAATTAATAGAAAGGGCCTATAATATATCAAGTAACTTAGGCGAAGTGGCTAAGATTTTAGCCTTAAAGGGCTTAAAGGGAATTGAGGAATTTAAGGTTAAACCTGGGATACCGGTGAGGCCCATGCTAGCTGAAAGACTAAGCACCGCTAAAGAAGTTTTGGAGAAGCTAAATTTTGTTGGAGCAGCTGAATACAAGTTAGATGGGGAAAGGCTTCAGATTCACAAAGATGAGAAAAATTTCTACATATATTCTAGAAGATTGGAGAACATAACGAATCATTATCCTGATGTTATAGAACTCTGTAAAAGGAGCCTTAATGCTCAAGAATTTATAATTGAAGGTGAAGCGGTAGCTATAAATGAAGATACAGGAGATTATTTACCCTTTCAAGAGCTCATGCATAGAAGAAGAAAGTATGGGATTGAAGAAGCTATGACAAAGTATCCAGTGGCCTTGCATCTTTTCGAGCTTCTTTACCTTAATGGTGAGGATTATACTCAAAAACCCTATATGGAGAGGAGAAAGAGGCTTAAAGAGATTCTTACTTCAGAAGAAGATAAGATTAAGTTGGTACCTATGAAGATTGTAAGGGAAGAGGAAGAAATTAAGAAATATATGGAAGAGGCTATAAGCGAAGGCTGTGAAGGACTTGTTATAAAGGACCTCAATAGCATATATAGGGCGGGGGCAAGGGAATTCTCTTGGATTAAGCTGAAAAGGGAGTATAGAAGTGAACTAACAGATACTTTAGATTTGATTATAATCGGAGGCTTTCATGGTAGAGGGAGAAGGGCTGGTAAGTTTGGAGCCTTTCTCTTAGCCTCTTATGATAAAGAGGAAGGAATCTTTAGAAGTATATGTAAGATAGGAACAGGCTTCACCGATGAAGATCTCGATCTTTTCCCTAAACTTTTAGAACCTTATAAAATGAATCACAAGCCCCATAATGTAGATTCTAAGATGGAGCCTGATATTTGGTTCTTTCCTAAGATAGTTATCGAGGTTATAGCCTCTGAAATTACCTTAAGCCCCATACACACTTCTTGCATTAATAAAGTTAGAGAAGGTAGTGGATTAGCCTTAAGGTTTCCAAAATTCACTGGAAAAATTAGGGATGATAAAGCTCCAGAAGATGCTACTACCGATTTAGAAATTTTAAAAATGTATAAATCCCAACTTAAGAAGATTACAGAGGAGGTTAGGGAAGTTGTTTAAGATTAAACTTATATCTACTATCTTCCTTAATTTAGATGATAAAAGTTGCTTGGCGGAGAAGTAGAAATTCTCTATAGGAGAAAGGCCCTAACCTTACTTCAAGATGAGGCAAGGAAGGTTTTAGATGCAGCTAGGGAACTTCCCTCCTTCTTCGATATCTCTACAGAAAAGAATCCTGATAAGTTAATAGAAGTGGTTAACAGTATTAAAAACAAGGAAAACGATGTTCAAGTCTTGAGAAGAGATCTAACAAAAAGTTTAGCTGAGGTAGGTGCTTTGGTATTAAATAGAGAGGATCTTTTAAGGGTAGCTTACGGTATAGAGGATATAGCCGCTTATGTTAGTAGCACTGCTTTTAGAATTTCCCAGCTTCTAAAAAGTAGTTCTACTTTGATGGGAGAGATTAAGATTTTGCTACTATCCTCTATTGAAGGGATTCAAAAGCTTAACGAAGCTGTTTTAGCTCTATCCATGAATCCTTCAAAGGTTCTTGAAATAGCTGAGAACATACAAAAATTGGAGAGAGAGATCGATGATGAATATAAGAATCTTATCGCTAAAATATTAGATTTAACCAAATCTATCAAAGAAATGATTCTTTTGAAGGATATAGTTGAAGGAATAGAAGATATGATGGATGAGTGCCTACATACATCAGATACTATGACCATCTTAGCCCTAAGTCTTTAAAATGATTTTAGCAGAATTAATTGAGAATAGGATAATCGTTTGGAATATTAAAGATTCAAGGTCTCTTTATAAAGAAGCTTACTATGGAAAACCCTTAGGTATACCAAAGCCAAAGGACTTCTACTTTAATGCTCCTCTAATTTTAGACCTTTTGGAGAGCTATTATCTACTAATTAAAGGAAAAATAAAGGTTCTAAAGGATGGTAAAGAGCTTAAAGAGGAGGAAATGCTTAAAATTTGCGAGAAAGAATATGTAAATTTTAGAGAAAAATTTCTGGTTTATACAAAGTTAAAAGAAAAGGGTTTTATAGTTACGGCTGGCATTAAGTTTGGTTCCGATTTTGCAGTTTATCATAAGGATAAGGGACCTGGTAAGGAGCATGCTCCCTATTTAGTTAAGGTAATGAAGCCCTCAGAGAAGATAGATACCTTGGAAATTGTTTTAGCTGGGAGATTAGCTACGACTGTCAGAAAGCAGTTTACAATAGCTGTGGCTGATATAAAAAGTAATAGCGTGGATTTTATTGGTTTTGATTGGTGGAGGGCTTAAACTACTTAAAGAGATCTTTTATTAGTCTTATTATTACCTTCACCACTTTCAAAAAGAATGAATGGAAAAAAAGGTGAAGGGTTTTTTAGTTAGCTTATACCCAAATCTGGGAACTTTGCTTTCTCTAAACCTAATTCTTCTTGAAGAGTTCGAATTTTATTTGCAAACTCCTTCATTCTTTCTACATCCTTTTGAGCCTTTGCTATTTTATAACCTTTCCAAGCCTTCTTTAAAGCACCCCAGGTTTGACCTTTAGTGTATTTTTCAGACACGTCTCATCACCATTCACATCTCATAATTCACGAATATAAGCTTTTTCATGAGATAAACTTTTTGCCACAGAGGATTTGATTCTTTTACGCGTAGAGTCATAGAATTAAGGAATTTTATAACCATTAGTTATTATAAGCAAGCGAAAATTTCAACTAGAAGATACATTTGGGAGTTAATTAAGGGATGGTTTCTTACTATTTTTTAATCCATTTCATAGGTTTATTGTGATGCTTAGGATAATCTATATGATGGTCACAGGATTGACACTCAAGCATTATAGGTCTTTTTATCAGAGTGCCCTTTTTAATGACTCTCATGGGGACACCATGATGAGTTGGGATTTCCATGGTATATTTACAAACTACACATACTAAAGTTGGCACAATAAAGATAAGCTTACCTGATTTTTAACTCTTCTCCTTCCTTTGCCTTTCAAACTCATAAAAAAAGAGTAAAATTAAGGCTATAATGAAAAGAGCTGGAAGTAAAGTCTCTATAAATCCAAAGAATTCAGCTGAAGTTAAGAAGGTGTTTATCAACTCATCTCCTCTCTTAATTTTAACTTAAAAGCTTAACCTTTTCCCTTACTTTTTCTTCTAAACCTTCTATCTTCTTTCTTTGCTCTTTTATTAGCTTATCAGCTATCTTTAGGTTAATCCTTTTATCAGCTATTCTGCCATATAAATTCAAAATCTCTGTAACTGTTTTATCGAAATCCCTTTCAAGGAAAGAAATCTCTCCTAATATTTTCTGCTCTTCAGGTTTAAGCTCTTTAAGCTTCCCCTTTATTTCAGCTATCTTTGATGATGAAGAACTCTTAACACTATTTATTTGATGAATTATATTTGCTAAACTCTCTCTTTTTATACTTTCTAACCTTAAATTTAGAAGCTCTCGCTCCGAGCTAAATTTTTCATCATAAATTCTTGAAAGCTCCTTGAACTCATCTCTTTTTTCTCCCTCTTTCCTCCTTATATTAAGAAGGATAATTATGTAACTAGCAACAAAAAGCAGAGAAGCTAAAGGTAAGGAATTTTGTATAGTCCAAGTAGGGCTAAGGGAATAAAGAAATTCTACTTTTTCATCTTTGAACAAATTAGCTCCATATATTTTAAAGGAATCTTCACTCCTTAATATAAAGCCTTGAGGTAAGCTGAGCTTAATTTTGTAGACTTCTATGAACCCATCTATAGGAGGCTTTGAATCTAGTTTTACTTTAAAATCAAAACCTTGCTGTATGAGGTTATCCTTAGGAAAATCGTAGCCTATTACAAAATTTAATCTTTCACCTTTTTCAATTCCTTCCTTTAGAAAAATATCCTTATTTATGGGCAATCTACCAACAAAGAAAGGTATATTACTTTCCTCTTTCATCCTTAATTCACTCAAAAGATTAACCTTTGCTGTAAAAAGCCCCTTCGATAAAGGGTTTAATCTAAGCTCTTTCACTTTTTCATCCCCCTCATTTACCACACTTATAATATCGGAAACCTTAACTTCTCCAGAGGGATCCACCTCAATAATCCTCTCAGCATAGGGAAAGCTTAAGCTATAAATTTTGGATTTTAAAACTAAATTCTCCTCTTTAATTTCTCCTCTGCTTAAAGTTATATTCCCTATTAGCCTTTCCCCTTCACCCTTTAAGGCTTCAGGCTTATTTTCTACACGTGTATTGGGAGGCAAAGATATCTCTATATAGGCTCTCTTAATTTCTAAATTTGAGGAAGGAGCTAAAGCTATGGGGAAAGAATAATGAGTCTGATTAATTCTCTTTACCATTCCCTTTAATACCATGTTTAATGTAAAATCCAAATTTTCTATTTTTTCTTTAAAGCTTATGAAAAATTTTGTTAAATTTCCCTCTCTCTCAAGTTTTAAATCAGCCAAAATACCCTTTATCTCATAGTAAACCAATTTTTCCTGAAAATAGCTGGGATAATTTAGCTCTAGGTTATCAGGTAATGCCTTTAATTTTAAGTTCACTCTTAAAAAAGTGAAATTATATTCGTTAAGGGCTAAATAGGTCTCTATACCTTCTATGCTCAAATTTTGAGGTTGAGAATGGGCTAAGGGTACTAACATTATTAAAAGAATTACTAAAGAGCCTATATCCATTTTAAATTGAACATTACTCATGGCTAAAACTCTTATTTTGAAATATTATTTATATATTGCTTCTTAAATAATCTTCCCAATTATAGCCAAAAGGTAAGTAATGACCAATAAAAATTCGCTCTTGCCTCCTTAGTGAATGGTTATCGTTATTAACCATTTGTATGCTGATCTAGATCTTTCCACTATGTTCTAGCGTAAGCTGAGGCTCCAATGCTTGGAGGAGGCTTTTCTCCTAGATATTCCTCGCTTAGGTCTTAGGAAGGTTCTTAGGTGCCAGTTGTAGCTCTCACACCCATTAACGTG
>JARVJX010000184.1 GCA_029775995.1 Nitrososphaeria archaeon | reverse complement strand
TTGGCTTAAAAGGTAAGATTCCCAAAATCTCCTCCATACATTTGAATATGAAATCGTTTTGAGATTTGTATTTGATCGAATCTATATCACTTTTTCTCAAAACTCTTGCATAAAATGGACAAGACCTTCCTTTTAATGGAAAGGAGGCTATAAAGATTGAGACATCGTAAGCTTTAAGGGAGGTAAAATCAACTATTACGTATCTGGTTTTAACTTTTGAGACAATTAGCTTGGCAAAGGCTTTGAAACAATCCAAGGTATTGAATTTCATCTTATGAAAGAACCTCCAGATTCTGTTAACTCTTGACTGCTTTATACCATCAGATGGAATGTAAAGGGCTAATTGTCTCATAAAGAGGGTCTGAGATTTTAGGATAGAGTATGCTATTAGAACAATATTTTTAGCAACTCTCTTTTTGATTGATTTTTGGTGTAAAATGTTAATAAGAGTGTTTATCATCTCTCACCTCCCAGGGGTTATTGGTAGTTAATATCTATTTTATCCTCTGGGAGGTTTTTTTGATTACAGATCAGATAGTGAAAGGAGATTAAAAGTGAAGGAAATTATAAAAAAGTTCTTAAAAGTTTCTTGTTTTTGTATATTTTTGTTAGTCATTTTATCTAGATTTATGTATGCTGATCCTTTTGAAATTAATCTTTCTAATTCGACGTGTTTAGCTAAGGATATTACTACAGGTCCTATAGGATGGAATTGTAAGGGTTATAATAGGTCTTTTATTATTACATTTTTTGGTGTTGATAAAGGAGCTGTAGGTGGGACGGATGTTACGGTAAATGTTGTAAATTGTAACTCTATCGAGATAAAAGAGCTGGAGATTTCTTATACTAATTTGAAGCCGGTTTCTAATCATGTTTTTACTACTATTGAGAATTTAAAAGGACAGAATCCAATTAGTATTGAATGTGAGTACATTCCTCCACCTATCAGACCTCCAATCCAATAAGCAAATGAATTAATGAGGTATATAGTTATGAAACTGAAAAAATTTTTAGGTTTAGCTATAGTGATTTTTATGAGTACTCCTGCTTTTAGTGCAAGTTTGTATCATCAAGTTGGTGTTGGGGCTTCCACAAGTGATGATACTAGCTTTGATAATTCACAAGGAGTTGCAACACAGATATATGTTACTAAATCTCAGGGGTTTACAGGAGGTGGTGTTCATTACTTTTGGCCGGCAATGAATATAAAGAAGCCTGGATCTTCACAGACGGTGTTTGTTCAAATGGGTTATTATTTAGGATGTAGTACGTGTACTCCCTATCCTTTTGTTTATATAGAGGGTTCGAATATTTCAGGAAGTAATATATTTAAGATTTATACAAATTATCCACTTCAGAATAATACCTTCTATACTTTTTGGTTTGAAACAGATGGAATTCCAAATCAAGATGGAACTTATAATTGGGATTTTTGGTTTTGGAGAAATGGAATTAATGACACCAAGATTCAAACTGTAAAACTTGAATCGAAAAATTCTAATAAAGCGCCTTTTTTGTTCTCAGAAGTAGCTGGTGCTACTTCTAATGCATGTACGCATAGCTTCTCTATACAATATGGGTGGGGGCAAAGTAATAATTATGCTTTATTGGCTAAAAAGAATGGAGTATGGTCTTACATAAATCATGTGAAAGCTCATTACTTTTATGAACCTTGTAACAGCAATGTTAGACGAATAGATTGGCAAATACACGTAACAGAAATGCCAGCTACACGAACAACGTGTGAGGGGTGTCAGGTCTGGTAGGAGGTAATTGTTATGAAAAGGTACTTATATTTATTTATTTTAATTATGTTATTTAGCTGTAATGGTGATGGTAATGGAATAAATATTTGTTTTTCCGGGATGTCTTCTGAACCTTGTTTTGATTCTAATGAGGGAGGTAGTACTACAGTTATTACTGGTAGAACTACTGAGGAGGTTATAGCTGAGCAGCAGGGTAGAGAAGATTTTATTGGGGAGTTAGAAATAACCAGTATTGTCAGAGATAGGGCTTTTGTGGGTATTCCTTCAGGTTCTTTAGATGAGGAATGTATCGATGTGTGGGCAGAGAGTGAGTTGGTTATTAAGGATGAGAAAGATTGGGATAGATTTAGAGATAGTTGTTTCTTTTCTCTATTTGACTTACCTGATATAGACTTTTCAAAGCGTATTATTATAGTTTCTATGCAGGATATAGATGGTTTGGGAACAGAGATAGAGGCGGTACTTGAATTTGATTCAGAGGTGGTTGTAGTTATAAGGGATGATGAAAGTGATCCACCACCACCTGCTCCTGGTTTTCCATTTCACATAGTTTCTGTCTCGAGAGTGGATTTACCTTTTGACTTTATAAGGGTAAAGAATGTTATTTCCCCTTAAACAATTTGAGTGTGTTTTTGTGGGAATTAATCTCAACCCAAAAATGCATAAATTGGCAATTTAATTATCTATTTTTGCCGTATTTTGACATATTGCCTTATAGTCCATTGTGGCTACAATCCCTCTTTGTGAAGAAACTTCTT
>JARVJX010000183.1 GCA_029775995.1 Nitrososphaeria archaeon | reverse complement strand
AACAGCGTTCTCAACATTCAAGCGTATCTTCGGCGATTACTGCTTGGCTAAGGAGCTGCCAAACATAGCCAAAGAGCTAAAAATAAAAGCATTCATATACAACACAATCATAAACCTATAAACACAACCCAACACTAAAAACAAAGAGCAAACACACAACAATAATTAAGCCACAAAGCTCTTCATGAGCACAGAAGCTCAAGCCTGGTGGCAAACTGTAGCCTGGCCTCAAGTCTTCACAAACCTAAAGATACCTGCAGAATTAGCTGAACCTGATAAGAAGAAACTTGGACAAATTCTTAAAGAGAGACAATTTAGGTTCATAACTCGAATATGGGAGGCTACACCTCCTGAAATTATAATACCCATATCTACTTTGATGGATAAGTTAGCCTTCAATCCTGATAAGCTAGATGAGATCATAAAGGAAATGGATGCTATAGCCACAAAATACTGGTCTGAACACCCATCTTAGCTAAAATAAGGCTTGCAAGGAGAAAAGGTAACCCCTTACTTTTTTTTAATTCCTTCTCTAATCTTCTTCTTTTTTGTATTAGTATATCCTATGGTTGAAAATGTCTATCTTAGCTTAACTAACTGGGATGGTAAAAGTGAACCCAAGTTCATAGGTCTTGACAATTATATATTCTTCTTTAAAGATCCGATAATTTACCTATCTCTCTTTAATACCCTGATATGGGTAGCCCTTGCTATAGCTATACCTGTTTTATTAGGTTTAATTGCAGCCCTATTAGTGGAGGGTAAGAAAGGAGAGACCATCTTTAAAAGCCTGCTCTTTGCCCCCTTTGCTCTATCGGGAGTTATTGTAGCTTTGATCTGGAAGTTCATCTATGATCCTACCTATGGTGTTTTAAACGTTAGTTTAAATTCTTTAGGCTTTCATGATCTTGCTAAACCTTGGTTAGGCTTACCTGGTCTTAATACCTATTTTATAATAATAGCCCATTCTTGGAGCCAGATGGGCTTCTCCATGTTAGTCTTTATTGCTGGTTTGAAGAGTATACCTTTAGATCTTTTAGATGCTTCTAAAGTGGATGGAGCTGGAGATTGGCAAAGGTTCAGATACGTTACCTTTCCTCTCCTTGCCCCCTTCACAACGGTTGTAATTGCCATGACCATACTTAACACCCTCAAAGTTTTTGATATAATATACTTGATGACTACAGGAGGTCCCTTTAGATCCTCTGAAACCTTAGCTGTAACCATGTTCTTTGATGCCTTTTCTTTAAGACAGTATGGTTATGGGGCAGCCGTTGGGACTATGCTCTTCATAATAGTGGTTATTGTTACCATAATTTATTTACATTATGCCTTTAGGAGGGAGGTAAGGTATTAATGGTTAAGCTTAAAAGATTTATCTCTTACATTATACTAATAATGCTTTCTTTAGCATGGATGATTCCCTTTTACTCATCGGTTGTTGCAGCCCTTAAAACCAATATTGAATTTGCTTTAAGCCCCTTCTGGGTCCTACCTCAAAATCCCTTAAATGCCCTTATAGAGAATCTTAGCATGGCTTGGGAAATTGGGAAGATGAACTACTACTTTATAAATAGCCTGCTCTATGCTACTTTGGGCTCTACTATAGCTACTTTCTTAGCTTCTCTGGCTGCCTTCTCTATAGCAAGGCTAAATTTTAGAGGTAAAGACCTTATATTTTATCTCATAATGTTAGGGACTTTCTTCCCCTTCCAAATGTATTTAATCCCTTTGCTGAGACTATGGCTGAACTTAGGCTTATATAATACCTTTATAGGAATGAATATAGTTTACATAGCTATAGTGATACCTTTCCTAATCTTCCTGCTTAGAAATTATTTTATGACCATACCCCAAGACCTTCAGGATGCTGCTAGGATAGATGGTCTTTCCTACTTCAGAATTTACCTTCATATATTTCTCCCCCTTTCTTTACCAGCTATGGTGGTAGGATTAACCATACAATTTGTATGGATATGGAATGACCTTCTCTTTGGAATGGTTTTGACCTCTTCTGTTGAATCAAGAAATGTTATGGCTGGGCTTACTACCATATCGGGCTCTTTCTCTTACACCTATGCAACCCTTTCAGCTGCAGCTTTAATGGCTGCCATACCTCCTATACTGGTTTTCATAGTTCTTCAGCGCTTTGTTGTTAGAGGTCTTTTATTAGGGGCTGTTAGAAGGTAAGCCTTAACCTCTATAGTTACTAAGAAGGTAGAAGATTAGTGTGTGAACTAACAGCATCCATAGGGGTAGTTCACTCTTTGCTAAGAAGAGCCTTTGGCCATTCTACAAATTGTGGGACAATATGCTCAACCACTTCCTTTGCCTTATCAAATAACCTAGCATAATCAACATCAAAGTATCTATGAGCCAATATGTTTCTTAATTTGGTAAGTTCAGATATTTTTTCAGCTCGCTCTTGCCTCCTTAGTGAATGATAAGTTATTTACTTCCTCTTCCGATTTTCATATATGGTTGGGAGTATACGTTTATCCTTAACCATTATGGATGGTGAGGTTGTTGAGCTTATCCTTAGACGT
>JARVJX010000182.1 GCA_029775995.1 Nitrososphaeria archaeon | reverse complement strand
GAGGAAAACTGTATATATGTGGACTCTTCTTGTGTGAGTACATTGGAAGTGTTTGTCTTGTAACAAAATATGCCACCTTTAAAAACCTCTTGTATCTACCTTCCCTTTTATTCCGTTTAAGATTACACTTATTCCTAAATCTCTTTTGCCTCCTTAAGGTATACTCAATCATACTTAATTTATACCTTAAGGAGGCCTCTTATCTATATCTTTGCAACAGAGCACTAGAACTATTAACAGAGTGGAATATCCCAATATTACCTAATTTGAAGAAGCTAGATTCTGAGGAGATTAAATTAATTAACTCAGAAATAAAAAAAATAAATCTTTCAATTGAAGAATGTCAAATAAGGGTACAAAAATTAATTCCACGAGAAAAGAGGAAAAAATTTGCAGCATATTATACCATACAACAAGCAACATCTCTTATGGCGTTAATTACCAAAGAATTTCTTAGGCGTTTTAAAAATGAGAAAATTGTTCTTGCAGACCCTTTTCTTGGTTCTGGATCCACATTAACACATACAATTAAGGAAATAGGAGCCGAGAAAATAAAGAAAGTATGGGGTATAGAACCTCTACCCTTACCAGCTCTAGTCGCTTATGCATCACTATTTCATGTAACGAAAGGAAGAAAAGATATTATTACTGTCATTGTTGGAGATACATTCGAAGTGCTATCTAAAGTTTCTTCACTATTTATACAAAATGAATTACCAAAACCAGACGTCATACTAACAAACCCCCCTTTCACTCGATGGAAGTATTTAGAGAAAACATATCGTAAGCATCTTCTGAGAACTATAGAGAGACTAGAATACAAAACATATATATTGAGAAAAGAAGCAAGCCTGCAAACCTTATCTATGTTTCTTTCTGATCATATTCTAAATAATGGTGGTTTACTTGTGTCTGTGCTTCCAGCCTCCACATTTTATACAATATATGGAAGAGGATACAAATCTTTGTTAAGAGAGAAGTATGAGATACATGCTATAGTTGAATGTAAATCAAGAGCATCATTCTCAGAAGATAGTGAATTTAAAGAAGTTATCGTAGTAGCTATTAAAGGTACGGATAAAAATAGAATGACAGCTTTTGTAGAACTAAATAACAATGTAGAAGAAATAACCAAGATTATTATGAATAATACTAGTAAGCAAAATGTGAACATGGTTAATCTACATACTTTGCCACGATTCTTAGACATTAACTGGCTAGCTTTGCTTGGAGAGGGGAAACTTAGAAATATCGTGGTTGATATACTTGAGCAAGGATTGAAAAAAGGAACATTAGGATATTGGGACAATATACTTGGTAAAGGTAGTATTATTAGAGGGGTTGAAATGTATGGACCTGAATTTTTCTTCATTCCAAACAAGTATTGGAAAATTGTAAAAGAAGAGAACAACTTCGTAGAACTTCAGAACTTGGAAAATAAAACAGAATTAACTTTAAACAAAGAATTTCTCGTGAAAGCTCTCCGTAAACCAAGTTTTTATAGTTATAAAATCGAAGTAGATGTGAATACTTTCATGCTTTCAGTGCCTCCAATTGAAATTAGTGATTTGCAAAATGGTTTACAAGATTATGTTAAATGGGGATTTAATTCAGGTACAGCAAAACCGGCCATAAATGCTTATGGTAAATACTGGTACAGCCATGTTTATAAGCAAATGACAACTAAGAAGCCGTTTGGACAAATATTTATACCTGATAAAGTAGATTTACTTTTCAAGAATAGAAGTGTATTTGTAAATTATACCAAAGAAAAAGTAGCTGCTTCTAAGAATTTTTATATTGTTAAAGATAAAAGTGAGACTCATACTAAGCTTCTTATTGGTTGGTTTAATAGTACAATTTTTATTTCAGTACTAATGTTATTAGGTAGAAAAATTTCAGAGACATGGACAAGATTTCTAGAAAATGATTACCTCGAATTGCCTGTAATTAATCTAAACAAAGTGAATGATAAAACCATATTAGAAATTGTTACAAATGTTGATAAAATATCAAGTAATCCACTTCCACCTTTATGGGAACAATTAAACAAGGAATATAGATATAAACTTGATCTTGCTATAGCTAGGCTTATTGGGATTAAAAATCCAGAAAAAACTATTGAGAATTTATATCAAGTGTTGCTCAATAATCTATCGTACAGAACTTAATAGCATTCGTCGATTCAATATGTTCTGCAAATTTTAAAGGAGAAAACTTAAATTGCAATTGATTACCAGGATGATTCCAGTCAGTCTTTGGGATATTAATATGTTTTCCATCACCACCTTTCCTCTGGATTGTAACGAATTCACCAAGTCTTATAATCCCCTTTTCCGTAAAGCTTATGTTGCTTGCATTTTCAAATAAGAACTCGATGACATTATCAATGCGAAAGATATACATTCTTCTTTTACTTTTGTCATTTATGACAAGTAGTTTTAATTTTTGCTCTCCCCTTCTAAAAATCTCATTTATTACTTTGTAATGATGCTCTGTTGCAAAGATATAGATAAGTAGCCTCCTTAAGGTATAAATTAAGTATGATTGAGTACACCTTAAGGAGGCAAAACAGATTTAGGAATAATTGTAATCTTAAACGGA
>JARVJX010000181.1 GCA_029775995.1 Nitrososphaeria archaeon | reverse complement strand
GAAGAGGCAGGAGGCTCAACCCCTCAAAGACCAAGTAAACATCATAGAGTACTATAGGTAGAGGTGTCCTTCTCCTTACGAACATATATGAAGGAGAAGATTAACTCACCCTTAAGGTAACAGAGCCTTATAAGATTTAGAAAGGTTTAAAGGGGAAACCCTTTAGAGGTTAAGGGATAGAAATGGTTCAAGAATTATTACTAATACCTGGACCCACAAACCTCTCACAAAGGGTACTTAATGCTCTAAATCAACCTCAAGTGAGCCATATGAGCCCTGAGTTTTACGAAGCCTTTGAAGAGTGTTTAAAGTTAATAAAGTATGTTTATAGAAGCGAAAAAGGCCACCCCTACCTTTTATCGGGCTCTGGTTCCTTAGCCATGGAAGCAGCCATAGTTAGCTTAATAGAGCCTAAGGATAAAGTTTTAGTTTTAGATACAGGGCATTTTGGATTTAGATTTTCAACCATAGCAGAGGCTCATGACGCAGATGTGCACCTAGAAACCTTTGAATTTGGAAAACATGCAAATATTGGAAGGGTAAAGGAATTATTAGAAAAGGATAGCTTTAAAGCTGTATGTATTACTCATGTGGAGACGTCAAGTACCATAGTAAATCCTATAAAAGAATTAGCCCAATTAGCAAGAAAGTATGGTGCATTATCTATAATAGATTCCATTTGTGGTTTGGGAGGTATAGAGTTAAATTTTGATGAAGAGGGCTATGATTTAGTTTTAAGCTGCTCTCAAAAATGCTTAGCTGCACCTCCAGGCTTAGCTATATTGTGCTTAACGGATAAAGCCTTAGAAGTAATGCAAAATAGAAAGGTACCCATAAGGTCCTATTACGCTAATTTGCTTAAATGGAAGAAGGTTATGGATGAACCAAGCTATTATTTAGCTACTCCAGCTGTAAATCTAATTTTAGCCCTTAGAGAGGCCCTTTTAGAGATAAAGGAGGAAGGGATAGAGAAAAGATGGGAAAGGCACAAACTAATTGGGGAGAGCTTTAGGGCTGGATTAGAGAGCATGGGTGTTGAATTTGTAGCTGAAGAGAATTACAGAGCTGATACCGTTACAGGCTTCTATACGAGGGATGAGAAGGCCCAAGAAATTCAGGCTATGATGAGAAAGAGGTTTAGAATTCATATAGCCAAGGGCTTATATGAGAATAAGAATAAAATTATTAGAATTGGGCACTTTGGTAATTTATGGTCCAGAGATATAGCTTCCACATTATCAGCTTTAGAGATAACTTTAAAGGCCTTTGGGAGGGATATAAAGTTAGGGGAAGCAAATAGGGTAGCTCAGCCTTATTTGGAGAAGTTATCCTTAATGGAGCCCCCTCTCCCTATTTAATCAAAATTTTTATCCTACTTCTAATTATTAAGGTAGTAGCCCGGTCGTCTAGTGGTCAAACTAAAAGGGCTAGGGATGCCAGGCTCTGGATCAAAGAGAAGAAACCTGGTGACGGCAGTTCGAATCTGCCCCGGGCTACCATTTTGCTATATTTTAGCTATACTTAGGGCACGTTTAGGGCACGAAATGGGCATTCGTCAATTGCTGAGTATTTAAATTAGCGCCCCTACTAGACCTGTTGTGGCACAAAAACTTAAATGCCCTAGTTGGTCTACTTTTTAGATGCGTGCTATCTTCACTGGCATTAGCTGTGTGAACAAGAAGGATTACCTCACCGACTTACTAGACTTTGCAAGACGAAATCACAAAAAAGCTTGTAGTACTCGATCTGGGCACTTTTGTTGAGGAGGAAGCAAAGGATTTTTCAACAATAGCACATAGCCATCTCGCTATTTGGCAGATTATTAAATTCCTTGAACACTATACGTAATTTGCTTAAATTTGACACCATAAACATATCGCTAAATTAATGGTATAGCTCAACTTGACTGGCTAGCAGCTGTGTAGGAAGGGCTATAAAACAAGCAGGAATAGCTATTCCAAAGTCATGTTAAGATAGAAAGTGATACATTTTGGATTAAAAATTTAACTATGTTCTAACTATATCTTAGGCAAAGAATAGGATAAAATCTTATACTCGTAACCTTTTTAGACTTAAATCATTAAAATTTTTCTTTTAAACTGCCTTTAAACCCATTTGAAGCTAAAGGTACTAATATATGAGCATTACATGCTTTTTACAGTTTAATTTGAATATCTTTACAGTTTTAGAAGAAACTCCAGTAAGAATTTAATTAAAAATCACACTTTCCAAAGGGACCTGTAAAAATTACTATTTGATTTTACTTGTTCTATAAAGTCTTTAACCATCTCATCTAAGCTATATTTAATCTTCCATCCAATCTCCTCTTCAATTCTTTTGCTAAACACTAAGGGCCAGCTATTCACTATCCTTATGTGCTCTTCTTTAGGCTCAAAGATTATCCTTGCATCAGGGATATATTTTTTGATATAATTAGCTTTGTGGCTTAATTATTGTTGTGTGTTTGCTCTTTGTTTTTAGTGTTGGGTTGTGTTTATAGGTTTATGATTGTGTTGTATATGAATGCTTTTATTTTTAGCTCTTTGGCTATGTTTGGCAGCTCCTTAGCCAAGCAGTAATCGCCGAAGATACGCTTGAATGTTGAGAACGCTGTT
>JARVJX010000180.1 GCA_029775995.1 Nitrososphaeria archaeon | reverse complement strand
AGTTCATCTTGCTGACCTCCCTCCTCCAACTCTTGACAAACTCAAGATCCAAGAGGAGCTCGCCCTGCCTGACATACTTGGCATCTATCTCTTTCCAGTTCATTCCATCAAGGAGGTACAGAATGCTCATAAGAAAAAGTATGTCGAAAAAGATTGAGCAAATAGTTAGTTATGCACCAACCCAGATTTTGTAATGGGTTACATGATATCAAAAAATGAATTAGGCTAAACCGTCCTTCAAAAAAGTTAATATAATATAATCTAATATTTTTCAGAGAGGATTGATCATGGGAAAACTTAAGGCTGGAACTTCTCAAATAGTTATAACACCTCCTATAGGAACCTATATGGCTGGTTATGTATTTAGAACTGGTAAATCTTTAGGAGTTCACGATGAAATATATGCGAAGACTTTGGTTTTAGATGATGGTAAAGAAAAAATAGTTATAGTAAGCCTAGATTTGATAGGTCTTGATAGGAATACTGTTTTAAAAATAAGAGAGGAAGTTGAAAAGCTAGGAATTAAAGCTGAAAATCTTATAATAGCTAACTCTCATACTCATGGTTCTCCAAATACTTTAATTCAAGCTGTAGCCCAAGGTTTTGATTGGCCTGTAAATAGTGAATATGTTAAGGCATTGCCAAGCTATATTGTAGGAGGAGTAAAGCAGGCACTAATTAATTTAAAGGAAGCTAGGATAGGCTTTGGAAAGGGAAGGGTAGAGGGCATTACGGTAAATAGAAGGCATCCTAAGGGACCAGTAGATCCTGAGCTAAATTTAGCTAAGATTGAGAGCATAGATGGTAATACAATGGCTTGCTTAATCAATTATGCATGCCATCCTATAACTTTGGGAGGACAGAATATGCTCCTTACAGCAGATTACGTTTATTACCTTTCAGAGCTTATTCATAAATATGAACCAAAGGCTTTAACCTTTTTTCTTAATGGAGCCTGTGGAGATATAAACCCCTTTGATTGGTATTTTGGTAATCCAAAGCCAAAATATAAACACTCTTACAAGAGCTCTAAAAGGTTTGGTTATTCAATTGGAGGTGAAGCCATAAAAGTTTTAGAGAATATAGATACAGAGGAAGAGGTAAACTTAAAGATTAAGAGTGAAAGGATAAAATTGGAGAAGAGAAAACCTCCTTCCGTTGAGGAGGCTGAAAGGTTAGTAAGGGAGGCTTTAAAAAGGGGTAAAAGATTCGATAAGGAAAGGTGGGATGATGAAGATCACGTTTGTAATATAAGAAGTAAATATTCTTTGGAGTATGATATCTATTTTGCTGAGCAGGTATTAGGAATAGCTAAGCAAGGATCAGGTTACCTTGAAACTGAAATTTTCTGTTTTACCCTTAATGATTTAGCCATGGTGGCTTTACCTGGTGAGCCCTTTGTAGAATTAGGGTTAGAGATAAAGAGGAAAAGTGGATTCAAAGATACCTTTGTAATAGGTTATTCCAATGAGTATATCGGATATGTTCCTACTTCAAAGGCTGTAGAAGAGGCTGGGTATTTATGGAAGGATTCTCCAGCTGAATTGATGTATGGAGCTACTTTACCTTCATCGATATTGAGCAAGGATGGTGGTGAGTTGATGGTGAGTAAAGCCTTAGAAATATTGAAGGGATTAACCTAAAATGGGTAAGTAAAGCAGTAAATTGGGAGTTTATGCAAAACTTTATGAAATTTAGTTTAAATTTCAAATTTCCCAAATTCTCGGAAAATATTAATAAATACATAATAATAAAATTGTATGCAAACAGTACCCGATGAAAAAGAAATAGCATTATTGCAAAGGAAATTTGAAGAGAAGCTAAAAAAAGCTACTGAAATGAAAATAACCGTTGGTCATCTTGGGGGAAGTTGGGCTGCCAAGGGGTACTATTCTAGCAAATTAGGCATTTGGTTCACCTTTGGAAAAGGTAAAATAGATACTGAAATGCTTTCGGTTTGGACAAACCCAAAATAACTGGAAGTAATAACATCTTGTAGAAATAAACTTTATATTTTAAAGGAATAGATAGAAGGATAAGCGGCGCTTTCCTTAAGAAAAATGGAAGAGTTTCATTATGTCCTAGAGGAGGTATAGGTGGTGGAAGAATGGGGATAAGATTCAGAAACTTTTGGCTGAATACTCAGGTGAAAGCATAACTGTAAATGGAGAAAGATTTGCGGTGGTGGGTGATATTGATTCTCGGATTTTCCTGAAAGGGTTAAAGATTTTGTAATGGAGGTTAATAGAATCATAAAACATTATTACGGAAGAAAGGGGCGACTACAAGGAAGCAGCTGAAGATGAAATAGAGGAAAAAAGAGTTTATGCTAACAGTTGAACGAGATATTCAAAATTATCTTACAAGTAATTTGGAGCGTTTAGAAAAAGGTCTGAAACTATATCAAATGGAAACTCGACTAACGCGGGTAGAATGGATATATTAGCCATCTACAAAGATTTCAATTTCGTAATCATAGAGCTTTGTGGCTTAATTATTGTTGTGTGTTTGCTCTTTGTTTTTAGTGTTGGATTGTGTTTATAGGTTTATGATTGTGTTGTATATGAATGCTTTTATTTTTAGCTCTTTGGCTATGTTTGGCAGCTCCTTAGCCAAGCAGTAATCGCCGAAGATACGCTTGAATGTTGAGAACGCTGTT
>JARVJX010000017.1 GCA_029775995.1 Nitrososphaeria archaeon | reverse complement strand
ATAGATATAATAACTTGGTTCTTCTCTTTAAGAATTTTGCCTCCCATATCTTTAGTTATACCATATTATGCCCTTATGAGAAGTTTAAATCTTTTAGATCTCCAACTATCCGTTATACTCATACATTCAGTATTCTTCTTACCTTATGCTGTTTTAGTTACCTTTTCAGCCTTCAAAGCTATACCCGTTGAAGTAGAAGAATCAGCTTTGATAGATGGTTTATCTAGGTTTCAAGCCTTTAGAGTTATTTCTTTAAGATTAATAAGTCCAGTTCTTGCAGCTGTTTTTATACTTATACTTGCTTTCTCTTGGAATGAATTTCTTATGGCCTTTATTTTAACCTCTAAAAACTCTGTTCCCATGACAGTTCATATAGCTGGTACTATAACAACCGTTGGAGTCCATTTCTGGACCTTAAGTGTAAGACAAGTCTTAGCCTTTACCCCTCCTTTCATACTCGCTCTGCTTATTCAGAAATATATTGTTAGTGGTTTAACCTTAGGGGCCATAAAAGGTTAAAAATTGGTAAGTTAAAGAGAAAAATCAAAAATTTAAGTTTTAACATGATTCGCATTCTTCCTCATCAATAGAACGTAAGCCATAATCCAGGAGCTTTACCTCTTTATCTTCTAAATACATCTCAGCCATTAAAGGTAGTTCAGACTCTACAATTATGATCCCAAAAAGATTCTTTATCTTTCTATATTTAGAAAGATTTACAAATTTAAAGTCTTTAGGTGGAAGTCTAATGTACACTTTGTGTACCTCTTCTTCACTCTCACCCTTATAAAAGGTTATTTTAACTTTAGCTTCTTCATGGGCTCTAGTATGAACTATGAGCTTAGATTTCCATCCATCATGAAGAGCATACCATCCCTTTAGCTTCATATCTTCACTTCCTCATAGATCTAATATAAGCTTTACTTTTAGATGAATTCAAGAATTCTTCAAATAGTATTAAATCCATCCCATTAATTCTCTCCTTAGAAAAGATTTGACTCTTCCCTTTCTAAATCCTTTATATCCCCAATCTTTACGAAGTTTTTTATGCTTTCTCCCTCTTTAATTATTTGCTCTACTTTAAAGGCTTCCCTTTAAATATCTGTTCTCTTTCAGCTAGAAGAGCCTCTATCTTTATCTTTAAGTAGCTCCTTTAATAACTTGGCTATTAATCTCAGCAAAACCTCTTTTTCACTCAAGTTTCTCTTTTTATGGTAAGATATTTAAGGATAAAAGCTTTTGAATTCTTAACCATTAACCCGCTTTACCTTCCCAATTCTTTATGAAAAATTTACCCAATATGATCTCTCTTAGATCCTCCACATATCGAATAATATCCCTCTTTAAACTCTCTTCCAACTCTTTCTCTTTAACAAAACCCTTTCCCTTTGACTTTTCAAGGACTATCCTAGTAAATTGAGCGGCATAAATGGTAGCTTCTATGGGAGAAAGAAAGGGTATTTCTCTAAGTATTAAAGAATAGACATAATCTTTAATTCTTTTATAAAACTCTAATTTTTCCAACCTCAAAAATTATTCTTTATTAGGATTTAAATTTTTAAAGGTAAGTGTGTTTGTGCTTTATTGCAAAATTCTGCTTCTCATATGCTTATGAAGAATATATGAGAAGATTTAGTTTTATAACTAAGTATCTGTTTGTGCTTAACAGTCCAACAGAGCATCCAGCTAAGGTTAAAAATTTTATATCGCTCTTAGTTTTAAGGAAATGTAATGGATTGCATATTTTGCAAAATAATTCAAGGAGTGTTACCAGCCTTTAAAGTTTATGAAGATGATGAGGTAATTGCCTTCATGGATAGAAAACCCATTAATCTAGGTCACATCTTAGTTTTACCTAAAGAACATAGAGAAAGTATCTTTGATATGGAGCCTCAAAAGGTTGGTAAGCTCTACGAAAAGGTTGCTATAATTGCTAAGAATGTAAAAGAGGCCCTTAAAGCAGATGGGTTGAACATAGGTCAGAATAATGGTAAAGCTGCAAACCAAATTATTCCCCATGTACATGTGCACGTTATCCCAAGATATCTAGGAGATTCTCCCACTGGAGGATGGCCTAGCAGGAAAAATGCTGATTTGAAGGAGTTAAAAGAAGTTGCTGATAAAATTAGAAGTTATTTAACTAAATCGTTATGAAAGCAACTCTTTTCTCCTTTATGACAGGCAACACCACTTTGCTCCACTATATATAAAATAGCATCTTCATCACAATCTACCTTAATAGAAACAATCTTCTGATAATTTCCTGAAGTTTCACCTTTTTTCCAAAGCCTTTTTCTACTTCTGCTCCAGTAATGGGCATAACCTGTTTCCGTAGTTTTCCTTAAAGCTTCTTTATTAGCATAAGCTAACATCAAAACCTCCTTGGTTTTATAATCTTGTACCACTATTGGTATAAGCTCCCTAGAAAATTTTAGCTCCTCTATATTTATCTTCATCTTCATAATCTTACCTCTATGCCTCTTTCGGCTAAATATTCTTTAACTTGTTTTATGCTAAACTTTCCATAGTGAAATACAGAAGCAGCTAAAGCTGCTTCAGCCTTGCTGATGGTAAAGACCTTATAAAAATGCTCTAACTCCCCACAACCCCCACTGGCTATTACAGGTATACTAACCTCTTCAACTATAGCCTTTGTAAGCTCCAAATCATAGCCCTCTACAGTACCATCTTTATCGATGGATGTTAGTAAAATCTCCCCAGCCCCTAAACTTTGAGCCTTCTTAGCCCACTTTATAGCATCCATTCCAGTAGGCTTTCTTGCTCCATAGGTAAATACTTCCCACCATAATTTTTCCTTATCATCGTACCTTCTCTTCGCATCTATGGCAACAACAACACACTGATCCCCAAACTCCTTAGATAGTTCTCTTATCAAATTTGGATCTTCTACAGCAGCTGTGTTTATACTAACTTTATCAGCCCCAGAGCAAAGTACCATTCTCGCATCTTCAACACTTCTTATACCTCCTCCAACAGTAAAGGGTATATCTATGGCTTTAGCCACTCCTTTTACTACATCCTTTAAAATTTCCCTCTTTTCTGGAGATGCAGTAATATCAAGAAATACCAATTCATCAGCCAAATCATCACTGTATTTTTTGGCCAACTCTTCTGGAATACCTGCATACCTCAAATCCCTAAAGCTCTTACCCTTAACCACTTTACCATGATCCACATCTAAGCAGGGAATGATTCTCTTTGCTAACATAGAAATCAGCTTAATATTTCTCTAGCCTTATCTAACCTTATTAACCCTTCATATAAAGCCCTTCCCAATATTACCCCATAAAGCCTTAATTTTTTTAGTTTTAGCAAATCTTCATAACCCTTTATCCCTCCACTGGCTATTATATTAACATCCCCTTGTTTAGCTACTTTACCTAAAACTTCAAGGTCTAAGCCTTTAAGAGTTCCATCTCTATTTACATTAGTTAATAGAAAAGTTTTAACCTTCAGTTCTTTGAATCTTTTTATGGCTTCAAAGAGATTTATTCCAGTATCTTTCTTCCATCCCCTTATCATTACCTTTTCTGATGAATAATCTAAAGCTAAGGTAACTTTCTCCCCAAAATCCCTTAATATGACTTTAAATTCTTCTAAATTTTCAAAGGCTAAGGTTCCAAGGGATACCTTTTCAGCCCCTAAACTTATAATTTTATTTGCTAAGGAATAGCTTCTTATTCCCCCTCCCACTTGAATAGGAATTCTTGAATTTTTAAGGAGTCTTTGAATGATTTCAAAATTATTGCCTTTTCCTAAGGCAGAATTCAAATCTACAACATGAACCATATCGGCTTTATGTTCTTCCCAAAGCTTTAGAACTTTAAGGGGCTCCTTTGAGTAAATCTTCCTATAGTTTACATTACCCCTTCTTAATCTAACCACTTCACCATACCATAAATCTATGGAAGGTATGAGCTTCATCTTATTTCTTACAGAATCTAACAAAATTTTCTAGAATCTTTAATCCCACTTTACCCGATTTTTCTGGATGATACTGAGTACCAAAGAGATTACCATGCTGAATGGTAGAGGGAAAGTTAACTCCATAATTTGTTTTTGTAATCACATAATCCTTAGAGGTTTCAGGGTGATAAGAATGGGCAAAATATACCCAAGAGTTATCTTCTATGCCATCAAACATAGAGCTATACTTTAGTATTTTAAGGGTATTCCATCCCATTTGAGGAACCTTTAATCCTTTAGGCAATCTAACCACTTTCCCTTTCAATAAATTCAATCCTTTTTCAATTCCTTCTTCACTCTCATTAAAGAAAAGTTGCATTCCTAAGCATATACCAAAACAAGGCTTTCCTTTAGTAATTTCTTCCATCAATTTATCTTTGAATTTACTAAGCCTTATTATAGCAGGATCAAAGCTTCCTACCCCTGGTAGTATTATAGCATCTGTATCATCCTTTAACTCATCTTTTATAAGGACCTCACAGTTTAGCCTTTCAAAGGCATTCTTTAGACTAAATAAATTTCCTACACCATAATTGATTATCAAAACTCTCATTACATAACCCCCTTTGAGCTGGGAAGGGTTCTTTTTTCAGGGCTGATGGCTTCCCTAAAAGCTAGAGCTAGTGCTTTGAATACAGCCTCAACTACGTGATGATCATTATTTCCTCTAAGAATTTTTATATGAAGGGTGCAATTGATGTTTGAAGCTAAGGAAGATAGAAAGTGAAGCAAATCCTCTGAAGCTAAATCTTCAATATTCTCCCTTTTCAAATCCATCTCACAGAAAAAGTTACTCCTCTTAACCAAATCTAAGCTAACCAAAGCTAAAGCCTCATCCATAGGAACTATAGAGAATCCATACCTTGATATACCTTCCCTCTCTCCTAAAGCCTTATCAATACAAGAGCCTAAAGTTATAGCTAAATCTTCCACCAAATGGTGCTTTAAATCTCCTTGAGCCTTTATATTAACATCTATTAGGCTATGATAGGATAGCAAAGTAAGAAGATGGTTAAGAAAATTTAAAGGAGTATCTATGGTAGCTTTACCATTGCCATCTAAATTTACATCTATGTAAATCTGTGTTTCCTTAGTCTTCCTTTCTATTTTTGCTCTTCTCAATCACTCTTCCCTTCTTAAAGCTTCTAAGAAATCTTTCATATCCTTTACTATTAAATCTGCCCCTTCCTTTTTTAAGAGTTCTATGTGCTTTGAAGGATTTAAATTCGTTGAGTAAAAACCCACAAAGAAAAATCTATTCTCAATTTCGTTTGCCCTCTTACTCATTAAAAGGTCTTCCATGGAATCTCCCACGTAAATTACCTTCCCATCAAAGACTTCGCTGGCTTTAAGTAAAGGATAGGGATTAGGCTTTACTAAAGCTTCATATTCCTCTCCCTTTAACCTCTTTTCTCTAATTATATCTTCAAGAAAGACACTTACCTTTAGATTGAAGTAATCCATGAGCTTTCCTAAAGTATATCTTGTTCCTCTATAAGACCTACCGGTAGCTAAGCTCATCTTACCATTAAATAATTGTTTTAATCTCTTTAACCTCTCTTCATTCACTAAAACCCTTTCATAGTTTATGAGTCTCTTTAACCTGAATCTGCTTAAACCCTTTAACCTCTCATCCAATTCTGGTCCATAGAAGTAATCGTTAAAGATCGTTGAGATTAAGCTGAAGCCTACTTCATCAGGATAGTTTAAAAATTCTTTCAAATTTTTTAAAGCTTGGCTTTTAACTTGATTTGAATTTGAGAAGAGATATTCTTCAACACTTTTATAGCCTCTTTCATCAGCCTTAAAATCTTCAAGAGAATATAATGCTTCCTTTAATTGCTCCCCTTTTATTGTCTTCTTTAAGCCCTTTGATAACTCGTTCAACTTTTCATAAAGATTCAGATTTTCTTTTTTTCCTCCCTGTAATAAAGAATTAAATTTTGATAGAAAACTTTCTGGAAGCTCTGAAAAGAGCTTAAGAATTATGCAATAGGTAGAATCCCAATCGCTATTAAAACCTCCACTACTTCTAAGAAGGTAAAGAGCCTTGATTATATCTCTCTTTGCTTTAAACCTAATCCCTGTTAGCTTTCCCATTATATACTCAACGGTTTTAACTACAGCCATATTGTAGGAATCTCTTGCATCTATCAAAACCCCATCACAGTCAAAAACTATGGCTTTAGCTTCATAAATGGGAGAATCTTCCCTTAAAAAGGCTGGTGAGGAAAGCTTTAAAGCTTTGTATTCAGGCATCTTCTATCCTCTTCAATACCGATAGATAGTGATTTGGTAAGCCTTCAGCTAAAGCCAACTCCTTTATAGGCTCTGCAAGCTCCTTTAAAGCCTCTTTCTCTGCCTTAACTATCTTTACTCTCTTTACAAAATCCAAAACAGATAAGCCTGAATAAAATTTTGAGTAGCCTAAGGTAGGCAAAATATGATTTGTTCCTATACAGTAATCACAGGCAGCTATTGGAGTATATTCCCCTAGAGCTATTAATCCAGCAGAGCTAACCTTATCTTCCAAGCCTTCCATTAATATATGTAAGTGCTCTGGTGCAAGAGAATTGGCAAATTCAACAATATATTCTAGGCTATCACAGATTATTATAAAGCCATTTTTTGATAAAGCCTCTTGAATAATTTCTCTTCTCTCAACACTCTTTATCAAATTTGATAATTCATTCTGAACTTTTTTAACTAAGCTTTCTGAATTGGTTATTAAGCCACACAAAGTATCTATATCATGCTCAGCTTGAGCCATTAAATCCCAGGCAATAAATTTCTCATTAGCCTTCTCATCAGCTATTACGAGGAGCTCTGTAGGTCCGGCTAAGAAATCTATGGGCTTATCCTTGCTAACCAAATATTTTGCTAAGGTAACAAATTTACCTCCTGGTCCAAAGATTTTATCTACTGGTTTAATGCTTTCAGTGCCATAGGCTAAGGCAGCTATAGCTTGAGCCCCTCCAACCCTATAAAACTCATTTACTTTACATAAATCTGAAGCCACCAAAAGCAGGCTATCTTCTTTCTTTAAAGGAGAGCAGACTACTAACCTTTTAACTCCTGCTACCCTTGCTGTGGAACAGGCCATAATTAGAGAGCTAGGATAGCTGGCTTTACCAAAGGGAACGTAGCATCCCACACTATCTAGCGCTCGATAATCCATCTTTACTAAGATGTTATCAAAGGCTACATCTTTTCGTAAACCCTCTAACTCCAACTTTGCTAAATTCTCAACCCTCTTTATGATAAACTTCAAGGCTTTTATTTGAGCTTCTGATACATAAGAATAAGCTCTTTCAATCTCCTCTTTTTTAACCCTTATCTCATCCTCTCTTAGCTTTACACCATCAAACTTATAATGGTAATCGATGAGGGCTTTATCTCCTCTAAGCTTTACCTGCTCTATTACCTCCCTTACCCTATTCAGCTCTTCTTGCTCTACTTTAAAAGTGCTCCTTACCCTTTCAGCTAAATCTTTAGGATCCTCCTTAGCCCTAAATACCTTAATCATTCTTCCTTCTCATTCCTTGATATTTCTTCCAGAGGTAATATCTGTTGAGGCTCATGAACCACCAAACCTTGGGCTAACCTTCTCAAAGTAGGTAAAAGCTTTAGAAAGGATTTCTTATCTATTATAGTATTAATGGCATACCAACCCTTTTCTGATAGGGGACTTATGGTGGGTCTCTTTAAAGCTGGCAACTGCTCAAGAAGCTCTTCTAAATTTTCCTCCTTTACATTTAAAAAGATGTGAAGTTTTTTATCGCTCTCTATAACTCCCTTTAGTAAGGTTACTATATCATATATCTTCTCCCTCTTATTTTCATCTCTAATAGAATCCTTGTTGGCAATTAAAACGGCTGAAGATTCCATTAAAACTTCTATAGCCTTTAGATTATTCTTCTCTAAAGTGGTCCCTGTTTCTGTAACATCCACTATGGCATCGGCATCTTCAGGAGGCTTAGCTTCTGTAGCTCCAAAGCTAAGGTAAATCCTAACCCTATCATTTTCTCCTTTTCTCCACCAGGGAGTAATTGTTAAGGGTTCTTTATCCCCAAAAATTCTTTTATAAGCCTCATTATTCATTATATAAGAGGAAGGAATTTTTAGGTATTCGCTTGAAATTCTTAAAATCTTATTCTCTTTGTAAAATTTGTTTATAAGCTCCGATAAAGTGTTTACATTAAATAGTATAGGGAGAGCCAATACTAACCTAACTTTACCATACTCTAAGTTCAGTAAAGTCTTCACATCAGCGTTAGTTTCCCTAATCCAATCTTCCCCTGTTATTCCTACATCTTGCAAACCATAGGCTACAAAGAGAGGTATTTCTTGAGGTCTTAGAAGCTTAACCTCTATATCTTCATCACTTAATAGGGGTCTATAGCTCCTATCAGCTCCATAAACTTTGTACCAAGCTCTCTCAAATAATTTAAGAGTATCTTTCTCCAAGGAACCTTTAGGAAGAGCTAACTTAACCTTGACCAATTTAAAACCTCCTTATAGTAAGTAAGGTAAGGGTATAACCTTTACAGCTTATGAACATAATCACCCATTTTAATCACTTAGCTAAGGTTTAAATTTTAATTATTTAAGCTTTAACCATTAAGACTTTAAATAAGCTCCTTAATACTTATTGTTGCCGGGGTAGCTCAGCCGGTTAGAGCGCCAGCCTCCAAAAAGGGTGGTACTCATAATCTGGAGGTTGTGCTCGCTAGCGCGAACATAACCGGGTAAAGGTCATGGGTTCGAAACCCATCCCCGGCACTATCTCTCCCTTCTATTACACGCAAACTCCGATCACATGCAGGCTAAGGGCATTAGATTGGAGGGCTTATGATAGGTTCAGGAAGGTGGAGTGGTCTTTCTTTCTGAAGATGGTTATGGAAATAACCTACCCCGATACCATACCAGTAAAGTTGTGTAGGTCTAGCTTTGAGCCTAAAGCTTCAAGGGTTTCAACACCAAGAAGGGGTTCGGGCACATTTAACATAACACTAATGTAACTACCTCTCTACCCATAATCTTAATATAAGCTGGTGATGTTTACTTTCATCTTTCTCTCATATTCCAATGTAAGGGTCGTTTCCATAATGCTCTTTAAATTTAATCTTTCAGTTAAGTTTAGGGTTATGGTTTTATACTGAACTACTATCCACCAGAAAAATAGAATAAAAGGTTGATCCTTTTAGGTTTAGTTATCATAACTTCAGCTCGAGTGTAACCCAAACCCTCATACCACTTAACTATGAAAGAGAACTGAGAGATAAATGTTTATTTTGAGCCCTAAGATTTGTATCCTTTAATCATCATCTTTTAGCTTACATTCATTGTCTCTCTTATAATCTAGCTATTCCTTTGCTAAGGAAATGGTTATTTATTTCCATCGTATTCTAGATAAAGGTTCTAAAGATGAATTTAAAAATAAGAAGAAAATTAAATCCTTTAACTAAGCTTAGTGTATTTGGTATAATTTTAGGTAGTATTTTAGCCCTTTTGGGAAGCTTTATTGGGGCTCTATGGTTAGCTATTATAAGTGGCTTAAGTATAAGGTATGATGGTGCTTTATTTCTAATTCATCCTGATCTTCAAATCTTTGGTTTTCTAAATCTTTTTATCATGAGTGTATCCTATACTCTCATACCACGCTTTAAGAATAAGAGCTTAGATAGAATAGATTTGGCTTATCTATCTATAATACTAGTCTTTATAGGAAATCTTTTTATCATCTTCAGTGTAACTTTAGCTAAGGACTTTTTAAGAGCTTTAGATGGTAGCCTCTTAATTTTCTTAGGAGATTTAATCTTTGCTATTATAATGTTAAGAACTTTAGGGAAACCTTCAGGCCCTTTAGCTTTAGCAGAACCATTCATGAGCCTAGGTATAATTGACCTTATCCTAGCAGCCTTTGGAAAAGTAATTTCAGAAGCTCCTTTTGGCCTTACTACTTTTATTTACCGTAATCCTGGTTTTTTACAGTTCCTCCTCTTAGGTTTTCCTTGTATGATGATCTTTGGAGTAATGGTTAGGACTGTTCACTTTCGCATAGCCCATCTAAGAAGAAATTTTGTTAAAATGGCCTTTATATTATTAGCTATAACTAATGCTTTATCCTTCTCATCTTTTCTAAGGGGAGATTTAAAGTTCTTGAGCTTTTCCTCCTTATTTTTTCTCCTAGGCTCCCTAATCTTTCTCTTTTCTCTAGATGCTTTCAAAAGAATCACTAGGGGGCCTATAATCGATAGGATGAGTGAGAGGGATAGAATGAGATATCTTTACTTCAGTAAAGTTACCCTTGTGGCTTCTCTCTGGTTGATTTTAGCTTCAATCTTTGGATTCTTTTATTCCTTTTTCTTGGAGTTTGGTTCTTTAAACTCCTTTTTCCTAAGAGATTCCTTTATTCATGCCCTTACAGTTGGTTTTATAGCTTCAACCATTATAGCCTATGGTCCTATACTTTTACCACCTATTCTCTTTAATAAAACCCCTTACAAAGGGCTAAGTTTGATTCCTCTCTACTTAATTACCTTAGGAAATGGATGGCGAATAATTGGAACTATGCTACAACACTTTTTTTCTATTAATTTTTTACCTAATGCTTATTCAGGAGCCTTTGTATTAGCAAGTATGATATTATTCTTATATATGATCCATTCCTTAAGAAGCTAAAGAAAAATCAAGTTTTTTGACGCTCCCTTTATTTCGCTCCAGAGCCTTAAGAACTTCCCAATCACATCTTCGTTAGGAATTACTTCAACCTCTACAGAATTTGACCCAAAATTTACTTTTATTACCTTAATAGTGCTCCTGTAAAGCTCATACCTTTTACCATCCTCCGATAATACACTTCTCTCAGCAACTATTAAACCAGCTTGTTGAAGTTCATGAATCCTTCTATAAACAGTGCTAATGGGTATGTTGGTTTCTTGGCTAAGGTCAATAGCTGATCTGGCCTTTTCTATGGTTGAAAAGACTATGATTCTTGAATACCTATCAGATAAAGCTCTTATAACTCTATCTTTTGCATCCTCATCTAGAATTTTCATTTCTAGTGGGTTACCTTTTCTTACATAGGTTAGCTAAAGAACTCAATATATTTTCCCTACTAAAGAATATACTATTAGGAGAAATCCTATTAGTTGGACTATAGGCTCGATAATATTCACCATTATCAAAGAATATCCAAAGAACTCAAAGAGTACTCCTGCTGTAAAAGAGCCTAAAGTGATAAATATGAAGCCTATAGAAAGTAATAGAAGAGATTTGCTTTTATTTCTTAAAAATCCTCTAAAGCCATAATAGGCTATTAAACTACCTAAGACAACGATACCTATCTTTAAAAACCTAATTAAGAGAATTAAATCGACCATACCTTTACATTCTTAAAGACTATTTATAAAATTTACAACTATTTCCTTTAATTAGATTTGGTATCTCCTGATATTACCCTCTAATAACTCCTAATATACCCTTCCTAAAAAGAATAACAACTTGCAAGAGAAGAATATTTATAAATTAATTAAACCGATTTTCAGTGTGGAAGTACACCCAGCTGGTTCTGACTCGTTTTTTTATGAAAAAAGGAATCTTCTTAGAATTGAAAATTTAAGAACATACTTTTTCCTAGAAAAAGGAACCGTTAAGGCTGTGGACGGTGTTAATGTTGAAATAGGTGAGGGAGAAACCCTAGGTTTAGTTGGAGAAAGTGGTTGTGGCAAGAGCGTTACAGCCCTTTCGTTAATGAGATTGGTACCCTATCCTGGAAAAATTATCGATGGCTCTATATTGTTTGATGGGCAAGATATTCTTAAGCTAAATGATGAAGAGATGAGAAAGGTTAGGGGAAAGAAGATATCTATGATCTTTCAGGACCCTACAGCTGCCCTAAATCCAGTTTATAAGGTAGGAGAACAGATAGCTGAAATTTTGCAACTACATGAAAAACTCTCAAAGGCTGAAGCCTTAAAGAGGGCAAAGGAGATGCTTGATTTGGTAGGAATACCATCAGCCCAAGATAGATTAGAGGATTATCCTCACCAGCTTAGTGGAGGTATGAGGCAGAGGGTAATGATAGCCATGGCTTTAGCTTGTAACCCAAAAATGCTCATTGCCGATGAACCTACAACAAATCTTGATGTAACCATACAAGCTCAAATATTGGAGCTTATGAAGGAATTAAGGTCAAAGTTCTCTAGCTCTATAATGCTCATTACTCACCATTTAGGTTTAGTGGCTGAGATGTGTGATAAGGTAGCTGTGATGTATTCAGGAGAAATCGTAGAATATACAGATACTAAAACACTATTTAAGGCTCCAAAGCATCCTTATACTCAGGGTCTGCTTAAGTGCATACCTACTGTAACAGGTAGGCTCCAAAGCTTGTTCTATATAAAAGGAAGTATTCCAGATCCTTTTAATCTACCTTCTGGGTGCAGATTTCATCCTAGATGCCCCTATGCCTTTGATAGATGCAAAACTGAGAAGCCAGAGCTAAAAGAAGTAGCTCCAAACCATAAAGTTTCCTGTCATCTTTATGATTAGCTATGAGTGAAATGCTAATTCAAGTTAAAAATTTAGTGAAGCACTTTCCTGTTGAGAAAGGTATAATTTTTTATCTATCCTCAAAAATCTTTAAAAGAGAGGAGCAAGTTGTTCACGCTGTTTGTGATGTTAGCTTAGATATAAAGAAGGGAGAAACCCTAGGTTTAGTTGGAGAAAGTGGTTCGGGTAAATCTACTTTAGGAAAATGTATTATAAGGCTCATTGACCCTACCTCAGGAAAAATAATCTTTGATGGCACGGATATATCCTTACTTAAAAGAAACGAGTTAAGGAAATATAGAAGAAAGATGCAGATGATATTTCAAGACCCTTTCTCCTCATTGAATCCAAGGATAAGTGTAGGTAACATGCTAAAGCGTATGTTAGAGCTTCATGAGATTTGTGAAGGAAAGGAAGCTTTAAATAGAGCGAAGGAAATATTAGAGATGGTTGGATTAAGCAGAGAGCATACAAATAGATATCCTCACCAATTTAGCGGGGGCCAAAAACAAAGAATTGCAATAGCCAGAGCTATAGCCGTTAATCCAGATTTTATAGTGGCTGATGAACCTGTATCTTCCTTAGATGTATCTATACAGGCTCAAATTCTTAATCTTCTAATGGAGCTTAAGGAAAGGTTTAACCTTACTTATCTATTTATCTCCCATGACTTAGGAGTTATTAAGCATATAAGTGATAGAGTAGCTGTGATGTACCTGGGGAAAGTAGTTGAGAGAGGCTCAACAGAAGATATCTTTTCAAATCCTTCTCATCCTTATACTCAAGCTTTAATATCTTCTTTACCCATACCTGATCCTGAAGCTAAGAGAGATAGAATAATTTTAAAAGGTGAGGTTCCTAGTTCTTTAAAACCTCCAGAGGGGTGCAGATTTCATCCTAGATGCCCCTATATGATGGAAAGGTGTAAAAAAATAGAACCAAAAATGATAGAGGTTAGTAAAGATCATTATGTAGCTTGCCATCTTTACTATGAAGAGAACGAAAATTAGATTACGAAATCTGGAACTGTAGCTTTAGCAAGCTGCTGAGGCTATTTTACCGCATTAAAAGGGCAAAATTCCAAGATACAGGGTTTGCTTGGTTACAGAAGCCTTACTAAGAGATTCTAACCTCTTAATGAAAATCTACTTAGCAACCAGTGGTGCGGTGGCCGGTGTTTAAACTTAATTGAGTTCAAATTCAAAATGGCTTTAATCACGTAAGAACTTTGTCAGGAACTTCTTTGCATCCATTATTTCTGGCCCAATTGATAAAACCTGCCTGAGAATATGGTCCTTTTCCAGCTTCAATGCTAGCGTCTTCAACGATCTAACGCTTACCTTTTTCCTCAATAAGGGTGTCGGAAAATTCATTTCAAAAACAGATTATTCTCCTTTTCTTTTTACCAATTATAACTCTAGACCCTAGTTCCCATCAAATCTCCCCATTGATTGGAGTATATTGAAGGCTAATATCGATAGGGTTATCTTTATGGCCCCTTTCCTTGTAATGGCTCTTACGAAGCTGGGTAAGGTCCTAAGAGAAGATGTCTCCATCATCCTAACCCTCCATAGGGATCTTTAGTAGGCCCTCCCTCCTAATTCTTTATCATAGCCCTCTTTATAGCTATTTACTCCAAGCCTCTCCTCTCCTCCTCATCTCATCATCTCCTCTAAGGTTCCATCTACGTAGGCCTTACCCAGGATGACCCCCTTTCCCTTGAACTTCTCTGTAAAGTCCTCCCTCTCCTTATGGTTAAATCGTGCCCCTTAGCTTGTTCAACGTATAATAGGCTGAAGTATTTACAGTTGCTCATGTAACCTTATAGCCTAACTAAAAACCCTTTTAAAGGGTTAAAACCTATCCCCTATGAGCTCTGACCCCCTCTTCCTATACCTGCTATACCTTACCAGCCCTTTTGATCGCTAGCTTCACCTCCCAACTCAGCTTTGTTGTGCGCAGAAAACTCAGCTTACTTGGTCTGATATGGCTTATCAAGGCGCTCTCAGGGTTTATATCCTCGCCTTGCCTCAGCCTCAGCTCCAAATACTCCCTCAAATATCTACAGCCCTCATCAGGAAGGAATGTGAAGTATTGATGCCTTGCCTTGCTCAAAGTCTTTCTCACAATGATGATGGTGGGGGACCTTCTCGAATGTGACCGTGCCCTTATCGATATGAAGTTCAGGCAAATCCTTTATCCTCAAACCATCGCTCCCAAGGTAGTTGCCTATGCTCTCAGGCCTTATACCAGAGAAGGCCATAAGTGAAGCTATAACTCTCGACCTTGGATCACAGTGTCTCAATATTGATGCAAGCTGCTCCTTGCTCGGTACTATCTCCTCCACATAATCCTCAACTGGTAGCTTGATCTTTCTCTCTAACTTCAAGCCGAAGTGTGCAAGCCAAGATCTGATCGTTATGAGATTATTCCTCACTTGAGCAGGCTTCTCACTCTTCAGAGATTTATCTACAAAGTCCATGATGAAGTTATCGAAGCCTTCAGGATTCGACCTCTTAAACTCTATAAGGGACTTAGGGTTATAACCTGTAACTTCACAAAACCTACCAAGCCTTCTCAACCTCTCCTCAGCAGTGATCACGTTGCCTCTTGCTTAGTTATTGAACCACCTTTGAATATCTGGATCTTTAAGCATGAGCTTATATCTACTTTTACCAGCTATGCACAACCGTATGGGAAGCTAATATATTTAAACTTAATTAAGGGTGCGGTGGCCGGGATTTGAACCCGAGTTAGTGGCTCGGAAAGCCACTGTCCTAGACCAGACTAGACGACCACCGCAATTTTAGCTGCTCCTCTTTACCTCTTTTTATCCTTTTTAACCTTCCTTATAAAGATTCCAAGGTAAATTTGGTTGATTAAACTTTAAGGTTAGCTAAATTTTTAAGTCCACTTAAACTCAAAGCCACAAAAGGAGCAGAAGGCTGCACTAACCTCATTTAAGGCTTTACAGCTAGGACAATGAAAGGCTGCTATAGGGGTAATCTTTTCCTTTGGAGGAGGTTTCACTTCTTCCTTTATTGGTCTTGGTATAGCTACTAGGGTCTCTGTATGCTCTACATTGGGATGCTTCTCAATAACCTCATATAAAATTTTATTCAATTCATCTAAATCATTTGCAGATAGAACTAATATAGCATCATATCTACCAAACACACTATCTGCCATCTTTACTCCTCTTATAACCCTAGAACCTACTATCTGAGCAGAAGTTCCTGGTTTAGTCTTTACTAATACATAGGCTATTACTCCCATTTTTTACCTCCTAGGAAATAGAGCCAGAGCTGTCTCGGTATGTATTACATTGGGAATTTTTTCAATTACATCATAAACAATTCTGCTAACCTCTTCTAAGGTATCAGCCTCAAGGGTTACTATAACGTCAAATCTCCCGTAAATAGAATCAGCTTGAGTAACTCCCTTTACTGTCTTTATAGATTCTACAGCTTTAACTATATCTTCTGAAGTTCCAGGCTTAGCAGTAATAAATATATAAGCTCGCATAATTTTACTTACTAAAGCCCTATTGATAAACTTTTTCATACTCATAAAGGATTCTATCTACTACTAAAGCAGTCTCTAAAGACAGTTTATGAACGGAATAAAGCTCATGTATATTCTTAAGGACTTTATCAGTAAAGGAACCCTTAGGAAAGCCTCCTATCACAATGGCTGAGTTATCCTCTAACTTTCTTGCAACATCTTCAAAGGTGGAAGCTTTACCTTTTCTTGATAAGCCTATAACTCTCTTCAATTTAAGCTCTTTCATAAGCCCCTCAAAATCCTTCTCTTTTAGCTCAAGGAGAGCTTTCCCTTTATATTCGATTCTTTCAATCTTAAAGAGCTGCTCCATTAACCCTTCAAACCTATGATAGGCTTTAGGAAATCTTAATCCGTGAGATAAAACTATTAGCTTATCGTTTATGGTGTGAACAAAAATTTTAAGCTTATTCATGCGATATAGAGGAGAAGAAGTAGCTATAAGTAAGGCAAAGTGAACTATATCAGGTCTTCCTCTTTTATAGCTGAAAGGCAAACTAAGCATGGCTGAATGGTGATAGCTCCTATCTAAAAGAATTTCTTCAGGTTTCTTTCCCTTTCTCCTAGCAAGCTTAACTACAGAGCTATGCTTTGCTATTTTCCTAGGTACCAACTCTAAAGATGCATCAGCCAATATTAAGGTAAGCATATAAAGCTATATTTAGAAGTAAGATTTAATCTTATTAAATGAAGAAGGTAAAGGATATAGCCTATCAGAGGGTTAAAAGACTGATCTATATAGCTCTAGATACTGCGAGATACGATTTAGATTTGGCTAAGAAACAGGCTGAATTGGCAAGAAGAATACAATTAAGATTTAATCTTCGGTTGCCCTTTGAGCTTAAAAGATTCTTCTGTCATAGTTGCAAGCAATTTTTGGTCTTTGGAGTAAATTCAAGAATTAGAATTAGGAGTAAAATATTAACTGTAACCTGTTTAAACTGCAAGCATGTTTATAGGAAAATATTAAATAAAAAATCTTTATAAGTTATCTGTCCATCCCTTTTTAAGTTCTTTACAGCTCTTTAATACTTCCCATTTTTTGATTTTAGTTCTTGGTAATCTATTTAATATTTCTAAAGCTACTACACTACTCTTTGAAAGTATGAAAAGTCCTTTCTTAATATATACTCAGGTTCTGAGCATATATTAAGACCTAAATACACCTAATTAGCTATTAGTTGGGTTAGAAAATGAGCAGTGCCTATGATGTACCAGCTGATATGTTGATAAAAAGGTTAGCTGATTATCTCAAGAGGGTACCTTATATAGTACCCCCTCCTTGGGCTGAATTTGTTAAAACAGGTTCCCATACCGAAAGACCTCCCCAAGAAAAGGATTGGTGGGCTATCAGATGCGCAAGTCTTTTAAGAAAACTATATACGCATGGTCCCTTAGGGGTTGATGATTTAAGAAGCATCTATGGGGGAAGAAAGAGAAGAGGTTACTTTCCTGGCCATCATAGGGATGCTGGTGGAGCCATAATAAGAAGAGCCTTGCAGCAATTAGAGCAGGCTGGATTTGTCAAAAAAACTAAAGAAGGTAGAATTTTAACAGACAAAGGGAAAAATAAGGTAGAAGAAATAAGTAGCAAAATCTTTGATGAGTTAGGAAAGGAAAATCCTGCTCTTTTAAAGTATAGAAGGTAAAATGGAAGGAGAAGATAAAGCCCTTGAAGAGGCAAAGAAGAAAGCCTTAAAGGAGAGGCTCCTTAGATTGGTCTTTACTAGTGAGGCTAGGGAAAGGTTAGCTAATGTAAGAATGGTTAGACCTGAAATTGCAGAAGCAGTGGAGAACCATGTAATTCAATTATATACATCAGGAAAGTTAAATAGGGCTCTTACCGATGAAGAGCTTAAGCAGCTTTTATTAGCTTTACAAAAGGATAAAAGGGAGTTCAGGATAAGGTGGGCTTAATGGCCAGTAGAAAGCCTTCAGGGGTAAAGAAGAGATATATGAAAGCCTTAAAGAGCAATAGAGCAGTACCTGCTTGGGTTATTGTAAAGACAAAAAGAAAGGTAAGAACAAATCCAAAGAGAAGGAATTGGAGAAGGAAGGGATTAAAGCTTAAGTAGGTGATAAGTTGAGTGAAAAGTTTGAGAGAATCTACAATATCCCTCTGAGAAAAGCTTGGGTAGCCCCAAGAAAGAGAAGAACTGAAAGGGCTATAAACATAATTAAAGAGTTTGCCCTAAAGCATTCAAAGGCCGAAGAGGTTAAGATTGATACCAAGCTAAATGAGCTTCTATGGTTAAGGGGTATTGAGAAGCCTCCTAGAAAGATAACTGTTAAGATGGTAAAGGAAGATAATACTGTTACAGTTTCTTTAGCAGAAGTCTAAACCATTATTCTAAGATTTCTTTAACTCTAAACCAATTTCTAAACATCATAGGTAAAGGATCCCCATACCACTTCTTGAATAAGGCTCTAATTTCTTCAGCTGAATCTATACCAGCTAACTGAGCCTCTTCATCAGTTAACTTATTGGGATCTATTTTATCTGTTTTATAGAACTCTATTATTAATTCTCCTTTAGGTTTAAACCTACTATTTATAACATAGTATAAACCATACTTTGGTGTTTTTCTATAACTAACTTTTACTTCTCCTCTTACCATTTTCTCAATTAGAAACCTCATAAATACAATATACTTGGGTTTATTATAATGACATTGAAGGACTTCTTCTTTCCATAGACTTGGATAGTTGCTTAATACAAGCTCTATAGCTTCATTAAGATTCAAGGTTTTATCAAACTCAGCTAACCAATCAAGCCTTTCAAATTGCTCTTCATCCTTTAAATTTTCTTTAATCCATTGAATAAACTGGTTCCAGCTTCTTAATTCCTTTAACCTTTTCATTACTTTAAGTTAGCTTGTATAGTAATATGCTTTACTTCAAAATTAGAACTGTTTAAGATTTTGGGCTTTAAACCTAATTTTTTATAAACGTAAAGGAGCTTTTTTATATGATCCTTTGAATCTAACTTTATTAGGTGAGACTCACAGTTTTTACAATCTGAGTTTCCAAACCTTTTTACATAACCTAAAGAAAAATTCTCCATAAGTGCTCTGCTAATCTCGCACTCTAATCTTTCATTTGTTTCAGCTAAAATTACTTTCTCTACCTGAAATTTTTCACTTTCAGTAATGTAATCTATATGCCAAAACTTTCTCTTTTTCCTTCTTAAATGTCTAAGAATCCTATTTTCAAGAATATTCCTTCTATTTCCTAAGGCTGAACCTGTGTAAATATAGTAAGGGTGATCAAACTTAATGTAACCTAAAGAACCAACCTTCAGCTCAACATCTTCTTTTAGATGCAATACTAGACTATAGATACCCCTCAAACTTCTATATTGGTTAGATTACTTATACCTTCTGCTGAATTGTTCATATTATATTCAAATTCTGCATCAAGCTGATTTAAGGTTAGCAGAGGATCATAGTTATTGAATTTAGTGTAGCTCAATCCACTAACTACTAAAGCTGCCCTTATACCCGCACTGTTATCTGAGGAAACAAAGGTGTTAAGCTCAAAATCATCTCCTTGAACCCTTAAAATGTTAACTATTTCTTCTAGCTGCTTTAAAGTAACTTTACCCTTTAATAAAGCTGTTAAGCCATTAGCTTTACTAAGATTAACTTGAGACCAAGCTCTGCTCAAAACTTCTTCTATAGCATCCTCTACCCTTTCTTTCGAATCAGCTAAGCTTAAGATTGTATATCCCTGGGATACTTGAGTAAAAAGCTTTCTTAAAGTGAATCCATATTCATTAGCATGTAACAGCATTGATAGGAGTGATGTTACAGTTTTATTGGCTAAAGAGTATGCCTCTTCTAAGGTGTGATTTGGATAAAGATCTAAGAGTTCATCGTTATCTATCAAAATAACACCATCACATAACTTTCTTATATATTCTAATGTTCTACCAGCTAAAAAGTGCTTATTCTTTTCAAATTTAAAAGGCATTAAGCCTATAAAAAGGCTCATTATACCCTTCGCTTTAATTCTCTCACATATCAAAGGGGCTAAAGCACTTCCAGTCTTACATCCCAATCCATTTATAACTATTACAAAAGAAGAACCCTCAATTAAATCATCTAGCTTTGATAGCTGGTGCTTGGCTTTCCCCCTAAGCTTGTAAATACTATTAAAATCTTTAAGATTAGCTTTCAGCAATAAAGAACCTTCTTTGGTAGGTAGATCCTCTTCATCAAAGCTTATGTAAATACATTTGCTATTTTTTCCACAAACCCTAGATAAATCCTTTAAAACTCTACAACCTCCCGAAGTAAGCCCTACAAGGCATGTGTTCATTTTTAAACCCCCTGTTCATAACCATACTATATGACAGAATTTAACGATTTAGAATAAAAGACTTTCACCTTTAGTTTAATATCATTAAGCTAGGTTATAATATAAACAATCTATTAAAAATGCTTTGTGGCTTAATTCTTTAAGTTTCTTATGTCTTGCTTTAATCTATGTATTGGTCTGTTGTTGATGAGAGGCTTATTAGGCGTGGTGAGCTTCTTCTTAGCTTGGACTTTCTTGAAGTCTATGA
>JARVJX010000179.1 GCA_029775995.1 Nitrososphaeria archaeon | reverse complement strand
CTCTTCTTTATCTCCCCCCACAGCTATGACCGCCAAAAAGCCCATTACCTGCCAAGTCTAAGATGCTTGACCAAATGATGAAACAAACTTTTGGGACACAACCTAGTAGAAATATTACGCATAGTGTTAGAGCAATTTCTCTTTAAAATATAAATACTAGGTAAGATAACATATGATGCATGGAACCTGAAAAGCTTAGGGATTACATACAGAAAGGGGTAGTTTTGGTAGTTCAGCTAACACCCTTTAAATCCAATGAAGAAGTGGATTATGACGGATTAAGAAAAAATACTCGCTTTTTGGTTGAGAAGAGAAATAAGGGGCCCTTAATCTTAACCCCTTGCGGTAGCACCGGAGAGTTTTATGCTTTAAGTGATGAGGAGTGGAAGAAAACCATTAAAGTAGTAATTGATGAAGTTAATGGGAAAGTTCCTGTAGTGGCAGGAGCTTCTTCAGCTGGTACAAAAAGTACTATAGAAAAGTGCAAATATGCCCAAGATATTGGAGCCGATGGTGTGATGGTAGTTCTCCCTTACTATCATGTACCTGATGAGGAAGGCTTATACCTTCACTATAAGAGAATTGCAGAATCTATTGATATAGGGCTTGTAGTCTACAATAACCCTGATGTATCAAAAATATACATGAAGCCTCACCTTTTAAAGAAATTGGCAGAAGAAGTGAATAATTTGGTTGGTGTTAAAGAGAATAGCCCTTATATTCCCTTGCTTGATGCGCAAATAAGAGAAGCTGGTCACAAAGTACCTATAATGCAAGGAAGAGGTGAATGGTGGTTTGGAGCTACAGTATTTTTAGGAGTAAGGGGTTTTGTATCTGGTTATGCAAACTATATGCCTGATTTTTGCTTAGAGCTTCTTAAGGCTGGACTAAATAAGAATTATAAAGAGGTTAAAGAGATGTTAGATAAGCTGAGTGTTTATGAATCTTATCTTAAAGAAATTGCACCCTTCTATAGCCCATCAACTACAATTTTATCTCCTCCCTACATGGACTCTTCCCTTTGGTTATCCTTTGAGAAAGCAAGCATGGATATTTTAGGCTTGTCAGGGGGTAAAGTAAGATCACCTTTAACAGACCTTAAGGAGGAGCACAAAGGAGAGCTAAGAAAGATAATATTAGAAAAACTGAATTTAACTCCTGTAAGTTAATATCTTTTTAGAGCTTTTCCTACTTTAGAATCGTTTAATAGCTTTAGCATTCTTGAGCTTCCTATACCTATAGATAAGATAGGTAGGAACTGCTATAACAGCAAAAGGGATAAGTGCGAAGAAGAACAGAATAGCCCTTCTAAAAGTTTAATGAAGAAAGGCAAGGCCTGTTTTAAAGAATTCAGTCCAATCAAGCTCTGGTAGGTGAGTTTCTATAGGCTTTGTTAGTTAGATCCCTCCACTACTGGAGGTGGGAGATTCTTGCTCTAATAATTTTTTATAGTTGCCAAGTTCAGGCTTTGCCAATCAGTCCCTGCTATGGACATATAGTCCATAGTCCGCTTCTCCGAACCTCCTTCTTTTTCCTCCTACTTACTTCAGCTCTGAGCCTTATTCGGACTTTTAGGCTCAAAGCCTCATTCGAGGGACTCGCTCAAACTCAGATACTCTTAATCTATTTAAACCTATTGAAATTCATCCCATAAACCCTAGGCTTTCTTGTCGACTTGTAGATCTCTTGTAATTCCTAGTTCGACCAACTCCTTATCACGACACTTCTTTAGTATGCTTCTTCCTTTGATCAGAGCTCCGAGTGCTATAGAGGTGTAAAGTGTAAGTGACCGAGTGAGCCAGTCAGGCTTATAGTAAGCTCGTCTCCATGAATCATAGAGCCAGTCGGTCATCATTTCCCCGCCAAACTAGACCATATAGCTAGGTTGAAATGGGAAGGGAGAGTTCTGATAGCCCTAAATCGTTATTGGAATCAGCATGCCATATAATCTATAAAAGATACCCATCAGAACTGCCAAGTAAAGTAGATGTTTGGCCCTCGTCATTCCTCTAATAGGATGACTCCTTTACAAATCATCCTCCTGCAGTTACAGTAATAGTTCTAGTTATGGTAACAGTTTCAGTTGTAGTTACCGTTAGTATATTAGTTACAGTAACAGTTTCTATTGCTACAGGAGCGATTGTAATTGTTAAAGTTACCGTTGTTACATTTGTTTTCTGGGGTTCTGTTTGGTTGGTAAGAGCTCTTATAGCTATAGATTTTTCTGTAGCCTCTTCTTGAGGAACCACTCTTTCTTCAGTAATAGTTACCAATTTTTCAATAGTAGCCGTTTGAGTTTGAATAACGGTTGGTAATGAGGGTGAAGGAGTCATGACTGCTATTTCTCTAACCTTTTCTGGAGGGTTAAGAAAAGGGCTTATTTGGATTGATATTACAGCAAGGGCAATAACTGAAACTATAGCTAATACGAAGCTTAAGGCCACTCTTTTATCCATATTTACCACCTTATTTTACTTTAATTACTTTATATTTCTATACTTTAGAAAATGGTTTGTTGCACGAATCTGTGCTCGTTGCATCTTGGACTGGGATGACCTCACCATCTTTTTGTCTATACCATGGCTATGAACAGATTGTACATGTATGCCTTCATGGCCATCTCCTTGGCCATCTTCACGAACTTTCTTGCTGAGACATACT
>JARVJX010000178.1 GCA_029775995.1 Nitrososphaeria archaeon | reverse complement strand
CATAGGGCTCTAGTGTTCATAGGGCTCTAGTGTTCATAGGGCTCTAGTGTTCATAGGGCTCTAGTGTTCATAGGGCTCTAGTGTTCATAGGGCTCTAGTGTTCATAGGGCTCTATAATCTAGAGATTAGTTGGGCTTATCTTGAGCAGCTGGATTAAAGAGATTCTCTTAAAGAGGACTATAATCTAGAGATTAGTTGGGCTTATCTTGACAATCCCAGTATCTCTATTAGAGATATTTATATATCACTCTTTACCAAATTAATTGTATTGAGTATACGCTCTGAGATAATAAGGCTACTTAAGGAGGATGAAGAATTTCGCTACATAGTAGTTGGATTACTGGGTTTAGAGGATATAAGACTATCTTTGAAGAATCTTACGGACTCAGTTCTAAGGCTTTCTGGAGAGGTAAGTAAGCTAGCTGAAGCTCAAAGGAGAGCTGAAGATAGGTTAAGTAAGGTAGAGGATAGGTTAGGTAAAGCTGAAGATAGGTTAGGTAAAGCTGAAGATAGCTTAGGTAAAGCTGAAGATAGGTTAGGTAGGCTTGAGGAAGCAGTAATAACTTTAGCTGAAGCTCAAAGGAGAACAGAAGAGAGTCTAAGAGCTTTATCCATAGAGGTTGGTAAACTTTCTGATACAATAGGTTTTGGTTTAGAGGATATAGCTAAAGTTGTTTTACCAGGATGGTTATATAGAAATGAAGGTATAAATTTAGATAGCATAGAGAGAAGGTTCTTTAAAGTTAATGGTGAAGAAATCGAGGTTAACTTATATGGTGAAGGTTTAAAGGATGGTAAAAAGATAACTTTATTGGGAGAGGCTAAATCGAGAATATATAAAGATGATGTTAAGAGATTTCATGAGAGAATAGATAAGCTTATAGGAATCTTTAGGGAGGAGATATACCTATTGATGTTTGCATACCTAATACATCCATCAGCGGAAGCTGAATCTAAGGTTAGGGGGATAAAGCTTATAGCATCTTATATGAGGTGAGTTTTAAAAACTCAACAAATCCTTCTAAAAAGTTTAAAATAGATAGTTGTTTCTTTTATTTATTAATGTTTAGAGCTTATTAAAAAGAAGTAGAAATCCTAAGAAGAAACTGAAGTTATAAGAGCTGTAAAGCTCCTCCACTAACCAGCTATCGGAGATATAGGAGAAAGCAAAGCCTTGAATAAAAGCTTGATACGCTAGAGGGGATAGTGGATATGAAAATAGATGCTTTAGAGAATAGATGCTTTAGAGAAAAGGATTCCTGTTTTAAAGAGCTCTATCAAGGTTAGAATTGCAGAATTGAAGAGAAAGGTGTCCTATGAGATGAATTAACCTGAAAAAGAAAGAGGCTCAACGAAATTGCTTTCCTTAAAGAACTCTACCATATGGTTTTTACTTCCTGCAGCTTTCGTATTTCTTCATCTTTTGTTATGAGGGCTTGGGCTTTGAGAAGCTTCGCTTTTGATATTATTATCTTATCGTGTATCTCCTTAGCCTTAGTCTCTTCGAAGAGGTTGAGGGCTTCTTCGTTAAATGAATAATAGTTGAAGGAGGTTTGCCTCTTCATCTCCACCTTAACCCTGACCACTGCTTTATCCACCTCTTCCTTTCGAAGAGGTAGTAGAGCTCTGCTGCTGCTATGGTGGTAAATAAAGTGATGCCTCTCCCTCTTCAGCCTCTTTGAAGGCTTTATCAGCGTTAGATGGAAGTTTATCGAGTAGGTAGTGGAGGAAGGCTACACTATCATACGTAAGTGTTCAAGTTTCAACCTCATTATTTGATGATCCTAGCTAGGCTTCTTCGTGCCTCATTCAATATAGCTTCACATTCTGCCATATCTATGTCAAGCCCTTTGAGAAGGCCCCTAAGCCTTCCCACCTTACTTGGATACTTTATGAGTAGGCCCTCCTTAGTTAGCATTAAGACGAGTTCATCTCCTTCACTAAGATTTAGGGCTTCCCTAATACGCCTGGGTATGACTACTTGACCCTTCGAGCTCACCTTAACCTTAAACAGCTCCTCCGAAGCTATCAATTCCACCAACTAGACTCCCTTTTTCTTACATTTATTTCTTACTCGTTATTAAAACTTGATACAGTGCCTTGACCTTCATTGAAGGCTTCTCCACCAATACCATGCTTTCCAAAGATCTTCACCTTTAGAGTGAAGCATCTCCTCAAGCTTACTATACAAAACATAGATTATATAGAGCTCCTTCAAGTCTTTAACGTTTTGCTTATGAGTGTTTTTAATATCTTTGTTTAAATAAATGTTTTAGCATTACTTAACATTTCCCTCTCTAACCAGAATTATCCAGAATCTAAAAGCCCAAATAAATACTGTAGCTTAAGGCTACTCTAATTCTTGGAGAACTTTCCTTGACCAATTTATAAGGATCTTTCCTAAATCTGAGCTATCTAATACCTTTGAGAATTTAGAGGCTCTGAAACCATTAGCTCAGAATTTATAAACCTTGCAGAGCCCAAACAAGCAAAAATTAAAAGAAAAGGGAGATAACGGTCCATGCCTTACTTCTAGCTTTAGTAGTTATTCTAAATTTCAACATCCAACTCTCCTAATGATCCTATGTTTAAAGTGAAATAAATTATGTTTTATGATAGGATTTCTACAAAGCTTAAATTTAAAATCTAGTGCTTTGTGGCTTAATTCTTTAAGTTTCTTATGTCTTGCTTTAATCTATGTATTGGTCTGTTGTTGATGAGAGGCTTATTAGGCGTGGTGAGCTTC
>JARVJX010000177.1 GCA_029775995.1 Nitrososphaeria archaeon | reverse complement strand
GGTCAAGCCTGTGGTGCTGCCTGTGTAGGAGCTATTGGTACTACAGCTGGAGTAACTAAAGAGAGGGTTAATAAGATACTATATGAGCAAGGAAAAGATTTGATGAATAAGACTTTAATAGAAGGTTTCTGAAAGTCTTACTAGGAATAGTAGATTGCTACCTAAGCTAAGATAAATTATGTAGGTAATTTGGTAACAACAGGTTTGGCTTCATTCCAAAGGTGGTAAAAGAAGTAATTCATGAATCTGGATATGTTCTTTTCATCAGTCCAAATTGCAACATCTCCTTCCGAAATGATAGAGGTTGAATCGTCATAGAGCGCAGATATTAGGGTTTCACATTCATCCACTATTATCAAGCGAATAGAACAGGGAATTTCAAGAGTACGAACTTCGCCTATTTCACATAATCTTTCCGTTTCAGCCATTTTTTCCCATTGGGTTGAAATATCTAATAATGTCTTTGGGCTATCAATTAAATATCAATCTCCTCTGACTACTGATAGTTCACTCCTCATGGTTACCTTGATTCAAGCATGGGTATATTTAGGCTTTAATACTTTAATCATCAGGACTGGAATTAGAAGTATACCACCAGAAATTATAGAAGCAGCTCAAATAGATGGTGCAGGAAAATTGCGAACATTTTTCAGTATTATGATTCCCATAATGATGCCATATATAGTTTTTCTTGTTGTTACTGGTTTTATCTGGAACTTTCAAATCTTTGACCCTGTTTGGCTTTTAACGGATGGAGGACCTGAATGGAAATCTTCATCCTTAGCCTTTTATATCGTTAAACAAGCTAAATGGTGGTATAACTTTGGCTACGCTTCAGCTTTAGGCATGATGGTTATACCCATAATACTAGTAATTAGCATACTTCAATTTAGATGGCTTTATAAGAGGTTAGTGTAAGATGGAAATTGGGAGAATAATAGCTTACTTTCCTTTGGCCTTTCTACTGCTTTTCTATATCCTACCTTTTTACATTTTAACTGACGTCTCATTCAACGCTACTATATTCTCAAAACCCCCTCAGTATTATCCTTTAAATCCTTCATTAGAAGGCTACATATATATGCTCACACAATCCACCTCTTCTATATGGATAATTAATAGCTTCATCTATTCAGCAAGCGTTACAGTTGGCGTGTTATTCGTGTCAACTTTAGCGGGCTATGCCTTCTCCCGATTGGTTTTCCCTGGTCGGACTTTGCTATTTTGGCTTGTACTTGTGGGAATGATGACACCGACAGTCATCTTATATATACCTCTTTACATAACTCTAAGCAATCTAAATATGTTAAATTCATATGCAGGCGTTATACTACCCCTAATGGTAAGTCCTTTTAGCGTTTTTCTGGTAAAGCAAGCTTTGGACTCAGTTCCACGAGATTATGAAGAAGCAGCCTTAGTAGATGGCTCTTCAACATTACAGATACTCTTTAACGTTCTATTGCCCATAATAAAGCCTGTTTTATACACTGTAGGACTATTTAACTTCATATGGACTTGGAATAACTGGCTTTGGCCACTCTTTGTATCATCATCTCCTTTCATCTTCAACCTTCCTGTTGCAGTCTTCATGGTTAGCTTTTCTTGGACTGCTGTATCTTATCCTAATTTAGCAGCAGCTGCTATAATATCTATGGTAGTTCCTCTTTTACTTTACATCTTTGCATTAGAATACTTTATAAAGGGAGTTATAATAGCTGGATTGAAACGATAATTTTTAAAACGATTCTTGATTAATAGGAAAAGGAATATTGCTGAAAATTCTGGTATCTGGCTTTGTAATGGTGGATATAATAGCAAGCGGTTTATCTGCTATACCTTTGCCATCAAATCTAGTTTTTGCACCATACGGAATTAAGCTTTGGATTGGTGGACACGCAGCAAATGTCTCAATTGATTTAATTCAGTTGGGTATAGCAAAAGGAAAGGTGGGGGCTGCTATAACTATAGGTAAAGATTTTCTTGGTGAATTCATAAAAGATTTTATGATTTCTAAGGGAGTTAAATGTTTCTTTAATAAGATAGAAAGTGTGAATACTGGTAAATCAATAATTTTAACCATTAAAGGCCAAGATAGAAGAACTATATCAGATATTGGAGCTAATGTCTTTCATAGTATGGAGTATGTAATGGATGTCTTAAAAAAGGAAAATCCTAAGATCTTTTACTTAGCCTGTGGAATACTGGGAGAATTTGACTTTAGAGTAAGGGAGATTCTTGAATATTGTAAGATAAAGAATATAATTACAATCTTGGATGTTAGTAGGCCTAATTCAAAGGATTGGGTATTTATTTATCCAGCTCTAAAGTTTACAGATGTTATTCACTGTAATCGTCTAGAACTAAGAGGAATTACTAAGATCAGCGATCCTAAGAAAGCTGTCAAATGGTTATCAAAAAAAGGAGTTCATTTACCCATATATAGTGATGGAGATAAGGGGGTTTTGGCCTATTTTAAAGGTAAACTGATTAAACAACCAGCTTTTAGAGTGGAGGTGGTAGACCCAACTGGTGCTGGCGATGCTCTATGTGCAGGGACTATCTATAAATTGTGGGAGTGGGTAGAGAGGGGACAAAGTCTTAAAGATATGGAATTTAAAGATATTGCTGAGACGCTTCTCTTTGGTCAAGCCTGTGGTGCTGCCTGTGTAGGAGCTATTGGTACTACAGCTGGAGTAACTAAAGAGAGGGTTAATAAGATACTATATGAGCAAGGAAAAGATTTGATGAATAAGACTTTAATAGAAGGTT
>JARVJX010000176.1 GCA_029775995.1 Nitrososphaeria archaeon | reverse complement strand
TGCTATACTCCTTAGATATGAACCTGAATAATGCAGGAGGGCTAGAGGATCTTATCTTGCAAAGGCACCTTATTCCTCTTAAAGATCTTAGCCTCCTTAACCATCCTCACAAGGTAATCCAGTCCACCCATAGAGTATGGAGAGAGGGAAATAGAACAAAAAGCCTAAGGTTAAATAGAATATACAGAATGAGAACGTTATCTTGACAATCCCTGTAAAAGTGAATTTACAAATATAAATATTTGTAAATTATTATAATCAAATGCGAAAGAAAGGGATACTTTGCTAAGATTAAATAGTTGGTGGGAAAGTAAAAAGGTGAGAAAAGATCTGGCTAAACCTTTTAGAAGGGAATTTTTAAAATACTGGATTATTTACATGATAGAAAGATGATAGAAATAACTGGCTTAAGAAGGGTGAGTAAAACTACCCTATTCTTCCAAATTATAGAAGAACTACTTAAAAAGGTAGAACCAAAAAATTCTTTATTTCTACTTTGATGAAGAGAAAAAAAGAATAAAAGACGAAGTAAAACTATTCTAAATATAACACAAATACTCATAGCTAAATTTTAAAAATATATAATCAAACAAACTTTGAGCTTTACCAGAACCAACCAAAGGCTTATCAAAAAGTAAGTTAACAAAACCCGACACACTTATAGCATAGTGTATTCTATAATTGAGGGGATAAAGATGGGTAAAAGAAACCCTGCCGTTTCTGGATACTTTTATCCTTCAGATAGAGAAGAGTTATTAAATCAAATTAGGGAATGCTTTATCCATTCTGTAGGACCTCAAAAATTACCTCCAAACCTTGAAAAAGGTAAAGCCATTGCCTTCGTTTGCCCTCATGCAGGATATATTTACTCAGGACCTATAGCAGCTCATTCTTACTACTGGGCATCTTCCCTTGAAGTTGAGATGGTTATAATAGTGGGACCTAATCATTGGGGGATTGGAAGTGGAATAGCAACCTATAGAGAAGGCTCTTGGCTAACTCCCTTAGGAGAAGTAGAGGTTGATGGTGAAAAGGCAAAAGAATTGGTTAAGATTAGTGGAATGGTAGATTTTGATGAATCGGCTCATTTGAGAGAGCATTCTCTTGAGGTTCAATTACCCTTTCTTCAATACATATACTCTAATAGGTTCAAAATTTTACCCTTATGTTTAAATTTACAGGATAAAGCTACAGCCTTAGATTTGGGTAAATCTATAGCTGAAATTGTAAAAGATAAAAAATTCCTGCTTATAGCTTCCTCTGATTTAACACACTATGAGCCCTATGAAAGGGCAAAAGAGAAGGATTTGAAGCTCTTAGAGCAGGTGATAAAGTTAGATATATCTTCTTATTATACGGTTTTAGAGAGGCTAAATGTTACAGCTTGTGGATATGGAGCCATAGCCACCATAATGGCAGCCTGTAAAGAATTGGGAGCTACAGAAGTTAGGCTCTTAAAGTATGCAAGTAGTGGAGATACAGCAGGTGATAAAAGATCTGTAGTAGGCTATCCATCGGTTATGTTTTCTTTTAAGGATTAAAATGAATTATGCGGAAGCTTGGGCCCCTGCTAAGGTAATTTTGGTAGGGGAGCATTTTGTAGTCCATGGTTCTTATGCCTTAGCTTTAGCTATAGATAGGGGATGCTATTGTAAAGCCCTTTTAAGTGATGAGTTAAAGATATACTCTGAAAACTTTAAAGTTGAAATAAAAGAGGCTTATAATATACCACCTTTGCTAAAGCCCTCCTTTGAAGTATGTAAAGCTACATTAAATTACCTAAATGAAAGGAATAAGAAGGTTCATTTATTCTTAAATTCTGATGTTAATCCTGCTGCTGGCTTAGGTTCATCTGCCTCTTGCTCTGTAGCTATAGCTTTGGCTATAGCTGAACTCTTTGATTATAAATTGAATGAAGATGAAATCTTTAAATTAGCCATGATTGGAGAGAAGATAGCCCACGGTGGGAACCCATCAGGGATAGATTTATCCATAGCCATAAAGGGAGGAGCCTTACTCTTTAAAAAAGATCAGAAACCTGAAAGGGTAGAAATGAAGGGAGATTTTCCTCTTATAATAATTTATAGTGGATTAGAAAGAGATACAGGGAAGATGATTGGTAAGGTAGCTGAATTTAAAGAAAGGGTTCCAAAGAGCTTTGAGGCTCTAACTAAAGCTTCATCTAATCTTAGCCAATTGGCTGCAAAGTGTTTAGAGGAAAGAAATTTAGAGCTTTTAGCTTCTATAATGAACTTTCACCATATAGCCCTGAATTGGATAGGTGTATCCTTACCTATATTAAACGAAATTGTTGAAGAGAGCTTGAAGGCTGGAGCCCTAGCTGCAAAACTAACAGGAGGTGGAGGGGGAGGGTCAGTGATAGCTTTGTCCTCTAAGGGAAAGGAAGGCGAAATAGTAAAGAGGTTAAAAGCTAAAGGTTACGAAGCCTTTCAAATTAAACCTTCTTTAAAAGGGGCTTACAGTTGGAAAGTTAATTAATGTCAGTTTAATGATAAAATGAATGAAAGGGAGAGATGAAAATCCCATAGAAGTCTATTATAGAGAGATAGCTCAATATATGTTAATGATTTAAGATATAATAATTAAGAGTTCAAATTTTCGCCTTGTCTCCTTAGTGAATGGTTATCGTTATTAACCATTTGTATGCTGATCTAGATCTTTCCACTATGTTCTAGCGTAAGCTGAGGCTCCAATGCTTGGAGGAGGCTTTTCTCCTAGATATTCCTCGCTTAGGTCTTAGGAAGGTTCTTAGGTGCCAGTTGTAGCTCTCACACCCCTTAACGTG
>JARVJX010000175.1 GCA_029775995.1 Nitrososphaeria archaeon | reverse complement strand
TTAAGTGTGTTCATAGGGCTCTAGTGTTCATAGGGCTCTATAATCTAGAGATTAGCTGGGCTTATCTTGACAATCCCTCTTATAAAATTTAATAAGCTTAAATTTTTAATGTTCTCTATTTAAGTGAGCTTAAAATATCTCTCCAATAAGAGTTTAAAGGTCTTGATTATAACGCTTTCTCTATCACCCAAAGAGGTTCTTCAAAGAATATTCATATCCATAGAGTGTATGAGTTGAAGAGAATGGGCGAGATAACCATTGTCAAGATCAGTAAGAAGACTAGTAACAAGCTGACTAAAGAGATGAGGTACATACTCTGGCCCATGGTGTTAACGTAATGACAAAGGTAAACATACTATGTGAAGTAGGACTGTTGGGGTACTTTCATCAAGCTTACTGATAGATACAAAGTCTTGATATTTGACCAAGGAATAAGGTTTGATTTGTTTTGAAGATATTATTCAAATCTCATTTCACCTTCCGGTATCATGGAACTTAGAAAAATAGGTGTGCTACTCAAGTAGGAATAGTATGAAGGAGCTAAGCTGTTTACATTACCCACCTACATTTAGATACTCAAATTTTCTGAGTTTTCTATTAGCTCTCTAAAAATCTTTTTATTGAATTGCTTCACAAGTTTATTATATTATTATATTAGCTGAATTTGTTAAAGTTAAGCTATTTTTTTAAGTAAGTTAATAAAAATAAAAAGATTAAACAGGCGGAGGCTGGAATGGTTGAGATTAAGAAGGGAAAGGTTGAACGATAAATCTCAATTAAATAACCTGAAACTGGTGCCCCAATTGCTACACCTAGAAGAGAGAAAGCCTGATTTATTCCACCACCACTCCCCCTCGCCTCTCCAGATAAAGAGGCTATTATATGAGTAGAACCTAAGAATACTAAGCCTAAGGCTACTCCAAAAATAGGGAGCTAACTATTCTGTAAACAAATTCTAGGCTTAAGTATAAAAATATGGAGGCAATTATCCCAAAAATTAAACCAGGTATTAAAGCAAAATTGGCTCCCCTTTTATCACTTATCCTTCCAGCTAAAAAGAAAAAGGGTATCGATACCATCGTTGAAGTAAACATATAAATTCCTACTTGAGCTGCAGCCCTTTGCTCTATAAACCTCTGTAAAAAAATTAGGGATAAAGATAAACTACCTATAATGGCTCCTATGATAAAATAGATAGAGAACATAGAAAAGAAAGATGGAATCAGTTTGGCTATATTTTTAGTTATAATGTTCATAGAGTAGCTTGGGTTTGATCGATACATTTCAGGTAGCTTAAGGGGTATTACAATTATAAGAGCTACTATAAGAAGGAAGACGAGTAGCATAAAAACACTACTGAACCCGAAGGCTCCAACGAGCAATGAGGCACTTCCTGAACCAATAACTATCCCTATAGCCGTTGAGGTCCAGAACAAACTTAAGGAAAAGCCCAACCTCTTTATAAAGAAATCTCCAACTAAAGCTATTGAAGCAGGAAATAAAAAGGAATCAACAGCTGCATGAAAAGCCCTAACAAGGGCTAAGAACAAATAGTCTGGTGAAATCACATATAGGGTTAAGATTAAAATATCTAAGGCTAAACCAATCATCAATAACCTTTTTCTTCCCATATAATCTATTAAGAATCCTGCAAGAACACTTACTGGAATGGCTATAATTGAGTATAAGGCTGCTATGAGGGAAGCTTGGAATATACTTGCCCCTAAAGATTTTGCATAGGCTGAAATTATAGGAGTTATAAAAGATGTATCAACTATACCGATAAATCCTAAATAAGTAACTATGGGTAAAAGCTTTCTATAACTTTTTTCCACAATACCTCCATTCTCTCATTTTATTTAAGAGTTTTTTAACTCCTAGATGGGTGGATTTTAGAGGCTATACCTAATACTTTTTAGCTTCCTACCATTCAAATAAAAGTTTGAGTAGATAATCAAAGCAAAATGATAACTTTGGCCCTACTTTCTTATTAAACTCTATATGTGATAATATCTAAGTTTAGTAGCTTGAATACAAATCTAGAACTTATAAGAAAGGAGGATGAAGAGCTCTTTAAACTGTATAAGAGACTTAAGGCTAAAAGGATTAATGAGCTAAAAAAGGTTCAAAATAATCTAGATGCAATTAAAGTTTTAAGAAAGGAAGCTGATGATTACTTCATCATTTACATTGCTTTAAGAAGATTAATTTTAGGAGATATTAAAGGCTTTAAGGAAAGAAAGGAATATCTTTTAAGAAGGTTAGAAGAGAAAGGATAATTAAAAAATGGACCACCCACCACTGTGATGGCCTTCCCTTCTCCACATACCGAATTTACTTGTTGTTTCCCCTTTCTTGGCTTCATTCACTCCTCAACACCTAAGAGGATGTTAAGGGCCTTCTCCGTTTTCCCCCAAGCTTCTTTAATACCATTTTTGGGAAGAGGATGGCAGCCCCTACACCTAGCTCAAATTCTTCGACCTCACCTTTCAATCTTTTCCCATACCCATTTCACCTCTACCTATAACTGGTTGTTTTACTGCTACTTCGATAGAGGTTAGGTATTAAACCACCTTTTTAAAGAGTTTACCAATCTTTTCTGCTTATAAGTCTATCGGAATTAGTGGGTTGGTGCATAACTGGATAGTTACCATGCTTCCCTAATTGGCATTCTCCTGATGAGCCCTTTGTATGTAAGACCTTCAGCCTAACTTCTTGGATCATGTTACGAAGCTTCTTAGCTTACGTATTCTCCCAATCTACCCTTTATGAGAAGGCTGATTAAGCTATCCACCTGTATACATAGGTATGCCT
>JARVJX010000174.1 GCA_029775995.1 Nitrososphaeria archaeon | reverse complement strand
TCCATAGTTTCCAAAGGATTCTGAAATCTCAACACTTTGGGCTGGCCGCTTTCTACATCGTAGACTATGTAAAGCCAATACCTCTCCTTTTCTTTTTCTGCAACCTTCATTTCGTCCTCGGTAAGCTCCGCGTAAATTTCTAGTCCTTTATGCCCCTTAACTTCTATTAGTCTTATTTCGCCTGTAGATGGGTTTATGCTTTTGATGTCATAGTGTTCAGTTTCGGGCATTAAGAAAGGTAAACGCCCTTCGGCCTTTTCATCTGCTAACACCTTTTCAACAGCCCGTTTTTCTATTTCCCTCTTAACATCTTCAGGTAAAGTCTCAAGGGGTTTTGTTGAAACTCTTATGAAATGTAAGTATCCCATAGCATTAGAGGTGACAACGTCTATGTCTGAATTTTTTATCCAGGTTTTCTCTAAGTCTCTCAGTCCATAATTTTCAAGCCGCGATTTATACACGTTCACAGTGTTTAGAAGCTCAGCTATACTCCTTTTTAGTTCGTCGATTATGTTGGCACAAGTTGAAATAGGTATTTCTTCGGGTTTGCTAGTAAGCTTCTCTGCACCTATACAATTTGAGATGGCTTGAGAGATAATATTTAATATGGGGAAACCTCTCAAAAATTTGCCATTAATTGTATCAACTCCCACTAAGTCTGCATATAGAATGGAGCCGTCCCTTCGATCTTCGATTAAAACAGGTATCAGGCTTATTAACGCTTCACTTTCTCCGTGAGCAACCACGCAGATCACTTCGTTTGTGCTACTCTTTCCAGCTAGGTTAGCGTAAAAACCATCTAAAGTGCTGATGCTGGTTGGCATTTGCATTTCTTTCCATATTTTGATACTTTCACCTTCATCAGAAAAGCTAAGGCCTAACATCGGCGCCGAGGCCTTAAGGAGACTTTTTAATGCCCGAAAAATTTCTTTGTGGTCTTTAAAGCCTGTTAGTTTTATTGACTCCTCTATTTCTTTTCGTGAATGTGGCTTGTATAAAACCCCCTTTGATGAAATTTCTCTCTCTATTTCTTGTTTTGCTACTATGATAGAACGAACAAGCTCCTGTAGGCCTGCTTCATCTTTTTCTAAATAGGTCTTAATAGACCTGGCTTCAGTCACCCTGAAGAATTTCTTTTTCCTTTCTTCTTTGGTTAATGCGATTGATGGAGGAAGTTCCGCTATATCTTTGGCTTCGGCATAGTAAAAGAGCACTTCTTGACCTGTTATCGGTCTTGGTTGAAGTTCCGCCCTTTTTAAGTTTAAAAGTTTTTGATACATGGAGTTTAATGCTGCTTTATCTGCGATGTTATCCGTGAACAGCGTGTATGCTTCGACATCTTTTTTCTGGCCGAGTCTCCAAACTCTGCCAATTCGCTGTTCAAGTTTAATTAGGCTCCATGGAATTTCATAATTTATCACTATGTTTGCTACTTGAAGGTTAACTCCTTCTGCTATAACATCTGTGGCCACCAGGATTCTTGCTTTAGGGTTTTTTTCAAAGGCATCGCGGACTTTGTTGAAGAGCTTTTCGTCCCGTGTCTCATCTGAGCTTAGGCTTAATATGCTTTGGCTCCATTCTGGATGCTTGCTCTTTAGATTGTTGACTATATAGTTGAGCGTGTCTCTGTATTCGGTGAACACTATAACTTTGGAGTCAGTTTCAGTCATTATATCTTCGAGAAGAGCGACTGTAGCGTTAAGTTTCGTGTCACCTTTCTCCATTATCGATTGAGCCATATCTTTGAGCTCTCTTATTTTTTCCATGTCATTGGCACTTAGTAGAGAAGATGCCCTGTCGAGGAAATCATTGAATATTTCTTCTGGGTCTCTCTCGTATTCGAAGTCTTCATATCCGACGCTGAGGAAACTTTCAACGCTTGCCACCAGCTCTTTGGGGAAGTCTGGTTCCACTCTTTTAAGCAACAGTCTTTGAAGTGTTGTCCATGCTGAGTACGGGCTTGACGTTGCCCTTTTGAATACTAAGATTACTAATAGAGGGATCACTGCCTCGCTTATCAAGCACTTTTCATAAGCAAACTCGATTAGCTTTGTTCTCAGGAAGTTTACGAGCTCTTTTACGAATTCTTTTTCATCTTCTCTTCCTGCAATAAGGCCAGCGTAAAACCTAGCGTCCATGAAAATCTTCTTTTCTTCATAAATATTGTTGACCTCCTCTTTGGTTCTTCTGAAAAGTATAGAACCGTGAGTAACCTCGTAAAAAAGTCTCTTGTCAAGATTTTTCCAATCTTCAACAAGGTATGGGTCAAGCAGCTGTAGGCGATGTATGTAATCTCTGGGGTCGCCTCGATGAGGAGTTGCAGATAAAAATATGACGTTCCGGGATGGTTTACCTTCAATAAGCATCTTTCCTATTCTCCAGAACCTTTTTGTCTTAAAGCCGAATTTGTGGACTTCATCGACTATTATGAGGTCCCACTCAATATCTACGATTCGAGATATTCTTTCTTCCCTTTTAAGAAGGTCCATTGAAGCAACGTAGTATCCTTCTGGGAAGCCTTGCATTCTATAAAATTCGATGTTTTCGGTTTCTAGGTGCTTAATTTTTGACGTCGGAGTGCCCATTCGTATGAGTTCTTTGCGCCATTGTAGAACCAAAACTCTAGGAACGATTATCAAGGTTCTTTTAGTCCTTCCAATAGCTTCCAAGTATTTGGCTACTGCCAAGGCTGTTATAGTTTTTCCTAAGCCTATTTCATCTCCTATCAGCACTCTGATGGGTTTTCTTAGGGCTAATCTGGCTATGACCTCGCATTGATGAAGATAGTGTTGCGGTGGGTTTTCAGTTGAAGTTTTAAGATACGGAGCAAACAGCGGATGATA
>JARVJX010000173.1 GCA_029775995.1 Nitrososphaeria archaeon | reverse complement strand
ACGTCTAAGGATAAGCTCAACAACCTCACCATCCATAATGGTTAAGGATAAACGTATACTCCCAACCATATATGAAAATCGGAAGAGGAAGTAAATAACTTATCATTCACTAAGGAGGCAAGAGCGATTTATTTTTTATAACGCTATGAAGAAATATCAATTACTAAGACTCACTAACCCCATACCTTTCAATCTTCATTTCTTCTCCCCTACCTCTCGAGATCATCCACATAACTTCTCCCTCTCCACACGTTATGTGAGAGAATTCATGGTCTACCCCCTTAAATTCTTCTTCAAGCTTCCATCTTCCAGGAAGCATACTCCAGACCCTAGACCTTACATTATCTTCTACGAGCAAATATAAGGCTATATAGTTCCCAACATGTTTCCCTGCAAATTGGTGGTAAAGAGCTATATCATCAGCTATCTTGGTGATGGCTTTAAGATGCTCTCTAAAGGATCTTCTCATAAGGTCCTTTAGATTAAGGTCTACTATTTTAGCCGATAGCTCTTCATAGCTCATGGAATAGTATAGATTATCCAGCAGTTTTTCCAGATCCCCTTCAGGCTTATATACATAAGGTATAATAGACCAAGGCTCTATATTCTTTACAAACAGCTTTTCATAAAGCTTAGCCTTCTCTAGACAGACCCTCATATCCCTCACACCTTCACCATAGTCGAGCATCACATCTCTCAAGGCTCCCACCAACCTCATGGCCATCCTCTCACCCATAATTTCTTCGTCAATCCTAAGTCTATATCCTTCCCAAAGATTTCTCTCCTAATCTTATTCAGAACCCTTCCATCTCCACGCATTAACTTGGCTTCAAAAGGGTTATTTGTACTGTAGAATTCTACCGATTTTGCATCGATCAACCTCTCTATTTCAACTGGAAAAATAGTAACTTCTACTCCATTCATATATAAGTTTAGTCTCCTTTAGGCTTGATTCCCCTTCACAGAAAATGACCAAATCCACATCACTTAATGGAGATGCGTCACCCCTAGCCTGACTACCTATCAGGCAGATGTCATGTCTAACCCTCTCATGACTAGATATCTCCTCCAAAATGCTCAAGATCCTCTTCCAAAGATCCTCTCTAACATGATGAGGTTTGAACAACATACTCTTAAGGTTTAGAGCTAGGGGTTGATATATAATCCTTTACAACAAAGAGCATTTGACAACGCCTCTCCTTTGAATTCCTTTGGACTATAAAATGAGTAAATAAGAAGATTAATAATCTTTACTGTATTTGCTTTGTTGCATAATGTTGGAATTCGTATTTTCGTTAAAAAAGACGAGAACAAGGCTTTAAAGAAATGATATAAGTAAAAAACTCATAAAAATAGTACAAAATTAGGAATTATACAACAAAGCATAAAAAAATTTAATGTTTATATTTATCCTCTCTAAAATTTCATGTTCTATATATTAATTAACCTTTTAGTTCTTTCTTCTAATTCCCCTTTTACTTTTTTAAAATCAAATAAATCAAATTATTCCAGCCATCTTCATCAATAAGGGTATAACTGTTGTACCCCATATACCAATTATTAAACCGATGGTCCATCTAAAATAAGTTATCATACGATTCCTTAGCTGTGAAATTTCGTTTCTCATATAGTTCATCTCTTCTCTTAATTTCCTAAACTGTTAATCAACCCATAGGTTTTGAAAGGTTGATAAACTTCAGCTATAAGGATGAACCTTGATTTAATCTTCCTCTCTAATCCTATTCTTATGGCTTCGTTAACCATGTCTTTGAAGGTTTTAAGTAGATTGATGATCTGCTCTGTAGGTTGATACTTGAATTGAACCGCTTTAACTCTTTGCACAACTTGAATAAGAGTATAGATATTTAAATTATGCCACTAGTATGCATCAGAACCGCTTAGAGAAATAAAATAAGGTCTTTAACAGAACCTATGGTGTGGATAATGATTACCTTGAACATATAGCTATGAGAGTAGTTAGAATGTTCAAGTATTTATCAGATTTTATAGAGCCAAATAAAAAAGATTTTCTCGAATACCTCAGAAAGCATATTAAAGATGAGAAGCTATCTTACAGAGAATTATATACAAAGATAAAGGATTTAGCCATAAAATTTGTTGAAGAGAAGAGTAAAGGAAAGAAAAGGGATGAAATTTAATTGCTCTTATTCTGTTGTTTTGGTATGTTTTTTATCCTATCTCCTTATAATTTTATTTTTCTTAATATATTCTTAATTTAATATATCTTCTAGATGAAAAGAAACTTATAGAATTCTTAAGATTTTTAGATAAGGCTTTAAGATGCCTTCATTAGCTTTGATACTTTATGGCATGATGGCTTATAACGGTAGTTTCAAAACTGTGTAAGAAGATATTGTGAGAGAGATGATATAAAGGAACATATGAAGCGATATTATCAAAGGGTAAAGGAAAGGATAAAAGAATATTCAAAGCGATACTATAATAGACCTGAAGTTAAGGAAAGAAAAAGAGAGTATGCAAAACAATACTACAAAGGCCTGCTGTAAAGGAAAGGATGAGAAAATATAGGAGGGAATACTAAGAGAGGGTTGTTAAATAAGTAGTGTGTTAAAGATGATGTTAATTTAGTAGTATACAATAGCTATTTAACTTCTCATGGTGATTGCTCCACGCAAGACCATTCCTTCATTGGCTACAAGGGTCTTTCCTTGGTATAAATTTTAATATAAGAGTTAAAAATTTTTAACAAAAGCTTATATATAATCTTTCCTTCAACCTAATACGGTATGAAGAATAAAAGGAAAGCAGTTAGCCCCATAGTAGCTACACTATTGTTAATAGCTATTAGTGTTGCAGCATCAGTAATCACTTATACCTTTGTATCATCGAGCTTAACAGGTCAAGCTAGGCAAGC
>JARVJX010000172.1 GCA_029775995.1 Nitrososphaeria archaeon | reverse complement strand
CGCCCTGCCTGACATACTTGGCATCTATCAAGTGGAACACAATAAGAGCAGGCTGGGGAACATTAGGCGCCCTGCCTGACATACTTGGCATCTATCAAGTGGAACACAATAAGAGCAGGCTGGGGAACATTAGGCGCCCTGCCTGACATACTTGGCATCTATCTCTTTCCAGTTCATTCCATCAAGGAGGTACAGAATGCTATAAGAAAAAGTATGTCGAAAAAGATTGAGCAAATAGTTAGTTATGCACCAACCCAGGGTTTAAAGCTTTTCTAAGGTTTAAATTTAGAGAATCTTTTATAAGATCCCTATGGTTTATAGCATTATAAACAAGGTCTTTAACCTTTAAAGACAAGAGCTCAATTTAGCAATATCATCTTTAAGAATCTATTAGGAGGTGGGCACATTAACTTCATAGAGTTCCTTCAATAGCCTAGAGCAGTACCCATAATGAGTCTTTGCCCTCTCATAGGTCTGTGGAGCGTAATGCATAAAGTAATCTGAATCTAAACCCTTTTCGTATCCATAACCTGCAAGCCCCCTTAATTCTGCCAGTTCCGATATATTGGTTATAAGCCCCTCTAAAACTTCCTTAAACCAATTTGGGAGAGAGACCTTCATATACAACAGCTTAAAGGCTGGGCTTACATCATGCTCCTTGGGGAAGTCTATTCCTAGGGCTATCAGAACAGCCTTTGAAGATTGTTCTACAGCCATCTGTGCAGAATATACTACATCGTCCCATCTCTTATCCTCTAGGGCCCTCTTAGCTCCCATGAGCCATCTATAAGCCCTTCTAATAGCTGATGCAGCAAGATCTACATTTGTGACTCTATCCAAGCTCGATAACCCTTCCTGCAGAAAGCTCCCCAAAGATCCAGTAGAATTTTCGGTTTGGTAGCATCACCCTCACAGCTCCCAATTCTTCTAGCCTTTTCCTCATAACTTGCATAGCCTTCTCCATGAATCCATTTCTATCATATAACAATATACCATCTATTGATGCATCTACGTAAATCCTGTTAAATCGTAAAGCTTCATTTACGCTTAGAGGATAATGTTGTATAATAGGCCAATAACCAGCCTTAAGAGCCCTCATATAATCAGGGCTACTTTCAAGGGCATCTTTAGCCTTTCTTAGCTCCCTTATCCTCCCCCAAACTGGAACCCTTTCCCAATGCTCTGCTACAACTAGAAGATCTATATCACTATCCTTGCTCCAATCACCTCTAGCAATTGAGCCAAAAAGTACCAAACTGAGAAGATTGCCATTAAAGAGCTCATAAAGGATCTCACAGTACCTCTTAATTAGGGGTGCATAGTATAGATGGGGTATTCTCTCGTATCCTTTAATCTCTAACTTAGGCTTAAGAAGTTCCTCCATGAACTCTAAAGCTTTCAGACCCTTAGCTGTAATCCTGTAACCTGCTGGTGTTGCTTCCACAACTTCAAGTTTAATCATCTCTTTTAGCTTTAAGGATAATGTTCTAGGGCTTCTTACAACTCCTCTTAAATCCTTGAATCTAGCTACCTCCCCTTCCCTTAAGGTATTCAAGATCTTCATAGAGATTTGGTCTATCACACATAATAGTATATAAAGATATACTTAAGGTTTACTTAATTATACCAAATAGTGTCCCCCTAGCTCTTGTGCAGTGTAAATGTATAAAGATAAAATAAAGGAAAAGCTATTTCCTGCTACAGGAGGGGAAATATTAAAGCTAAAGGAAGCTTTTTAAGATAGGGCTTATAATATTAAAACAAGAACAAGAAGATATGATCAAGGCAGAGGTTTACGGAATTCCTCCAAGGGTTGAATACTCTCAAGTGTTAAAGAGGTTATTTTATCAGGGTACTATCTTGTAGCATGAAGACTAAATGATTGGTAATTTAAGTTTATATGGAACTTTTATAGTAAAAATTTGTATGCTTAAAGAAAAAATAATTGGTATAGATTGTGAGAAAGAAGTTAATCTCATAACATCTTTTATCCAAAGGATAGTTGAGGAAGCGGGGGCTAAGGGAGTTTTAGTGGGCTTAAGCGGTGGGGTAGATAGCAGCTTAGTGGTAGCACTATGTGTTAAAGCTTTAGGTAATGATAAAGTGATAGGTTTAATTATGCCTGAAGACTTCACCCCAAAGAAAGATATTCAAGATGCAGAAGAGCTTGCAGGTTCGCTCAGAATTAAGCTCATCTACGCTCCTATAAATACCATAGTGAGCACTTTTATCAAAAGCCTCAATATAGATACAAAGGAACCTTATCAAAAGGTACCTCTGGCAAATCTTAGGGCTAGAGTTAGAATGTGTATTTTATACTACTATGCAAACTTATACAATTATTTGGTAGCTGGTACTGGAGATAAAAGCGAAGATTTAATCGGATACTTTACCAAATATGGGGATGGAGGAGTAGATTTTCTACCTATAGCCCATTTATACAAAACTCAAGTTAGAATGTTAGCGGAGTATTTGGGAGTACCTAAAAGTATAGCTTATAAACCCAGTAGCCCTCAGCTTTACCCTGGGCATAAAGCTACCGATGAGATTCCTCTTGATTACGAACAATTGGATCCTGTGTTATACGCTCTATTTGACCTGAAGTTAAGTCCAGAGGAAGTTTCTAAGCTTACCAATACTTCTCTATCTTTAATTGAAGGTATACTGAGGTTACATGAAAATAGTGAGCATAAAAGAAGGTATCCCAAGATGCTTAAGGAATGGTAGGCTTTTAAACATTTTAGAACCTTTCTCTATTTTTATAGAACTATCTTTTATCTCTATATTCTCTACTTTTAACTTTCACTCGTGAGACCCTACAGTTTATAAAGGGAAAAGAAGTTAAAGATGTAATTCGATGCTTTGTGGCTTAATTCTTTAAGTTTCTTATGTCTTGCTTTAATCTATGTATTGGTCTGTTGTTGATGAGAGGCTTATTAGGCGTGGTGAGCTTCTTCTTAGCTTGGACTTTCTTGAAGTCTATGA
>JARVJX010000171.1 GCA_029775995.1 Nitrososphaeria archaeon | reverse complement strand
TCATAGACTTCAAGAAAGTCCAAGCTAAGAAGAAGCTCACCACGCCTAATAAGCCTCTCATCAACAACAGACCAATACATAGATTAAAGCAAGACATAAGAAACTTAAAGAATTAAGCCACAAAGCAAAAATTTCTCTTTTTACTAACAAGAATTTCTTTTCATTAGACTCTTATATTAGAGATCCAAAGACGTTATGATGAGAGGAGTAAAGTTTGGTTTTAGGTTACCAAATGTTAGAGGATACTCTTCCTTTAATTACCTAAAGGATTTAGCAGAATATGGTGAAAGCCTTGACTTTGACTCTATATGGGTTTCTGATCATCTGCTTTATCCTGAAAATTATGGAAAATTAACAGCTAAGAGCTTTTTCTTTGAAAGCTTAACTACCCTTGCAGTTTTAAGCTCTTTAACAAAGAAAGTTGTATTAGGAAGTGCGGTTCTTTTACCTTTAAGAAACCCTGTTTTAGCTGCTTCCATACTCTCTACCATAGACCATGCATCTAAGGGTAGATTAACAGTAGGATTTGGAGTAGGGTGGTATAAGCCTGAATTTGATGCTTTAGGGGTAAAATTTGAAGAGAGAGGAAAAATTTTGGATGAAGAAATAGAGATAATCCTTCAATTGTGGAGTAAGAAAAAAATAAATTTTAAAGGAAGATACTTTAGCTTAAGCTTGAGTTTTGATTCTAAACCTTACCAAAAGCCCTATCCAAGGTTGCTCTTTGGAGGTAAAATTAAGTATGCTTTAAAAAGGATAGTAAAGTTTGGTGGAGGTTGGATTCCAACCTTCTTATCTGTTAGTGAATATAAAGATGGGTTAGATAGGATAAATTTAGCCTGTAAAGATTTGAAGAATAAAGACTTGCTCTTTGCCATCGATTTACCTACCTATGTTTACAAAGGGGAACCTGATAAGGAGGACATTGAATTTATGACGAAGTGGTATGGTAAGAAAAAGGAGGGGATAAAGCGATTAGGAATTTTTGGGAATTATGAAGAAGCTGTTGAGAGGATAAGGGAATATATGGATATTGGGGTAAAGCACTTTGTTTTTAGTCTAATACCAAATTATAAAGAGAGACTAATGCTTGAGATTATTAAGGATAGGGTTATATCAAAGTTGTAAACTCAAATTGATTTTCTTATCTTAACAATTTAGTGTATTATTATATTATACTCTATAATTTTTCTAAGGCTCTACTTTTTATATGCTCCACTATCTTTCTTAAAGGGGTACCAGGACCAAAATTTCCCGTTATGCCATAAACTTCTGAAAGCTTAATTTTATCTTGCTCAGGTATTATTCCTCCTCCCACAAGAGCTATATTCGAATTTTTTTCCTTTAATAACTTGGCAACCCTAGGAAAGAGTTCCATGTGAGAACCATCTAAAAGGCTCATAGCTACTACATTTACTCTTTCTTTCAAAGCTATATTAACTACTTTCTCTGGCGTTGCAAACAAGCCTGTATATATCACATCGAAGCCTTCCTTTTTTAAAACTTTACATAATAGCAAAGCTCCTCTATCATGGCCATCTAAACCCATTTTAGCTACTAATACCTTTATCTTAGGAGATGGGTAGAAATCTTTCTCCATAAACACTCTTTTGTAAAGAACCATAAATAGCTATGGGATAATTACAATTTACACATCTATTATGCTCATCAAGGTTCCATTCTAATATATCAAAGCCATATCTTTTAACTGCTATAGCATTACATTCAGGACAATAGGTATGCTCGTATTTGTGCCCAGGTACATTCCCTATATACACATAATTTAAACCTACCTCTTTAGCCACTTGATAGTGCTTCTCCAAAACCTTTATTGGAGTCCAAGGCAAGTGCATGAGCTTATAATCAGGGTGAAACCTTAAGAAGTGCATAACAGTATCAGGACCAAGATTTTCATAAACCCACTTTGCCAATCTTCTAGCTTCATTCACATCATCACCTATCTCAGGAATAACCAAATCAGTGATTTCTATGTGAATATTAGTTTTATCCCTTATCTCCAACAGAGTTTGAAAGATGGGTTCAGCATCTGGTATACCTACATATCTTCTAAGAAAATTCTTTTCAGCATTTCCTTTGAAATCTACTGTTATACAATCCAAAAATTCCTTCATGAGATTAACAGTTTCTGGTGTATCATAACCATTGGATACAAAGATGTTAATCAAACCCTCTTTCCTAGCCAAAACACCTATATCCCTTGCAAATTCTATGAATATGGTTGGCTGGTTATAAGTATAAGCTAAACCTTCACACTCCCTCATTTTAGTCATATGAACTATTTGCTCTGGTGTAAAATCCATCCCTTCTACTTTTCTCCTCTGGCTAATGTCATAGTTTTGGCAATAATGACATAACCAATTACAACCTGTGGTAGCTATGGAAAATATCTTACTCCCAGGCATATAGTGAGTTACAGGTTTCTTCTCAATAGGATCGATATGCCCAGCTATAATCTTCCCATATACAAATAAGTATAATTTTCCTTGATGATTCCCTCTTATACCACATAAACCTATTTTACCTTCGGGTATCTGACAATACCTTGCACAGGCTTTACACTTTACTCTACCATCACCTACAGGTTCATAAAGTAAAGCTTCTTTACCTAAAACCATTATCTAAACATATGTGTATTCCTTTCTTATAAAGATATTTTTGTTAGGTTCTGATGTAGCATTGTGGCAAATCTATCTCTGTTTACTCCTGATGGAATCATAGTCAAAGGGTCTTCAGGTATTATAGTTTGCTCCTCTCTAACCCCTCCTTCAGTGATCAGTTTGGAGGCTAAATGATTGAAAATTAGCAAAACTAACACTATAATCATACCACATATTCTACAACCTCAAAGCAGTTGGGGTAGTTTAGGAGTTTATTTTTGATGCTTAATAATAAAGCCATATTTATTTAAGGTATTTAGCCGTCGCTCTTGCCTCCTTAGTGAATGATAAGTTATTTACTTCCTCTTCCGATTTTCATATATGGTTGGGAGTATACGTTTATCCTTAACCATTATGGATGGTGAGGTTGTTGAGCTTATCCTTAGACGT
>JARVJX010000170.1 GCA_029775995.1 Nitrososphaeria archaeon | reverse complement strand
AGCCCTTTATAATAGCTTCCCCTTTAGAGCATCCATATCATCAATGACTAAATTCTTAAGTGTGTTCATAGGGCTCTATAATCTAGAGATTAGTTGGGCTTATCTTGACAATCCCCACTTTTACAAATAATTTATTTTAGCTTAAAAAAGGCATAAATTGTTCAAATAGATGCCTTCTTAAGTTCTTTTACAACTTCCAAGTCTTTATATCAGACACGATTATCCAAATCACCTTAACCATTTCTGAAGAACAATGGGTGACATCCTTCGGACTTAACTCATAATAAACCTTATCAATAACTAAAAATATATGATGCTAATTCTTTAATTGTAGGATTACTTTAACTCAGAAATTATATTATCCGTGATAATGTCTCGATAGTTATCCCTGTCTCTGTAATCACATAGCCTATTTGCTTTAAAGTTACCAAAGTTCTCCTAAGTTTTTTAACGTTTAAGAAACCTTCAGCCCCTCCCATTCTAGCTCTCATCTCAAATTTAAATACCCCATCTACATTGTGTTCTAAGGAGCTTATGATTCTTTCCTCATGAATTCCTCCATCATTTAAAAGAAGCAAATGTACTCCCCCATAGGCATGGGCAACTCCTAACCAATAGAGGATAAGCTCTTGAATCTCTTTATAATCGTAATTTTGTAATAGGTAAGATAAGGGTAAAGTTATCCATCTTCCTTCCTTTCCTTTTTCAAAAAGGTTCTGCTTAAGTAAATCTAAGGATGTGGAGCTAACTGTTAACTTTACCTCATAGGGTAAATCGGGAAGCAAATCGGATATTTTTTGAAGAGAAGGAGGTATTACTTTTACAAAGAGCCAGGAGCCATCATCCAGATAATTTTGTATATTCCATCCGAAGGTTCTCATATCATCTTGAATATCTAAGGTATTATCTTCAACGCAATAGTAGACCACCTTTCCTTTCCTTACCACATAATTATACATAACTTGCTGGGCAAAACTTCTATGATGAGAAGAGGAATCACCTAAGAGCATTATAAGGCTACCATTTGGAATTTCGCTTCCCAGAGCTTGCTCAAACCCATTTATCCCAAGGGTTACACTTCCTACACTCCTTTTAATAACACTAAACTCTCTGGTAGGCTCCATTTTTTATCAGCAAGCTTTCATCTTTTAAATTATATATAAAGCTTATGAACAATTTATTCATTGAACTATTTCAAATCTGAATTTTCACCATTCTACATAAAGATTGTGTGTACTTAGTTAAGAAGTCTTTCGCTTAGCTCTAAAGAAACTGAAGTCTTTACTGCTGGCATCATTATTTAGTAGGTCTATGAACCTCATTCCATAACATAAAGTTAGAGAACCTAAGAATCTATTTCAAAACCCTCCATAATATCATAATTGAAGCACTGAATAAACCGAGAAATGTTATTGCCATTCTCTCATACCTTACGATGATCTTCCTGAAGTTCTTCACCTATTAGCTTCACCTAAAGGAGGGCTAAATATTACAGAACTGAAATAGGGAATACTCCCAATTTTATTTGGATTGCCAGAATACTCTTGCCTTCTATTCACTCCTTGCTTAGTCTTTGGGTTACGATATCTACTCTTGAGTACATCGCTTATCTAACAAAAGTATGGTGTACTGAAAATTATCGAACCGAACTCGCTAATATTACCGATATTTCCATTTTGGAAGAATAAGTAGTAGGGCGATTCTTCTTAACTGCAAAAGGCCCACTTTTTTCATCTGCAATTCTTGATTTGACTCCTCATATAGAATTGAGTTCTTGCTCCCTCAGCCTTTTGTAATAGACAAAGCATCAAAGTAGGGAAGGGCTAAATATGATAGAGATGATGAAGTTAGGTTTATTGATGTTAATTAGCCTGATCTCCGCTCAGAATAAGATAAATAAAGTGGTGAATAGGGCTATCCTTGAAACCATAAAGCTCTTAATACCCTTATTTTTGTTTCATAGTTGGCTGGGCTCTAATCGCGTTATATCGCTTATTGTGCCGAAGTGTTTATCGTAAGAGATTATCCTGATTATATTGAACTTTTTCATGATATAATAGGCTAATGCATCGTCCAGCTCTAAATTAAACTTCTCCATATACTTCGTGGTTAGTATTCGATCAAGAAGAGATAGGTAATATATCTCTAGCCCTTTGTAGCCAAGTAAGGATGACAAGAAGGTTCTTAGATCCTTGGGACTCTTACCGTAATTTTCTATGACGATCAATACACTATCTACATGAAAACCCATTATTATCGCCTTTAACAACCCCCTCTTGATCTTGTGTAAGAATGCCTCATACTCATCTGCATGTCTTTGGTCAAGTTCAAGTTCTAAGAATATGTTGGAATCTACAAAGCACATCGGATTAGTATCTGGTTTTCTTAACCCTAATTCGACGGGCCTCATGTTGAAGTTCAACCCCACTCTTTCTTACATGCTTCAACATCCCTCTTATCGCTTTGACAGGGTCTTCAGGAACTTCAACTTCCTTCAGTACTACCTCATATTCTAGAAGCCACTTTTTTATGGCATCTTCAGCAGCCTTGCTTATTGAGCCACGAGCATAACTATAGACTTCCATAGCTGCTTTACGAAAAGGCCTCTCCACTTCCTCATCTAGATAAATCTTTAGCCCTTCATAATATGTCCCTAAATACCTATAGGTCTATTAGACCTATAGGTATTTAAACCTTTAGGGACAAATCCTGAGAATTGCACATTTATTCTATGCTTTATGAAAACTTTTGTTATGAGGGTTCGAACTAGGATGATAATATAAACCCCACGAACTCATGAAAATCTCTTCTAACACTCTACAGCCAGCCTAGCTTACTAACTTACATTTGTAGCTGAACCTTTCTATGTGCCCTATCTCCATGTTATCTGTAAGGCTGAATAGACCTGTATGAGCAAGACCAATCGCTTCCTTGAGCACCCTAATATGCCAGTCTTAAGGATTAAACAAAGGAGAATTTATTGAGGTTTGCGGCTTAATTATAAAGTTCGGATTCCTTGTTCCGTTATAGTCATTTAGATTAAATCTTTCGGAAAATAGCATCAAGCATTTGTACGAAAATATTAATGTGAATGAGAAAAAAGCGAATTAAGCCACAA
>JARVJX010000016.1 GCA_029775995.1 Nitrososphaeria archaeon | reverse complement strand
GAAGTGATGGTGCCCCATGGTACCCTGAGGCATGTAGGAGCTTGGGGTTAAAGCACTGCATATACCAGAGGGGTGAGTGGTTGTATGAGGTGATGGAGAGAGCTATACAATATGTGAAGGATCGAACCGAATCTTTCGATGACTACTTTCCATGCATAAAGAAAGAATGCAGGCAAGAGCACGTAAGGAATTGGATAAGGCTCTTCCACCTACATAAGCAACCAGAGTACCTTAAACTCATAGAGTTAGCAAAGGAGGTGATCGGCTTAAGGTAACAGCACCCACTATTTTATGCTAAAACTTTTATGGTTTTAACCTTTGCTCCTCTTTTATAAGCTCATCTTAACCTCTAATAAGGTCAGGATTTAAGCTTCTTCAAAAAAATCTTCGATTACCCCGTAATTTCTTCTTAACCTCTAATAAGGTCAGGATTTAAGGGTAAAAAAAGGAAATTTTAGTGATATCCTGATTTTATAAAGTATAAGAGCTTAGAAGATTTTAATTCAAACTTCTCTTCATCTAGCTCAACTTTTTGCTACTATTAGATAGATGAATATGATTGATTCCTTATTTTTCATTATTTTTATGTTATCTTTTCTTTAGGCCAAATCATCTTCCTTAGCTTTCTACCTACTTCTTCTATTAGATGCTCATCAATCTCTCTAAGATACTTATTAAAGGCTTCCTGCCCTTCCTTCTCATAAACTTTAAGCCATTCTTCTGCAAATTTCCCTGATCGAATCTCCTTTAAAACTTCCTTCATCTTCTCTTTAGCCTCTTCTCCTATAATCCTTTTACCCCTTGTTAAACCTCCATACCTTGCCGTTTCGCTAACTCTTCTATACATACCTGGTATTCCATATCTCTGTATCAAATCAACGATTAACTTCAATTCATGTAGGCACTCAAAGTAAGCTACCTCAGGCTGATATCCAGCTTCTACCAAAGTTTCAAAGGCATTTCTTATCATCCTATCTACCCCCCCAACCAAATCTACCTGTTCACCAAACCAATCGGTTTCTACCTCTTCTTTGAAAGTAGTTTCAATTACTCCAGCTCTCGTGCAACCTATGGCTTTAGCCATACCTAAAATTTTTTCCCAAGCCTTTCCAGTATAATTCTGGTAAACAGCCACTAAAGCTGGAGTCCCTGAACCCTCCAAATAAACTTCTCTAACCCTCTGACCAGGAGCCTTAGGAGCCACCATTATAACATCTACATTCTTTGGAGGTACTATCCATTTCCAGTGTATAGAAGCACCATGGGAAAAGCCTAAGGCTTTATTTTCCTTAAGATGAGGCTCAATAAATTCCTTGTAAATCTTTGCCTGGACCATATCGGGGATTAATATATGAATTATATCAGCCCTTTTTGTAGCTTCATCTATCTCCATTACCTCGTTTCCATCCTTCACGGCTAAATCCCAGCTCTTACCTTCTCTTCTTAACCCTACTATTACCCTTAAGCCTGAATCTTTCATATTTAAAGCTTGAGCTCTCCCTTGAATTCCATATCCTATGACAGCTATCAATTTATCTTTGATAGGTTCCAAACTAACCTCTGAATCATACCATATCTTAGCCAACTCAAGAATGCTAGAAATATAGACTATAAAAGTTTAGCCTATAATTCCTTCTCCAATTCCTTTAAGTTTTGATTAAGTAAAGGTAAGAAAGTTCCTACATCAGAAATTATTCCTATGGCTTGCCCTGTACCTCTATCCAAGAGCTTTGTAACAGCGGCATGATTTATATCTATGGCAATAACCTTCACAGTAGAGGGAAGCATATTTCCTACAGCTATAGAGTGAAGCATGGTAGATAGCATTAAAACTATAGTTGCTCCTCTTAAAGCTTCTCTATACCTTCTCTGAGCTTCAACCACATCGGTGATAACATCTGGTATGGGACCATCATCTCTAATTGAACCTGCTAATATATAGGGTACATCATTCTTAATACACTCGTAAAAAATTCCCGATTTCAATACACCTTTTTCTACAGCCTCCCTTAGAGAGCCTGCTTTTATGATTTCATTAATAGCAGCCATATGGTTTTTATGACCTCCAGGCTTTGCCATTCCTGTAGCTACATCTATACCTAAAGAGGTTCCAAAGAGAGCATATTCAACATCGTGAACAGCTAAGGCATTTCCAGCCAATAGAATATCTACGTAGCCCCTCTTTATCATCTCTGAAAAGGATTCCACAGCCCCAGTATGAACTATAGCTGGACCCCCTACTACTACTGTTTTTCCCTTATCCCTTTTATTCTTAATCAAATCGTAAGCTACCATCTTTGCTATGGATGTTACAGGTTTTTCCGATGATGTTCTACTACTCATAAACTCAAAGATTCCTGTACCTTCTCTTGGCCTCTCAGGAGGAAGGACCTTTATCCCCTCTTCTCCTACTACTATTAAATCTCCTTTCTTAACCTCTAGGATGGGTTTACAGTAGGCTCTTTTAGAGTCAGGCTCAACTATAATGGGCTTATCCATCATTAAATCCTTAACTTCTATCCAAGAGCCCTTTAGGTAAATGTAAGTTGGATTGTTTGTAGTGCTATAAAAGTTATCAGGTAAGACTCCATTTTTGGGTGAGGGTTCATACCTTACTTCTTTTAGCTTAATGGGTGTTGCTCCATACTTGTATATTTCTTTGAGCATAAGAGATAAATGCACCTTATCTCTACCTCTTAAAAGAAGCTTAGCATAGCTATAATCTCCCTTTCTCTTTCCTATCTTAAACTCTAAAACTTCAAACTCTCCTTTAAGGTCCATTACTGTATCCATTATTTTTGTTAATATCATAGAATCTATAAGATGCCCAGTCACCTCCACTTCCTGCTCATAGTTGTTACTAAAGCCCATCACGAATTCCTCTAAAGGGTTTTTTATATACTTTCTTACTACTTTATACCTAATGAAAGAAGGATACTCATAAAATTACTCTTTTACTTACTTTTACTTATTTTCTTTAAACCCTTTAAAAGGTTCTTATATTCAACTTCAGCAAGGAAGAAAAGAAGCTTTGTAATCTCCTTTATCTTTAAAGAACTTAAAAATACTTTTGAATGAAAATCAAAGTCTCCTTCTAAAGGAACCTTTTCTTCAAAAGAGCTATCCTTTAAAATCTTAAAGAGCCTATCCAAAGCGTCATTGTTGAATCTTTCAAATAATTTTCTTCCCATTTTCATAACATCAAATTCCTTTGAAAACTTTCTCTTCCATAGCTCTGTGTAAGATAAACTTCTCTCTCCTTTTAAATTGCTCACTATACTTTTACCAGCAAAGATTCCTCCCATACCCCCTGTATAGATTCCACCTGCTGTAGTAGGCTTAGTTTGCCCAGCAGCATCCCCTACAAAAAATAGATTCTCCTTTTGAAAAGAGGTTAGGGTTCCTCCCACATTTATAGGGGCTGCAATCTTTCTAACAATAGTGCACTTTTTGTTCTTAAGAAAACGGTCTATAACTTTAAAAGGATTTATTCTATACCCTGCTGCCCCAATTTTACAATAATCCTCTGATAGTGGTATAAGCCATAGAAAGAACCCTGGGGTCAATTCTTGATTAAAATAAAGCTCAACTCTATCTTTATCGAACCAATCTCCAGAAATCTCATATTTTCCTGCTTGAAGAACTCCCTCTTTTCTATAATTTAACAAGCTCTGGCATCCTCCAGCATCAACGATATATCTGCCTTGAAAATCTGAGTTTTCTAGCTTCAATCCTTCCTTTTTCAAATGCTTCACTTTGCTCCCTAAGCTTATTTCAACACCATGATTTGATGCTTGCTTAGCTATTTCCTTATCAAAAAGGGCCCTATCCAGAACTATAACCTCTTGGTTCTCAGCCTTTAAGCTCAGCTCATAACCCTTAGGCGAAAATAAAGAAGCTTTTTTAATCCTATTTCTTATGAATTTCTCATCCTTATCAAAACCCAATTCTTTTAGAGCTCTTAAGCTAATTAAACCATCGCATTTCTCTGGTCTACCAATTTCCAAATGCTCTTCAAAGACCCTAACCCTAAAGCCCTCCTTTGCTATTTCTCTTGCACATAATAATCCAGCTAAACCTCCTCCTACTATTAAAGCATCATAAATGTCCATCTTGAAGGTCTATTCCTCCCTATTATAAAAACCATTTTCACAGGTTAAGCAGTACCCACAGTTAGGGCATCTAACATTCTGTGGAACTACTTTACCACACCTTAAGCATATAACTAAAATTTCTTCCACAAAAAGATTTAATACATTAAAAAATATAAACTAATCAAAAGATCTATAATTAAACTTGTCAATAAAGCAAAAGCGTTCTTATATCTCATTGAAACTCAAAAATTTAAAGCTCTTTAACAGAGATTCAAAAGAAGGCTCTTAAATATTTTAAATAGTGCTTACATTTTCTCTTTAGTAAGGGATGAAGCAAGTTATAGTAGTTAGGAAAGATTTGAAGATGGGAAAAGGTAAGCTAGCTTCCCAAGTCTCACACGCTTCCTTAACTTCAGCCCTTTTAACTAAGGAAAAGAAAGCGAGATGGTTCAAGGAATGGTGGAATAAAGGACAGGCAAAGATAGTTTTAAGGGTAGATAGCCTAGAGGAGTTAATGAGTCTTAAGAAAAAGGCTGATGAGCTAAATCTAATAAATACATTAATTCAGGATAAGGGCTTAACTCAGCTAGAGGAAGGAACCACAACCTGTTTAGCCATTGGACCTGCTCCTGATAATATTATCGATAAGGTTACTGGAAAATTGAAGTTACTATGATTCCCTCCTTGGATTCTCTAATAGGGATTACGAATTTTTGCACCAGCTTTGAGGGTATAGGAGGGAAGATTAGGGAGAATTTAGAGGATTTTGTAGTGGAAGAAGTTTTATGGGAAGATTTAGAATTCTCTAGGGAACCTTCAAATTATATGGTATTCAAGCTTAGGAAGAGGGGTATAGATACCTTACACGCTATTAAAAAAGGTTCTAAAATGATTAAAGGAAGGCTTTACTTTTTAGGTATGAAGGATGCAAGGGCTTTAACCACTCAGTATGTTTATACAGAAAATAAAAGGCAAATAAAATACAATTTTTCTAACCTTCTTTTTACTTTAGAATTTTTCGGCTATACAGAAAGGCCTTTAAGAAAGGAGGATTTAAAGGGAAACTTTTTTCATGTTAGCATTAAAGACTTTAATGCAAAGATAGATGAAGCCTTTGATAAGATAAATTTAGCCCTAAAAGAAAAAAGGTTATTGAATTTCTTTGGGTATCAAAGATTTGGCTCTAAGAGACCTATCTCCCATCTTATAGGGAGAGAAATGGTGAAAAGGAACTTTAAAGAAGCTCTAAACCTTCTCTTATGCTATTCATACCCTTACGAAGATTTAAAGACTAGGGAGATAAGGGAAATCTGTAGTAAAGGAGATTACGAGAGAGCATTAAAAGATATGAATTCTAAGATGGATTTGGAGATGATGGTAATAAAAAAGCTTCTTAAGGGCTCATCGCCCATTGACATTTTTAGAACCTTTCCCTTAAAGCTTAGAAGGCTCTTTGTACAAGCTTACCAATCCTACCTATTCAACCTTACCCTAAGTGAGGCTCTAGAGAAAAAGCTGAACTTCCAAAATTTTGAAGAAGGAGAATTGGTCTTAAGCCTTAACAAAAGGTTTAGCAAGCCTTTTCCCTATAAAGATGGGATAAAAAATAATGTATTACTACCTTTAATGCCCCTAATAGGCTATTCCTATAGAAGTAGGAATACGAAGTTTGATGAGCTAATATCTAAAGTAATGAACAGAGAAGGTATAAGGGAAAGGGATTTTTTTATAGATGAATTACAAGAGGCGAGCGTTCCTGGAGATTTTAGAATCCCTATTTTGCTTGGGGAAGATTTTAAATACTATCTTTTAGAGGATAAGCTACAATTATCCTTCTTTTTGTATAGGGGAAGCTATGCTACCATGCTGCTAAGGGAACTTATGAAGCCTTCAGATCCCTATCTTGCTGGTTTTTAAAGCCTCTTTTCACTACTATGCTCATATAGGGGAGCTAAAGGATCTAACCTTTTCTTTATCACATTTATAGCTATAGCAGCTTGGGCAAAGCCTACAGCTATGAGATTAATCTTTACAGAATCTATAGGATCAGCTATATCCCCAGCCGCAAATATTCCTGTAATGTTGGTTTCCATTCTTCCATTAACCTTTACACCCTTACTATTTATTTCCAATCCCCAATTCTTTATAAAACTGAAATCAGCCTTATGCCCTATTTGAATTATAATGTCATCTACTGATAAAAATGTTTCTTCATTCGTTTTATTATTAAAGATGGTAGCCCCTTCTACTCTTTCTTTACCATGTATACTCTTTAACTCATAAAAGAGCTTAACATCAACATTAGACTTAAAAAGTTCAGCTACATTACTTTCATGGGCTCTGAAAACGTCTCTTCTGTGTATTAAGGTAACTTTTCTTGCATAATCTTTTAGGTTTAAAGCCCAATCTACCGCTGAATCTCCTCCACCTACTATCAAAACGCTCTTATTCTTAAATTGGCTCTTTTCTTTAACAAAATAGTATAAACCTTTACCTTCAAATCTTTCAGCCCCTGGAATATTAAGCTTATTTGGAGAAAAGGCCCCTATACCTGCTGCTATAAGCAAAGTTCTTCCAAAATGAGTATTCTTTTCTGTATCTATCTGTATTATTCCTCCGCTTATGGGCTTAACATTTACAACTCTCTCTTCAAGCACAAAGGTTGGATTAAAGGTTAGAGCCTGCTCATAAAGGTTTTTAACCAAATCTTTAGCCAAAATCTTTGGATAGCCTGGGCAATCGTAAATGTATTTCTCTGGATATAATATCGTTAATTGTCCTCCTACAACGGGCAAAGCCTCTATAACCTTTGCCCTTAAACCTCTTAACCCAGCATAAAAGGCAGCAAATAAGCCCGTGGGTCCAGCCCCTATTATAACCACATCGTATATGATGTCACCTCTATTACTCATCTTATACCCTTATCCAACTTCAAAAACCATCTAAAGGTATTATAAATATTTTATTTTGCTTCTCTCCCTAAAACTATCTTTATATCCCTATCAGCTTTTATCGATGGATGGTTTGGGTCTACCATTATTACCTCATACCACTTATACCTTCCATCCTCATAGAGATAATAAGCGTTAATCACCTTTAAATTGGGATATTTCTTTCTAGCTCTTTTACAAGCTACTTCCTTGGCATTTATATGGGCTTTAATCTTAACTACACCTAAATGCTTTTGCCTTCTCCCACTTCTAGGTCTCTTTTTCCTCATTCCTCCCTTTGATACCTTAACCCTAACTATTACAAAGCCTTGCTTTGCTTTATATCCTAATCTTCTAGCTTTATCAAGTCTTGAAGGTCTTTCTACCCTAAAGATTGTGGAACCTCTTCTCCAATCTATAGCCCTATCTAGGAGCCATTTTTCTTTCTTTTCCCAAGCTTCTCTCCAATTCTTAGCTATATACTTGTACATTTCTTTTTCACTTAGGAAGTAAGGTTACCCTTTTTAACCTTTTTGTGATAAAATAATTGTTGTTAGTAGGTATAATTGGAAAGCCAAACAGTGGTAAATCGACTTTCTTTAGTGCAGCTACTTTAGTGGATGTTCCTATAGCCAATTACCCCTTTACAACTATAAAACCTAATATAGGAATAGCTTATGTTAGAGTAAAATGTGTATGTAAGGAACTAAAGGTTAAAGACAATCCTATAAATTCCTTTTGTATAGATGGAAATAGATTTGTACCTGTTAAGATGGTAGATGTAGCTGGTTTAGTCCCTGGCGCAAGTAAAGGAAGAGGTCTAGGGAATAAATTTTTGGACGATCTGAGGCAGGCTGATGCTTTAATTCATGTTGTAGATATATCTGGTAAAACGGATAGTGAAGGAAGAATTTGTGAATACCATGATCCTTTAAAGGATATCGAGTTTGTTGAAGAAGAATTTGATTTATGGGTCAATTCTATAATAGAAAAGGACTGGCCTAAAATAATCAGAAGGGCTGAAGCTGAAGGAGAAAAGATAGAAGCTCTATTAGCTGAGAAGCTATCAGGCTTATCCATTAAGGAGAGGGATATAATAGAGGCTTTAGCCCTCTCAAATTTAAAGGGAAAGAATCCAACAAAATGGGGTGAGAAAGAGCTCTTTCTTTTAGTTAAGAATATAAGGAAAGTTTCTAAGCCTATGCTCATAGCTGCTAACAAAGTGGACCTATCTTCATCAAAGGAGAATATAGAAGCTTTAAAGAGAAAGAATATAAATTTTATACCCTGCTCTTCAGAAGCAGAATTGCTATTAAAAAAGGCAAGCAAAAAGGGATTGGTAAAATATATTCCAGGAGATAAAGATTTTGAAATTGAAGACGAGTCTAGGCTTACAGAAGCTCAAAGGAATTCCTTAAACCTTGTTAGAGAAAAGGTTTTAAAGGTTTGGGGCTCTACTGGTGTTCAAGAGATAGTAAATAGCGCTTTTCTAAGGCTTTTAGGAGCTGTAGCCGTTTATCCTGTTGAAGATGAAAACAATTTTTCTGATAAAAAAGGAAACGTTCTACCTGATTGCTATTTAATGAAGAGAAATTCTACGGCCATAGATTTGGCTAATACCATACATTCTGATTTGGCTAAAGGCTTTTTATATGCTATAGATGCTAAGAGAAAGGTAAGGCTTCCCTCCGATTATGTATTGAAGGATTCAGATGTGATAAAGATAGTCTCAACTACAAGGAGAGGTTAAGAGGCTTGGACTTTGACTTCTTCTAATTTTGGCTTTGATACTAATTTAGTCTTTCTAATATCAGCATGCCTCAATAATACAATTTTCTTAGCCTTATTGAAGATATCAGAACTAGCCTTTCCTAGAACTATTTCCTGAATAAATTGTTCAAAGCTCATCTTTGAAGCCTTTTCTTTTAAGATATCATCAGCGATGATCCTAATTCTATGCTTCTTTGATGAATTTACTCTTCTAAGGGTGAAGGCAATAAAGTAAACCCTTAAGGTATAGTTGTCCTTCGTAGTGTAATCTTTAATAAAGTTAATCATAGATGAGCCCCTTCTAACCAAACTCTTCAAATATTCTCTTGAATATTCGTAAGCCTTAAGGATGGTTTCGGCTCTACCATCAGATATAGATGTTATCTGAAAGGTTAGCTTTTTAGAGTACTGTTGGGGATCTTTATCCTTTTCTTCCATTATATCATATAAGGTAACTTCTATAGTTCTTCCTAGGGCTTTTTCAATATCTGTAACTGGAATATGAGCTATGGCTTTACTACCAAAATAGGGAGGAGAATAAGCTACTATCCACTCCTTTGCCCTCCACTTATCCCTTAGCTTTTTACCTTTTTTTGCTGTACTCATCTCTTTAAGGGAGAAATTTTAAATATATAGCTTTTTAATCCTAATCTCTGATTGTCCTCCCATATAAGGTCTTAAGACTTCAGGAATGATTATGCTATCATCTTCTTGATAGTTCTCCATTAGGGCTATTAAGGTTCTCTCAGTAGCTACTAAAGTGCTATTCAAGGTGTGAACATACTTTGCCTTTTCATGGGGCTTTTCCCTATACATGATTTTTAACCTCCTAGCTTGGTAATCTTTACAATTACTACAGGAAACTACCTCTCTATATCTATTTTGACCAGGGAACCAGGCTTCAATATCGTAGGTCTTAGAAGCTACTTTCCCCATCTCTGCTGTGCATAGCAAAACTGTTCTATAAGGTATCCCTAGGCTCTTAAAGAAATCTTCAGAATTTTTTATCATTTCCTCATGATAGCTTTCAGAATCTTCTGGTCTACAGAATATGAACTGCTCTACCTTCTCAAATTGGTGAACCCTAAATATACCTTTAGTATCCCTACCATGAGTTCCAGCTTCCTTTCTATAGCAAGGGCTTATTCCTGCATATTTAATAGGCAAATCCTTTGCGTTAAAAATCTCATTCATATGCATGGAAGCTAAAGCATGCTCCGAAGTACCAATAAGATAGAGGTCCTCTCCATCAATTTTGTAGATAGAGTCCTGAAAATCTGAAAGAATTATGGCTCCACTCATGGCCTTTCTGTTGAGCATATAAGGAGGTTGAACGAGAGTATATCCTCTTTGTACTAAAAAATCTAAGCCATAAACTATTAAAGAATAATTTAGTCTAACTAAATCTTTCAATAAAAAGTAAAACCTCGCTCCTGATACTTTAGCAGCTCTATCCAAATCTATTAAACCTAAGCTTAATCCTAAATCTATATGGTCTTTTAGAGGTTCTTTTCTAGGCTCACCCCAGCTTCTTAAAACTATATTATCATTCTCATCTTTTCCCTCAGGTACACTTTCATCAGGGATATTAGGCAAAGCTAACAAAGATTCTTCTTCTTTGTCCTCAATTTTTTTTATTTTCTCATTAAGCTCGTCTATTTTCTTTGCAAGGGCTTTACCCTCTTCAACCTTATCTTTAAGTAGTGATTTATCCCTAATCTTTGCTATCTCTAACTCTAGCCTATTTTTCAATTCTTTTAGCTTTTGAGCCTCTGTAATTAAAGCTCTCCTTTCTCTATCTAACTCTAAGAGCTCATCTAGGGGAAAAGCTACCCTTCTCTTTCTCAAACTTTCCCTGATTAACTCAGGATTATCCTTAAGGAGCCTTATATCTAACATTCTTTCTCTAGCCTCCTCTATTCTGAAACCTTGGATATGGCATTTAACCCATTCTGTATAGATGTAATTAAATCGTTTAAAGTAAATAGAGTAGTATCTAAGCTTATATTAGAAGAAAGTTGAAAATTTAAAGTATCTTTAAAATAATCCATACTCAAGGTTATACCTTCTGGAATATTCACATTATCAGGTAGTAAGGAAAAATAAATAGTCTTTGCCATTTTCTCATCCTTAAACTTGACTTTTCCTAAAAATCTAATGCTCCAGTTCATCCTCTAAAATCTTCAAAAATTCCTCTATTTTATTTGCTCTAATCCTTGCCCCTCCAGCTCTTTTATGACCTCCTCCCATCTCTCCTAATAAGGTGGAAGCCTTCTGTAAAGCTTTACCTAAATTCACATCTTCTTTATCACTTCTGGCTGAAATCTTAAATTCACCATTAGTAAGGGCTCTAGCTACTATAACTTCTCCTCTAAACTTAGTGTAATTTAAAAGGATAGAAGCCAGAGCTCCTGTAAAGTTTTCATCTAAAAAAACATCCCCTTTAACTAAAGAAAAATTTCTTCTTCTCTCTATAAATCTCTCTTGGTTAAGTATGGTATTGGTATAATAGGCCAATTTCTTTCTATATTCTGCTAAAAGTTCTTCAGCCCTTTTTAGTATCTTCCTATCTCCTAAAGTTAGTGATAAACCCAAAGAAGCCCTTTGCAATCTACCACAAGCATTTAACAAGGTAGCAAACTCTCTTGCATCCTTTAAGGGGGAATGAGGTTCCTCATAATTTAAAAGATACCTTTGCCCTACTAAGTTTTCAAGATTCTTTTGATCAAATCTTGAGTGATACACAATTATTTCAAAAATTTTCTTCTTCTCCTCATACCCTAAATCCGATAAGGTTCTCCAATTCAAAGCATCCTTTAAGTTTAGCCCATAAGAGTTTAACACAGCTATGCATTTATCTTCCCTACCAAAGAGTTCAGGCATATAAGGATTTTCTAAGGAGGCTAAAAGCTTGTATAGAGGTTTTGTTTCAGAACCATATAAGAGCAAATCCTTTTTTGTTTGTAGGTAAAGGGAGTCTTGAGCATCCTTGATTATAACTTCATTTAACCCTAATAAGCTTCTATCCTTTCCTTGATCTTGTCTATCTCCAAGAGCTCCTACTAAGGCTAATATGGATAAAAATTTACCATTAAAATCTAAATTTTTAGCAGCATAGTAGCAAAGACCCGCTGATGATATCTGAGTGGAACCATCAATATCAAACTGCCAAGGGTTTAAAACCTTTAAATGCTCTCTCTCAGATTCTGGGATTTCATGATGGTCAATTATAAAATAATTTTTGATTTTTTCATCTAGATGTGGTGTTAAACTTGCACCAAAATCGGCAATTAAATAAAAATCATAGTTTTCAGAGGCTAAATTATCTATCTCTCTTGGATTCAATTCTTTTAATATCCTGCTATTGAAAGAAACTTTCATTTTATGAAGTAAGAAGGAAAGAATTCCTGCTGAAGTTATTCCATCAGCATCATTATGAGAAACTATGAGAACTTTTGCCCTCTTAACAAAAAGATCTTTTAATAAACTTACGAAGGATTCTATTTTATCTAAAAAACCCTTTTCATTAACCATTTTTAAGCCAACTGAGCCACTACCGCTTTATACCCCCACTTCTCAGGTATTTTTCCAGTCTTTTTATAGTATTTCTCCAAACGGTGTATCTTAGCCTCTAACAATTCTAAGGATCTTACATTTCTCCTATCACTTCTATGGCGAGATAAGTGCTCCCTTAACCTTTGGGCTCTTCTTAATAGGTTTTGAAGATCCTCGGGTATCTCAGCTTTTATATGGTTCTCCTCCAAAATTTGAGTTATGGACTTTTTCAGTATAGGCTTAACTAAAGGAACACCATACTCATCCTTTAACTTCTGTCCTATTTGAGAAGGAGTTAATCCTTCTCTACCCATTTTAACTATTATGGTTATTAGCTCATCTTGACCATAGGTTATCCATTCAGGTACTCTCTTTATAGCAGGTCTAGTGGAATGAGATTTTCCTCTCTTGTGAGAATGTATTCTAGCCATCTTCTTAACCTTCTAATTAACCAGATATAAACTTCACTTAGTTAATTGTCGATATTTTTTTAACCATTCAGCAAGTTGTCTTACAGACCTTGAACGATGAGATATTTTATTCTTCTCTTCTAAACTTAATTCCCCAAAGGTTTTATCCAACTTTTCAGGTATGAATATGGGATCAAAGCCAAAGCCCCTATCTCCTCTCTCACTATAGCTTACCCATCCCTCTACTTTACCTAAAAAAAGTTTAACTTCTTTACCATCACAAAAGCCCAAAGAAGATAAAAAGTAGGCTGATCTTTCCTCCAAACCCTCCATAAGCTTAAGTATACCCTTAAGACCTAAAGTTCTATAAACAAAGGAGGAATAGGTTCCTGGGAAACCCTTTAAACTTTTTATAAATAAACCTGAATCTTCAACTATAACTTCCCTTTTGACCTGATTATAGGCTTGAATGGCACTAAAAAGAGCGATAGGTGCAAGTTCATCACTTTGAATTTCTAAACCCTTAACATCCCTTCTCTCCAATTCTATATTATATTCTTGTAAAATTTCCTTAACTTCCTCAAACTTTTTTTTATTGCAAGTTGCAAAGACTATCTTATACAACCCTTGCATATCTCCCCCTCCTCTCAATCTCTTTAATCTTTCTGATTAAAGAGCCTATCTCTCCTAAAATACTTCTATAGCCCTCCAGTAAAAGGTTAAAGGCTTCCTCATAAATATCGTAATGCTGACTTAATAGTATCTGCTTTATCAAATGTAAATCCACAGCTTTATCTTCTTCTTCATCTGATAAAAAGGCTAGACCAAAATCAATTAGGAAAGGTTTCCCTTGAGAAATTATAAAATTTGATGTAGTTAAATCTCCATGTATTATTCTATTCTTATGAAGAAGGGCTATATTCTTTCCTACAAATTGATAGTAAGGTAAAGCCTTTTCCTTTTCTTTAAGGCTTAATTCCCTTAACCTTATACCTTCTATAAACTGCATAACTATTTCTGCAGTATTTGGGTCAACAAAGTAAATCAATGGAGTTGGAATTCCAAAGCTTTTTGCTAAAGCGATGAGCTTTGCCTCTCTTAATGTTCTTTTTCTCCTTATCTCATAATCTAGCTCTGGATTTCTAAACTCTTTAGCCTTTCTTATCTTGGCTATAGCCCTAAGACCGTACCATCTTGCTTCATAGATATCAGCTTCAGCCCCTTTCTTTATCAATCTCTCAAGAATATATTCTGTAATATTTCCCACCTAATTTGTCTTATGATGAATAGTAGGTAATTAAAGTTATGGTTAAGGGTCTAGTCAAGATAGGGTTAGTCAATTAGGTCGCCATTCTGTGTGATTATAGTAAGTGTTAATATTGCAAATTTTTAAATGAAAAGGAGTTAGTAAGCTTTTAAATTCACTGATTTAAAAGCTCAATCTCTCCAGAATATTTCGACATCATCTATCCTCCAGGAGCGCCTCACCAAACTTTTCTCTACACCAACAGAGTAGCCAGCTTTAAAGGCTAAAGCCCCTACAACAGCTATCTGTGCCCCACAATCTCCACTATACTCCATAGGAACTACCTTCAAATTTATTTTATACCTATCAGCTAAAGAATTTACCATAGAGGATAGCCTTTTATTTGCAGCTACTCCTCCTACTACCATGGCTTCTCTTTTCTCACAAAAGGCTATGGCCCTTTCAAAGGTTTCGCAGAGCATAGCAAAGGCTGTTTCTTGTAAAGAATAACAAATATCCTCAACTTTATAGCCTTTAGCTAAAAGCTTCTTTGCGTAAGTTAGTAAACCAGAAAAGGAAACATCGTTACCCTTAACTGTATAAGGCATTAGAATGTAATTCTTAGAATTTGAAGCAAGTTCTTCAATTATACTTCCTGCTGGAGAACTGTAACCTAATTCTCTACCGAATTGATCTAAGATTTGACCTATGGTCAAATCTAAGGTTTCTCCAAAGATTCTCCACCTTTTACCTGCGTAGGCGGTTATTAAAGTATGACCCCCAGATATTAGTAAAACTAAGGGGTCTAATAGCCCTGTTAAAAAGCATCCCAATTCAATATGCCCAATGGCATGGTTTGTAGGCACTATAGGTTTATTGTAATAGCTAGCTAAGGCTCTAGCTATAGTAGCTCCAACCCTTAAGCAGGGTCCTAAACCTGGTCCAGCTGAATAGGCAATGACATCTATATCCTTCATGGTTAGCTTTGCTTCTTTAAGGGATGAATGCATTATAGCGGGAGCAACTTTAGTATGGTGCCTAGAAGCCTCCGTTGGATGTATTCCAGAACCTTTAGGAGGGGTATAAATGCTTCTAACATTTGATAATATTTCCCCTTCCTTTAGACTTTTCAATCTAACTATAGAGCTTGAGAAAGTATGGGCTGTGGATTCTATCCCTAGGCATTTTACTTCTTCCAACAAAGCTAATATTAAGGCTAAAGATTTAAAGGATACCCTTGCTTTATAGTTAGGGAGGATGCAAAGCCTAAGCAAAGAATTAGAATCCTATTTAGAAAATGTTAATGTAAGGTATGGAGACCTTTTATATGTAAGGAAGAAACAAACAGGATTGAATTTGGGAGAATCCTTTGAAGTGATTGAGGAGGAAGATGAAAAGATTAGCTGTAGAGTTTTAGAAAAAGGATATGCGATAGCAAGCACCGATAAGCTAGATGATGAAAATATAAATTTAACCATTCAGAGAGCCATTAAACAAGCTAAAATGTTGAACTCTAATCTTGAGATGTTCCCTGTTAAAACTGAGAGAGGAGAAGTTGAAAAGAAGGCTATTAAAGAATTTAACCTTGAAGATGCTAAAAAACTTTTGCTAAATTTGCAGGCTTTAATAAGAGAAAAATTGGGTCCTTTACTTAGTAAAATTGAACTTTCCCTTAATTACACAACATTAGAATCCAAATTGGTTACTACTGAAGGAACTAATGTTAAAGAGCAGAGTAGCTATATCGATATAACCATTCAGTTAATGGTCAGATTCTTCTCTTCTAGCTATATAAGTGAAACCATTGGAAGCCAAGGGGGTTTAGAGATTCTAGAAAGTAGGGATTGGAATAGTATAATAGATAAATTGGTTGAAAGGGCTAAAGATTACACTAAGGCTCAGTCTTTATCTCCCTTATATAGGGGAAATAGATTTAAAACCATCTTTGATTACGAGGCTTCAGGAGCCATAGCCCATGAGATAGCCCGTATTTTATCTGGAAATGAGGCTTATAAAAGATACTTCTCCAATTTAGCCATACCTAAGGATTTGGAAATAATCGATAACCCTGAAATAGCTGGAGCCTATGGCTCCTTCGTATGGGATAACGAAGGGGTTAGAGGTAAAAAGAAGACCTTAATAAAGGAGGGGCATATAGATTTGCTCCATACTAGACTAACAGCAAAGGAAGGAGATATACCAGGAAATGCTAAAGGGATAGACCATATACCAAGACCCTCTATTAGTAATGTCTACATCAAACCTTCTGATTGGAAGGTTAAGGAAATCCTTGAGGATACAGGAGAAGGTATTTTAATTGTGGGTGTGAAAAAGGTAGAAACCAATTTGTTAGATGGTAGGATTGAATTGACTCCTGAGATTGCTTATATAGTATCCGATAAAGAGATTAAAACCCCCATAAAAGGTTTAAAGATAGTTGATAGTCTTAGAAATCTTATTCAAAAGATCGATGCTATCGGTTCCCTAGCAAGCCTTAGACCTAATATAGAAAAGGGCTTCTTTATTTCAGAGGGAGGCCCCTATATAAGAGTAAATGGTGTTATCTGCTCTTAAAAATGCTCTTCAAATCAGCCTTCATTAGCTTCTTATCTCATGCTACTGAGGATGAAGAAAAATTGTTGGAACAGTTATCCCTTTTCTTTAATTTAAATAAGAAATTTTTTAAGAGGAGTAGGTTAGAAGGTTATTTTGATAATCCTATAATAAAGTTTGATGCTCAAGTTTTAGGTGATAAAGCCGATGAAATTGCTAAGCTTATAATGAGAAGATTGAATGATTATGATAGGCTTTACTTATCTAAGCATTTAGAAGATTTTATAGATTCACATGGAGACCTTCATTTAAGGATAAATAAGCAAGGTATCTTTAAGGGAATGGTTAAGCTAGAGCAGGCTGATTCTATAAAGATAAGATTAAAATCTTTGAAAGGCTCAAGGTATAGAAAAGAAGCTTTACAAGCCTATCTGAAATTAATAAATGAGGGCTAAGAAGAGGTATATTGTAATAAGATGGAAGGAAGGAATAAAAGAGAGGGAAAAGGAAAGCTTTTTAGAGAATTATGGAAAAAAGGTAAAGATCTTTTACTTTGATGAGAGTAAGATGGTAGTCAGATGCCCTTTAAACTTGCTCAAGAAGTTTGAAGGGGAGCTTAAGAATTTGGGGGAAAAATTACTGGTCTCTGGTTCCTTAAAGCAAGTAAAACTAAAAATGGGAATCAAGATATTTAAGAGATGAGGAAATAAACTTTTCAGTTGAGCTTAAGCTATGAAGAGCTAAAATCTAATTTACCAAATCAGGCAGAAAGCCCACACTGAACTAGTATGAGGAAGCCATAAGGCTGAAGAAGAGATCTTCAGCTTTAGTAGTGAAATGAAAGATGTCAACGGTAATCTATCTCTACGTAACCAAAAGAGCTTTCAATGATTTCAATTACTTCATCTCTTAAAGCTTTATCCATCTTAAAGAACTTAACTAGAAGGGTCCATCTATCCCTTACTTCTACCTTTACCCCTACTGCCTTAAGTTTATTTAATGCTGAATTTAACATATCTTCATTTCCAAACTTTGCTACAAGAAAATCCTTTTTCATCAGTAAGGGTCCTTTTCTCCTACAGAAATAGAAAGCTTCCTGAGTCTAATATTTAATATACCATTGTTATATGAGTAGTTGGTTATCTCTTTTGCCTTCCCAACCTTTATAATCTTAACAAAATTGTTTCCTCCCTTTATCTCCAGCTTATTTCCAAAGAGGGATACCTTCACTTCACTTTCTGGACCTGGAACTTCAGCCACTATAACAATAGAATCTTTTTCCTTTATGAGATCACAGGTCCACTTCTGACTTATCTTACTTGGAAATTCTTCCCTTGTTATCTTTTTAGCCTCCTTAACCCAGTAAACAATTAAAGCACCAGCCAAAAGGGCAAGTATGATACCTATTAAGCCACTTTGTATTCTTGTGATAGCCAATATTATAAAAGCAGCAAAAAGTAAACCTACGATTAACACTGCAAAACTTATATAATCTTCAAGTTCCCTTCTCTGCCTCTTCCCCATTTTTCTCCACATACTCTACTTAAGAGATAAATTTAAACTTTGAGTAAAATATTTCATTTCCTAATTTATAATCTTAGTGAATATAAAGATTCCTTTTTTGTATAAATTTTGCATTCAAGTTCTTAAATTCGCTCTTAATCCCTTTTTGTGGTTAATTATAGCTTTATAGCTTCTATTTTTCCCTTCTCTACTTTTGCTTTATCATTTCTATAAATTTTAAAGATTCTTAGATGTCTAGGTTATACTTTGCTATTTCTCAATGCTTTATAAGGGTCTTAATATGGGTGCTCCATTCTCAAATCTCTTTATGTATATCACCTCTCGCATGATCTCCTTTTTGTATTTACCTACTCATGTAATCCAATATCCTTTAGCCTATTGTAAGGCTGAAATAATAGGTGAAAATCAACCTTTCAATAAAATTCTAAGGGGATAGGATAAAAATCCTACTAAAACAACGGAATAAGAGCATCATATTTGACTTATTTATTTAAAGGAACCTTTTTAAGCATAGTATAAATACTTTAATTGAATGAGGGATAATTTAATCAGAGAAGAATTAAATACCTTCATAAAAAAGTTAAATGATGAGAGCATAGATTCACAGGCTATAGTTATTGTGGAAGGGAAAAGAGATGTGGAAGCTTTGAAGGCTTTAGGCTATAAAGGTAGTTTGATGGAGTATTATAAAGGTATCAATTTAGATAATTTAATAAATAGCCTAAAAAAATACAAAAAGGTGATTTTGCTCTTTGATTTAGATAAGCATGGTAGACTTCTTACAGCAAAGTTAACTAGGGCTTTAGAGAGCTATATCAAGGTAGATTTGTTTTACAGAAGAAAATTGGTGGAAATTGCAAAGGGAAGGTTTACTACGATACAGAATCTATCAAAGTATTCATAAAAGATCGAACTTAACGTCTCATAGCTATTTTAAAAATTGATAGATTTGTTTTAAGTAAAGAAATAAATAGTTAACCTGTGGTGTGTATGGTTTGACTAAATTGCTGAACTCCCTTAACTTTCTTCTAGGAATTTTACCAATTATTCTTAGCTTTTTAACCTTTTCCCTTTTTCGATTCTCCTTAGGAATAGCTACTCCAAAGATCATAGTGGAACTATCCTTAACGCCCTTTCAAACAGGATTAATCTTCTCTTCAAATTTGATTACCATGGCGCTGGGCATGTTTTTAGTTAACAAGGTTTCTGAGAAGCTTAGTAACTTTAGGTTATTTCTCTTAAGCTCTGGACTTATTTTAACATCTTTAATTCTTTTAGGGCTAGCTTGGGATTATTTTATCCTAATCTTTTCTGTGACCCTTATGGGTATAGGTAGTGGACTTCTAAACCCTTTAGTCTTCTTTGTCCTTGGGAAGCTAAACCCTTCTAGAAAGGGTCTGATGCTAGGCCTTGGAAATACCATCTATAGCATTGGTGGGGTATTAGGACCAATTCTAACAGCCTTAAGTATAGCAAGCTTAGGATGGAGGTTCATCTTCTTAGTCTATGGATTTATTGCTGTTATTGCTGTTATTTTCAATCTTCTGAAGAGAGCAAGTATGATTTTATCAACAAACTCTATGAATGCTCATGCTTCTTACTTTAATTTGCTTAAGAAAAAGGAAGTCTTAAATTCTTGTCTCTGCATGTTTCTATCTAACTTTGCTTTTGTTATAGTAATATCTTGGGTTCCCATCTTTCTATCTACTAAAATGATGATTGAAGCTCAAACAGTGGGTATAGCCTTCATGCTCTTCTCATTATTGGGGGCTTTAGGCTCCATTATAACGGGAGCTATGTCTGATAAGTTTGGAGATAGAAATTTGCTCATATTAACAAGTTTATTATCAGCCCTTTTATCTTTTATTTACAGCCTAGAGAGTTATCCTGTTGAATTGGTTTTAATACAAGCATCCCTTCTTGGATTCTTTGTAATTCCTTTCTGGATGCTCCTTACTTCCATAGCTCAGAGAATAGTAGATGAAGAAAGTAAACTCGCAGTTACTGGGTTAATTCAAACCTTTGCCCTTTTAGGTGGTATAATATCTCCTCTATCCTTATCTCTTTTAATTGATACCTTTAGTATGGGAATTCTTATAAGCATGCTAACTATGCCCTTCTTTATACTTACAACCTTTATAGTTGTTCTTGGAATAAAACAAATAAAATAAACTTCATTCAAGTCTAAAAAGATAAAATTTCTAATTTAAAAGTTAAGCAGAAACCTTTTCCTCCAGTTCAACTTCAGCTTCCTCTTCAACCTTAACCTCTTCTTGTTTTAATCTTCTTTTTACTATCTTTGTTATATATCCTGCTAACTCATTTTTTAATTGCTTAGATGTTATCATAGCTATCTCTGATAATTTTGTCTTATTCTCCTCAAAGTCTATATTAAATAGATTTGGGTACCTATTTAATACTTCTTCAGCAAGCTTTCTTACTCTATCCACCATGAATTTTCGCCCTTATCCAACTTAATTACATCTTCTAACCTTTCTTTTAGGATATTTAAAAGTCTATCTTAAATTAAGATGGAACTTATAACTATGAATCTAAAGCCCTCCTCGATACTGTCAAGTTGTTGGTATTGCTGGCGGTCTCTTTAGGGTTTGATGGGGCCTTATGAAGTTGTACCATAGGACGAAGAACCTTATGAAGAGTTTTATCTTGAAGATAGGCTTTTTCCTTACTGGGAAGTTGTTAAAGAAGCGCCTAGTCCTGGCTTTCATGGTTC
>JARVJX010000169.1 GCA_029775995.1 Nitrososphaeria archaeon | reverse complement strand
GCCTTACTATGATGATGTTCCTTATGCCGAGCTCAGCGATTTCTATTATGTTTGGCTTAAGAGGGCTTTGAGCGATGTTAAGGATGGTAGGCTTGTGCCTCGTTTTCTGCCTGAGGCGTTCTTTGAGAAAGTTGGCGATGGCTGGGTTGAGATTTCGACTCAGTGGGAGAAGTATGCCCTGAGCGAGGTCAGCCTTAACCCGCCCAGGCTTGGTACAGATGCGAAGTATGAAGATGGTGTTAAGCATTTTCAGAATCTTCTTAACTCTTCATTCGTTACTATGGCTTCTAGGCTCGAGGATGACGGTTTACTAGTTACGTATTATGCCCACACAGATCCAGACGCTTGGAAGGCTCTTCTAGAGGCTGGATGGGAAGCAGCTGGCCTAATGGTTACAAACGCCTTTCCAATAACAACCGAGTCAGCCCAAAGCGTTGTCAAGAGAGGAAAGCTATCCATGGACACTAGCATAGTTGTTGTTTGGAGAAAGGGCTGTCAAGGGTCAATTGAAGCCTCAGAACTTTACAACCAGATGGTTGAGGAATCAGCCAAAAGAGCAAGAGAGTTAATAGATGTAGGCGCAACCGGCAGAGACCTTGTTATCGGGACACTAGCCGCCTCTTTAGCTGCAGCCACAAAATACCGCGAAATAAGGGTCATAGGAAAAATTGACACCAAAACGCTGGTTGACAATTACGTTTACCCAGCAACTTATCTGGGCTTAGCAAAAGCCCTAGCAATAAAAGCTGAGCTAAAAGAAGGCGTGAAATATCCTGACGCCATGTTCTACCTACTAATAAAATCCATTTTGCCGGGAGCAAAGAAAAAGACCCTTGAAAGCACGGACTTGAGGCTATTTTCAATAGGCACATCCTTAGACCTTAACACGGCAATTAAGACATGGAAAATATTGAAAGGTGAAACTGAACCGGGCGCAAAAGTGGCAAAAGCCAAAACCTACACTTTAATCGAGCCTTTATCCGCGGAACGTTCAAGCCTCGCCGAAATCCTCGAAATCAGAGGCATAAACCCAGAAAACCCGCAAATAAGATGCACAGTAGACGCACTGCACACGTTAGAATATTATGTTGCAACATTTTCAAGAGAAGAGTTCAAACGCAAATTAGAACAATTAAAAAATGATTATCCCGCATATATGGAAGAAGCCCAAACACTAGCCAAAATCTTGGCAAAAACCCTTCCAAAAGAAGACCCAGAATATAGCTTATGCAAACGTATAACGGAACACTTATCACCTGAACAAAAACTCCAATTTCCAGAAAAAGGTGAATAAAAATGGGAATATTAAACCACATAAAAAACGGTTTAATGGAAGTATGGGACGACGTATACGACGCAAGACTAGACGATAAAGCAGCCCCAGACCTAGGCGACTTGCTCAAAGGCGAAGAAGAACCAATATACGCAAGCCCAAAAGAATTCTTCGCAAGAACATACCTAACAAAAGCCATAGAAAACCTCATAGAAGACATAGCCGAAAACCTGAAAAACGGAAAAGGCGGAACCATATACCTTCTAACCTCACTCTTCGGCGGAGGAAAAACCCACACCCAAATAACATTATACCACGCCTTCAGCAACCCAGACACATTAAAAGACATGAACCCGCAGCTGGCCGCAAAAATAGCGGAAGCCGGCAGACCAACAATAATCGTCATGGACGGAAGCAGAGCAGACTTAATTCCCCACCCAAAAGAACCCTACAAAGCTGGAGACTTCACCATAAAAACAATATGGGGCATGCTAGCCTACAAACTCGGCGCCTACAGCAAAATCAAACACCTCGACACTGAAAAAGCTCCAGCCCCCGACGTAACCATCTTAAAAAGCATACTAGCCGAAACAAAAGAACCAATCCTAATCCTAATGGACGAAATAGTCCACTACGTCTTCAACATGGACAAATCCCTAGACCTCAAAGACTATGGAGAAAAAGTGCTTCTATTCCTAGACTACCTTTCCAGAGCCATAGAAGACACGCCAAAAACAGCTCTAGTCGCCGCCATACAAGCCGAATATAGAAAAATGGAAGGACAGAAAAAACTCTTAGAAGAAGACATATTCGCAGGCTACGCAGGCAAAGTCCTAAGAAACCTAAGCAGAGAATCAACAAAAATAGTCGTCCCAGTTTCGCCAGACGACGTAGCAAAAGTCCTCCAAAAAAGAATATTCAAAAGGATCCCGGAAGAGGAGGCATGGAAAGCTAGAGACGCACTCTACAGAAAGTACCGTGAACACCCAGAACTCTTCGGCGTAGAATCAGATTGGCAATACTCCACAGAAACCGGAAGAATAGCCACAGCCAAAGACACATACCCCTTCCACCCAAAATACATAGAAGTTCTACAAGAATTTGTGACAAGAAACAGAGATCTTCAAAAAACAAGAGACGCCATAAGAATAACGAGAAAAGTTGTAAGAAGACTCCTACGCCTTAAAAAAGAAGCAAGCTTCATAATGCCATGGCACATAGACCTAAAAGACAGCGACATAAGAACAAGAATACTAACAGAAAGCCTCAGAGAATTCAGAGACGTCGTCTCAAGAGACATAGTCGCAGAAGAAGGACGCCTAGGCTCAGTGATAGAATGCTCAAAAAGCGAGCTGGCTTACAAAATCGCAACAGCAGTCTTCCTAAAAACCTACACCTATGAAACCTTCAAAGAACCTCTAAAGGTTTTCCCAGACACAAAAGAAGCCGCCCTCATGGTTTACGACCCCGAAACCTTCACAGCCGAAGACCTGACACCCCTAGACATAAAAGACACGCTAGCTGAAATGACAAGCAGGCTACCACACTTCACATCAGAAAGCGGACGCTTCTGGTTCACGCCGTACCCATCCGTAATAGAATACGTAGAAAAGAAAGCTGCAGAAAAACTGCGCGAACCAAGACTTGAACTTTACAGAACTATAACAGAATGCGCAGAAAAAATGCTCATCAGAAAAGAAAAGAAAGGAATAGAAGAACGCGGAGAAGTCTTCGACGAGAAAAACACCACGGTAACAGGCTACGGAGACCTCCTTGAAGAGGTCATAATAGACGACAAACCACAGCCCCAATTAGTAGTCCTCGTCAAACCCGAAATAAACGGAGACGAGGTAAGAAACATAATCCTCATGAGAGGCAAGGAAGGCAGGAGAACCTACAGAAACACGGTAGT
>JARVJX010000168.1 GCA_029775995.1 Nitrososphaeria archaeon | reverse complement strand
GAAGAGGCAGGAGGCTCAACCCCTCAAAGACCAAGTAAACACCCTAGAGTACTATAGGTAGAGGTGTCCTTCTCCTTACGAACATATATGAAGGAGAAGATTAACTCACCCTTAAGGTAACAGAGCCGAAAGAAACCTGCATAACAGTTAAATACAACGTTCCTGAAAACAGCTTCTTAGCTTCCTTCGACATTTTCTTACTCCCCTTATGAATAAAGCTAATTGTATAAATAATTATTTTCCAACATAAAATAAGAACCAAAAACAGAATAACATTTCTCTTTAACTGATCTTGATGAAAACATCAGACCTTTTCCTTCAGACATCAGCTTGCCATTTTACACAGAATTCGGCAAGAGAGCTTAGAACTTTAGTTCTGGGATGAATTGTCAATAGGTTTAAATGTGATGAGCTCTCCTTTGTTTGAGCGCATCGCTCGAATGAGGCTCGGATGTCCAAAATAAGGCTCCGAGCTGAAGTTTAGAAAGAGGTTTCAGCAAGCGAACTATGAGCTATACGTCCATAGCAGGAGCTGAATTGGCACAGCCCTTAACTCGGTACGATGGATGGGTATCCACGACAAACCGAGAACCTCCCGGCTTTAGCCGCGGAGAGTGTCAAAAAAACTGAATATGCTTGGTAAATTACTAGGATTTTCTTAGGCATTCTACGTAATCAGGTTTATTCAATTTTAAAGATTATCTTAGTTTTTTTATTGCCTCTCTTGTTATCGGGTCTTCTATCCAATAGTATCCTTCATTTCCTTCTACTATCATTGCTGATGTTAGATTTTTTAGGATGTCGTTTAGAACTTTACTGTTTATGTCGAGTTCTCTTTTTATTTCACTCCACCTTGCTCCCGTTCTAACGATTCTTAGCACTTTTATGTATAGCTCTCTTCTCCTGTTTTTGAGGAAATGGTTTAATTCACTTTGTATGATCTTTGAACCTTCACTTACTGTCTCTTTTAAGGCTTCCTCATGTGAAAGTCTTCTCTCACATCTGAAGTTTCCATAGTATGTTAGCCATCCAACATATCCGTTTAATTTTTCAACTGCATTAACTATCTCCTCTTCTTTAAAATGTACTTGAGGATATTCTCGGAAAGCTGATATAAGAAAGTTTTTTGCTGTTTCGTGATTGAATGGTTTTAGTGTGATTATAGCAGGCTTCCTTCCATACAGGGGTGAGGTTGGGCTTGGCTCAAGTAGTCTTCTTAGGATTCTAATATAGGAACCTGAAAAAACTATTCTTATTTTACTGTATTTGTCCAAAACACTCTTTAAGATTTTAAGGAAGTATGGTGAAGACACCTCTTGAACCTCATCGAAGACTATTATTTTATCCTTTACACGTTGAAATGCCTCATCTAAAATTTTACTCCATTTTATTTGTAAGAATTTTAAGTTAATTGTTAGTTCATCAAATTTTAGCCCCGATTCTACAAGAAGGTTTTTTGCGATATCTTCAACACCCTTTGCTCCAAGAAGGTTAACGTATATACCTTTATTTTCGTTTGCGAACGTCTTTATTAAACTTGTTTTCCCAGTCATCCTTTTGCCTAATACTGCAACCCAAAGCCCTGAGTTTGTCAAGCGTAAAAGCTCTCGATACTCTTCACTTCTATTGTACAGTTCTTTGAGCGATTCTTTAGGTCTTAAACTGAAGAACATGATTATCCAGGTAACTAATTACCTAAGTAACTAATAAGTCTTTCTCTCAGCATAGAACTTATAATTACTTTAAACCATTGTCGGATAGCTAACTTTAACTATCCGTTCCACCTCTGTCAAAGCTTCATGGATGGCATTCGGGATTAACGGGAAATCCTTACATCTTGGATTTCTTTTCAATAGGTTTAGACATGCTATCACATCTCTATCATTTTTCATATCCGAATTCTAACAGTAAAAGGAATCAGTTAACCGTGAAAAATATAAAGGAGATGATAAAAAACAAAACAGAGGGCAGGAAAAATGAGGTTAAAAAGAGAGATAGAGGAGATGAGAGTCCAATATAGAGAGATGGTCAATTTATAGCATAATCATAGGTATAGTAGTTGGAATCGGAACTTTCATTTTTTATTCCTTGTTACAATTAACAGAGGCTTTCTTCCTTGGTTATTTTGCAGGATTCCATCCCGTATCACCAGCTGGAGAACATCCCCTCTTCTCTTTCTCTTCAACTCCTTTTCGCTTATGGGTCCTTGTGCTTATTCCAGCTATTGGAGGACTTATTGTAGGATTTATTGTTTATTCCTTAGATCCAGAGAAACTTTTCTTTTGAAAGGCTCTAGTATCTCTAACCTTATCATTAACATATGAATAGCCTATATTGCCAAAGATATAGGAGGATATCAAGATGGGTTAAATAGGATTTTAGACCAGGGTTCCTATATAAATAGCAAGATTGGCTAAAAGCAAGGAGGAAGTAGATAGCTTAATAAAACCCTAAGGAGATACTTTTAGCGTTTTTGGATGAGAAAGCTACATATTAGAAAGCATCCTGAGCAAACAAAAAGGGAGTGCATAAGACTGGTTAATCTAGGCTACAGCATAAGAGAAGTATCAGAGAAGATGAAAATTCCTACTCCAACTATAAGAGACTGGTGCAGGAAGTTAGGTATTAAGGTAAAGGGAAAAAGAAAATCTAGGAGAAGGTTGCCACTACCAGAAAAAGCACCAGAAGAAGAGCTTTTAAGGAAGGTCTATGAGCTGGCTAAAAGTGGCTATCCTAACAGAGATATCGCTAGGGAGCTTGGTATAAGTACAGCAAAAGTAGGTATGGCTTTAAAAATTATTAGGGAACCAGACTATAAAGCAAAAGAGAATATAAAGAGGAAGGCAAGAGCCTTCGCTGAGTTCCTAAAGGAAAAAGAGAAGAGTAAAATTTTAAAGGCCTTCCTTAAGGCTTTTGCAGGTCATCCTGTAGTTGAGGAAGCTTTAAAGCTACTGAAGCTTGATTAACTTTTGTGAGTATATATACTTTGAGTTAACTTCTCAGCATTAGCTTATAGCTTCACCAACACTAGTTTATAGAATACCTATAAGCTTAGAAAAGGTTTCAGTGTTACTATTCTATTAGAACATAGAGGTTGTCAACTTAAGAGGGGTGACGTCCAGTCCATCCTGTAGGGCTTGACTCTACTGGAGGTGATCTGGGCGCTATCCCCTTCGATGAATCTTTTTCAAGATAAAAGAGTCTTTTGGCTTAGGC
>JARVJX010000167.1 GCA_029775995.1 Nitrososphaeria archaeon | reverse complement strand
AAAGAATGCAGGCAAGAGCACGTAAGGAATTGGATAAGGCTCTTCCACCTACATAAGCAACCAGAGTACCTTAAACTCCTAGAGTTAGCAAAGGAGGTGATCGGCTTAAGGTAACAGCACCGTTTTGATCCAATTATTTTATTCTCCCATAACTTCTACTATTACTTTCCTCTTTCTTGGGCCATCTAACTCTAAAAGAAAGATGTTTTGCCAGGTTCCTCTAACTAACTTTCCATCCTTAATAGGGAAGATTCTAGTTGGTCCTATATATGTTGATGCAAGGTGAGAGTGAGCATTATCATCAATCCTATCATGTAGCCATCCAGCACCCCTTTTAAAGTCCTCACTAACCTTTCTAACTATATCCTTTATGAGACCTGATTCATGTTCATTAACTATGATGGCTGAAGTTGAATGGATTGAGTGCACTACACACAACCCGTTCTTTATCTTACTCTTCTCAACACTTTTTTCTACTTCATTTGTAATATCCACGGTCTCTATTGCTTTTTTTGTATTTACCAATAGTTCATCAAAGTTTATAACCATAAGCTATGCTAAACTTTGCTTAGATATAAGTGATTTGGTAGAAAAGGTTTTTGGCATGTGATTTCTTTATTGCTCACCATGAACTTTTTGTTTTATTAAGGAGGAGAGTAAGCCAAACTAACTATAATTACATGAGTAAAGAACAGCTATGAGATGAATTATGTGCCAAAGCTAGTAAGAGAGGCGTCAAAATACATTACGCTTTTAAAGTTTTATAGTTTTATATTTTTCAATTACATCCTAATTGCTTTAGTATATAGCTCTCTAATTTCTTAGTAGCTATAAAATAGAAAGGTTAATTTAGAGTTAGTAGAAGAAAATTTGTGGATTTAATAGGCTTTCTAAACGATTTAGTAGGTAATAAGCCCATAGCTTTAGCTGGATGTCATTATAGTAAGATAAACTATCCCTGCTGTGAAATAGACCTAATAGTCTTAAATGGTAATAGGAAAAGAATTGAACCCTTTAAAGATAAGCTTTTAGAAATTCATTATTTAGATGCCCATAATAAAATTAATCTATTAAATCTTTTAGATTGCAGAATCTTAGTAGACCAAGAGCTAAAATTCATGACTCTTTTAAACAATTTGCCTCTTGCAAAGAGCATTAAACTTGAAGCATCAAAAAGGAAGCTTATTAGATGCCTAACGAATCTTGGTAAAGTGGAACTTAATCTCAATAAAGATAAAATTTATGAGGCTTCTTTTTTGCTTTTAAAGGCCTTTTACCAATATGCAGAGGCTTCCCTATTAGAAAGGGCTATAAAACCCTCTCCCTGCCATCTTTTGGGTCAGTTGAAAGGTAATTTAAGGGAAGAGTATGAAATCATAACGGATGGTCTCTCTTTGGACCAAGCATCAAAGGTAAGTATTGAGAGAAGATTTAAGTTAATTCAAAGCTTTTTAAATAGAAAAGAATTGGAGATATTAAAGAGAAAGATGGATTACCTATTAGGGGCTCACTTAATAGTAAATGCTTACTGCTATCTTGGTATGATAATAGCTAACTATTCTCCAAGGGGTAATGAAAATTACCTTACCCAGCTAGATTTAAATGTGGATTACGTTAGCCTAAACAATAAGAAGAAGGAGCTAGCCTTTAGGGCTAGAAATTTCCTAGCAAGAATAGGTTAGCGGTTTAAATTATTGTTAAACTGTAAGTTTAGAAATTAAGATAGACATATACTAAATAACTTATCTTCATCATATAGAGAATCTGAACCAGCAGACAGATAAGGTTAATGAAGAGATCCATAGAAAAGCATCAGAGGATAGGATGTTAAAATATTACTAAGTATGATAGGCATAGATATCTATTCAGCTTTATTCATAAAATCTGAGATGGTTAATAAGGATAGATTCTCAAATTATAAGAAGCTCATAAACTATGCAGGTTTAGCTCCTTCTCTACACCAATCAGGAAATTATTATACCCTGGTAGAATAACTAAAAAGGATCAAGGATGTTAAGATGGATATGGTAGAAGCAGCAAGAGTAGCTATAGAAATGATGATAGATTAAAATCCTTTTATAAAGGATTTAGAATAGGAGAGGAGGCCAAAAAGCCCTAATAGCTGTAGCCAATAAGAGGCTTAAGATCATACGGTATATGCCAAAAGAAGGAAGCATATCTCTCTAGAAAGGAGAGATTATATGAGAAAAAACTTAAATCTCTAGAAAGAGTATAAAGCATGGCTAAGGCATAGATTCAGCCTAAGAGCATCTTTCATGAGTATAGTAAAACTTCAATAGAATACATTAGCTTACCTTATTTCTATTCTTTTTAACTCTTAAGATTAAATTTAGTCATATTTGCCCAAATGAGTAAGAATTGACCTTTTTATCTTGGACTTATTTCAAAACTATATAAATTGTCATCAATACCTTCTTTACATTAGTTAAAGTGGAGTTTAGGGAACTTTCAGATGAGCTTTGGAGCTTCATAAGGTTCTTTCTTCCAGCTCCAACCAAGACGGATAGGCCAGGGTTGATGATAGGATGGTGTTAAAGTGCATGCTATACGTTTTAACGACAGCTTCAGTAGATAGATATGCCTAGGATGGCTCTTACTTTAAACTGGAGGAGGCTGAAGGGCTGGAGCTTGGAGGGTATATGGTTCAAGATACTTGAGGTTTTAATGGCTGAAGGGTTTCTGCCGGTATGCTCAGCCTAGATAAAAGGGCCTTGGATAGCACAACCATTTGGGCTAAGAAGGGAAAAGGGGGAAAAGGGGTAAGCTAATTAGCTATATGGCTATAAGAAGGTCAAGGGCACTAAGGTGTACGTGATGGTAACTCAAGAATCTCTTCCTCTACAAGATAGGACCTGGCAAAGTGCATGACAGCAAGGTTCATACCTCATTAAAGGCTTTAAAGTGAGACCTAGTAGTGATAGGTATAAAAGGGGCTTGAGGAGGCTTACATCAACCTTCCTAGGACTTATACAAATGGCTTGTATCCTAATATACTGCAGAGTTTTGAAATAAGTTCATGTAAAAATTATTAAAAAGCTACTTTTGACTAGCCATTTAAGTAGTTTTGTGACAAAGCATGGATGATATCACTAAGCCATTTATGAGCAACAATTTTAGATGGCTATGAAGGCCTTAAGGAACCTTTATAGGTGCTAGGGTTGAGTTGGTGGGAAAGTGCTTGTAGAACGTTTTCAGCTTAGCCTTGAGTATTCCGAAA
>JARVJX010000166.1 GCA_029775995.1 Nitrososphaeria archaeon | reverse complement strand
GTTTAAAATTTCATCTGCTGTAAGGTTTGGGTCATATTCTCTTCCATATTCAGATCTCTCATTTAGAAAGATAGCTAGTTTTTCTGCAGCAGGGGATAATCCCACTTTTTTAAGCTTCGCTTGATAGTAAATTTTACAATTAGCCATTTTTATGAATATAAACCAAAAGATATTTTTGTCAAAATAAAGTACTCTGGAGATTAACAGTTGAGGTAAATAGAGGGGTATAAAAGAAGACCTCCTTAGTGTTTAATATTATTAGGGAAATAAACACAAGGAGGTCTTTAGATGAGAATACCCAAGAGAATTATCCACAAAATTTCCCGAATAATCAAGGATAGCTCAGTCCACTATTTGCAAGTCCTTCCAGGTACTCAGAGGGATTTGTTCCCCCAGTTGTTATCTGGACTCTTGGTGTCTGGCTCTGTTTATGCCTCAGATGTAGCAAGAAGGATTGATGGAGGCTCTATAGGGGCAAAAGAGATGAGGGTATTGAGGTTTGTGCATCATCCCAAGTTGTCATACGATAAACTTCTTGGGGCTCACATACAAAGGCTCTCAAGCCTTATAAGGGGCAAAGATGGTAATAAAGGGCAAAAGCTAAGGATCTATGGAGACATCTCAGAGTTGGTAAAGCCATGGGCAGTGAAGATGGATGCAATAGAGAAAGTAAGAGATGGTTCAGACCCTATGGAGAGGAAAAAGTCTGGGTACTGGCTAAATGAGGTGTATATAAGCCCAGATGAGGGAAGGATAATACCTGTTGTTCTCTACCCTTTTCCACAAAAGAGAGGGGTTTTAAGAGCCAGACTGCTTTAATACTTGATGGGATAGAGGCAGCTTATAAAATTACAGAGAATCGTGGCATTTGGATAGCCGATAGGGGGTATGATAACAAAAAGGTACTGGACTGTCTGCTCGATGGCAAAAGAGAGTTTGTTATAAGAGTAAAGATTGACCCAAATACATCAAGATATATAAGAGATAAAAGAGGCAAAAACAAGCGTCTTAGCACATTGGCCTGGAATACAAAGATTAGGTACAACTTGAGTGACTATGGAGGGAGGGGGAGGATAAAGTTTGGGTTTAGTTCTCCAATAACTCTACCCCATAGAGATGAACCACTTTGGATTGTAGTCTATATGCATGTGGGCACAGAGGGTAAAGAATATAAGGAGCCTGTAGCAGTGCTTACAGACATCCCTGTACAAACTCCAGATAATGCAGCCCAAATAGTTAGGCACTACATAAGCAGGTGGAGTGGGTGTGAAGACCCAATAAGGTTTCTCAAGCAGACATTCAGAATAGAGAAGTTCCTAATAGATGGGATGCCTGCAATAAGAGCCTGGTTCTTCTTTATCTCCTTAGCCTTTAGTATTTTATTCAAGATTGAGTGTTGGGGAAAAATACTTGAGTGGATGGTAAAGCTAAGCCAACCTTTTGGCAAAGATGTAAAGTTTAAATACTATCGTATTATCCGAGGATTAAAAGAATTTCTCTACCTCTTCCCCCTTTCCCCTCTTCCTCTCCCTCGTCCCACTTAATCTGTTAATCTCCAGAAAGTACTCGATAGAAGAAACTTAAGACAATTTTAAGTAGCTTGAGTTCCCATTTTGCAAATGAAGGCTATAAAAGGAATAAAATTATCTTCCAAGGTTCTAGTTCCGAAAACAGTCACGTAGCCTGAATCCTAGAACCACTTTAGAGTAGCTTATTCTTTTAGAGATTCATTTATCTTTGTTGATGATTGTTTCTTTTGGTCTATTTCAGTTCACCTACTTGTTTCAGCAATGCTTCAATTGCTTCAAAAATAGTATTCGCTTTAAAAACCACGGCAAGAGCTATCATCTGGCGGATTTTGATAACAGAAACTTTAGCTGTGGGAATATCAGCAAACCTGAACGTGCCATCCTCCTCATAAAAGAAAACTGATGACACAACGCCAAGAAAAAGCACCCGACTGCTTACTACGAGCCCACCTCTATGGGAGTATGAACCAACATTGCAAATAAACACTGGACTTCCACTTGAGCCAGGAAACACAGAAGCATCAATCAAAAATATTGGTTGATTAGCATAATCTACAGAAACTGGCGTTGCCGTTATTCCTCTACGTGCCACTGGCAGAAAATTCTTCGTGTCCCAGATACCAATTGGATATCCGATAAATACAACTTCTTCAATAGCATCTAAATCTTCTAATTGAGCTTTACTGGGTATGATCTCTCTAGAGATTACTTTAAAGTACACTTTCCACTGGCGTGACTGAATTTTATCCAGAATCGGGGAAAGTGGAAAAACAGCAATGTCAACATTTGGATCAGGATGACCAAACCACCTTTGCTCAAAGTTATCAACTTCAATATCGTATTTTTGACCAAGTAATGGTACCGTTCCATCCGATTGGAGAAATGAGAAACACCCATTTTTTGTACCTGAGACTACATGCTTATTTGTAACTAGAAATAGGCCTTCTTTGCCTTCTGTCCACTTGTGATGGACTATAAATCCAGTGCCAAGACCCTTTTCTGTTTCGATTCGTACCGTTACAAAAAATAGTTGCTCTGCAGGAGTTTCAACCTTCATTGTATCCTCTAATGTTAATTCTTGTTTCTTCTCAACAGCAACTTCTGCCTTCGCTTACCTTTTCAAATATTATATTAATAATACTCTGTTGCAAGTATTGAAGTATATAGCCTCCTTAAGATAAACCTAGTTTTAGGGATTTAAGAAGGTAAACATCTTCTCCATAATTTTACCTAAATTTAGGTAAAATTATTTACATACTAAAATCTTTCAGTTAAAATCTTAGATTAAAAATCTTGTACTATATATAAATTAAATAAATGGGAGAGATCACAGTACTTACCAAAGCAACATCAAAGAGCAAATCCTTAAGAACAACCGTCCCTATGGGGATTGTTAAACAATTTAACTTTTCAGAAGGAGATAAGCTTAATTGGGAAATCAGAGCTGAAGGTGGAAAGCTTATAATAGTAGTGAAACCATTAAAGAGGAGTACAAGAAAAAGATGAAGATTGAGAATATATTAAAAAAACTAGGAGTAGAACCAATTAATGAAGAAAGCTTTAAGATTTTAATAGCTAGCATAAATACTATACTTAAAAATAATGATGAAGATCTAGAACTGCTCTGTTGCAAACATCATTTTTAATTGATTTAAATGAGAGAAAAACAAGTAATAGCAAAAATTGGTTTTCTCCTCCACCCCTTACAATCACATGGATGTTATAAAC
>JARVJX010000165.1 GCA_029775995.1 Nitrososphaeria archaeon | reverse complement strand
ACGTCTAAGGATAAGCTCAACAACCTCACCATCCATAATGGTTAAGGATAAACGTATACTCCCAACCATATATGAAAATCGGAAGAGGAAGTAAATAACTTATCATTCACTAAGGAGGCAAGAGCGATCCTTAAATATACGTAGTTAATATAATGTGGTTGAGCAATGGTTGAGAAGATACCTGGATGGCTTGAGAGGCTTTTACTCCCTAGGCTCAGTTCTTTAGAAGGTGAGTTAAGGGCATTTAGAGGGGAAGCAGCTGGTGAGTTCAAAGCACTCCATATAGAGGTTAAGGCGTTAGATGAGAGGATGAGGACAGAAATTGGGAGGTTAGATGAGAGGTTTAACTCTCTTGAGAAGCGTATGGACTTGGTAGAGCAGATAGCAGTACTGTAAGCAAAGGTAAAGGAGCTTGAGGAGAAACTCGCATCGAAGTAGTTAAGGATTCATAAAGAGTGGGTGCTTTCTGCGTTGTTTTTAAGCTTCTGTATATTCTCTCAATTTCCCTAATAGCATCAATATAGCCCTGTAATTTTGATGAACCTACAAATTTTTATAACGATTTTCTAAATTTTATGGCTTATGGAGCCCGATAAATTACTTATGAAGATAAACAATTTTGAAATTAGAAAATTCAAAACCCTACTGAAAAATGTATGGAGACCAAAGAATAGGGAAAAGGAAGTTAGATACTTTGAACTTTACCTGAAGTTTGAAGAAGAAGTATCTAGGGATGCTGTATTTAGAGGCCTTTTTCATTCTGGGAGGGAGAATTTAAATCTAAAGCCTTACTACGATATAGACTTTGATTACAAACCAAGGTTTGAATCCTTTAATTTGGATCTGAGGGAAGAGGCTTTGGATCTAGAGCTCTTTAAGCTTCTATCCATTTTACTTGATAATGGAAGCAAAATCATTGTATCTTTAGCTTTAATGGATAAACCAAAATTACATGAGGAAACTTTCCTTTGCTTAGATAAAGGATTGCCTCCTGTAGCTACCTATTTAGGTTATATATTGTATAAATGTGGTTTTGGTGATTATTATAAGCTCTGGTTGATAAGGGAAGGAGGGAGAGAAGGACCTCCAGCTTTGCAAGGAGAAAGAGCATTAGATGAATCTAAAGCAAGGGAAGCTAAAGAGAATTTGATTTTAGAGTTGGAGAATTATCTTAAAAAGCCCTATAAAGAGGTTTACGATTTTGAAGTTAGAGCTAGGGAGAGGGTTAAGGAAATTTTGAAAGATTTAGAAATTTTTAGGAATCAATGGTGTTAAATTGGTAATAATTTCATTTTCCAACAAGGTTTAAAAGGATTTTTTAAAAGGTTCTAAGGTATTGAAGATTATAGGCTTTTATAGGCTTATATGCAGGTATTCTGCTTAATACATTCATCCTTTTATTTAGCTCAGCAGTTCCAAAGGGTAACCTTACCTTTATTGTTGAAAAGAATTTTGGGAATTAAAGGGCCAAATTTATACTTATTTTAATGGATTTAGCAAATTTTTAAAAATCTTAATTTAAAAGGATCTTTCGTTTACCTTTATATCTGCTCGTCACTTAATTATCTAAACCTTATCTTTCTTAAAGACTAACTTTAACAAACTTACCATTTCCTTAGGGGTTATCTGCTTAGAAACTATTAGTAATAGGCTTGAAAAGATTAGAGATACACTAAAGGCTAAAATCTCTGATAAATAAATAAAGGGTAATGAAGATAGGTAACCTAATAAAATGGATGAGGAAGTTATAACTACAGGTTTAAGAGAGTTAGGGGGTGTCCATTTAAAGGAAATTATTCCTGTAATTATATAAGAAATTAGCAGGGCTTGGGCTGCACCGTATTGATCATACTTAGGCACAAGAATTAGAAAGGGTATTAAAAAGGTAATTAGCTGAATGGATCCAAGGATCATTATTTCCTTCATCCTTTTAAGATGGTTTAGTCTGCTTATGACATTAGATACTATGATAGAGGGTATTATGGTAAGGGATAAAAGCCTTAGAGATTCCGATGCTATAATATAACTTTGACCTATTAAGGATAGTATTAAGGAGGGAGTTGATAGCAAGCCAGCTACTAAAGGAGCTGATAAGGATAAACCCATTTTTATGCTGGTAAAGGATTGGTCAGATTTAGTAGAAGTTGAGAGAGGTAAAACAATAGTAGCTAAGCTTATGGAAAAGCCCCCAGCTACTCCGCTAACAGCTAAAGCTATATAAAATACACCTACCGTTACAGGTTCAGAGGTTATTAAGGCTAATAAAACTATGCTCAATCCTCCCACAAGAATGTTAGCCAATCTAAAGGGAAAGTTACTAAGCCCTAACCTTAATAAGTAAATAAGTTCTTTAAAACTGTAAGAGAAGCCTAACTTTGAGTAGCAAAATAAGAGTAAGACTAATCCAGTTAATGCAGCTTGGGTAGCGTTAGCCAAAAGGATCCCAACTCCACCAGCACCTAGGATTACGAGAAGGGCTCCTAACACGAATCTAATGGAAGTACCAAGGGCATCATAAATGAAAATTTTTTTGTTATTTAAGAGGGATATGGTAGAAGTACGGGTAACGAATCCTAAGCCTGATAGCAACATGAGGATTACCCCTAAACTCATATAAAGGGAAAAATTGCTACCGTAAATTGAGAGACCTATCATATATAATAGGGGTGAGCAGGCTCCTAGGATGATAAGCTCAAAGAGCAGTATGGTACCAAAGGCTGATTTATTACCAGCTGAAACTTCTCTCAAAAGAGAATAATCTAATCCAAGGCCAAATAAGCCTCCAACAATTCCTACAAGGCTGATCACAGTAATGGCATAGCCTATATCAGAAGGGATAGCTAGCTTGGAGATTAATAGCCAAAAAGCCCAACCTCCAAAGCTTACCACTATTAAGTCTAGAAAAAGGTAAAAACCTTCCCTTATAAGGGATGAAGAAGGGCTCTTCATTCTTCAGCTAACCTATTTAGCTTAAACCTATTAGGATTTAAGAATTATTCCTTTACCCACAAACTTTCTAATCTAGGTCTCTAACAGAATTCCTCATCAGCCTGCTGTCCTTTTAGAAGCGTCCATTTTTTTATGAGGTCTCATTCAGACTTCCTTTACAGCTTATATTCTAACCTCATCTATTGCTTCAGGGAGCCTCACATCTGCCCTTTCCATTATAATACAACGCTCTTGTCTCCTTAGTGAATGGTTATCGTTATTAACCATTTGTATGCTGATCTAGATTTTTCCACTATGTTCTAGCGTAAGCTGAGGCTCCAATGCTTGGAGGA
>JARVJX010000164.1 GCA_029775995.1 Nitrososphaeria archaeon | reverse complement strand
CGTCTAAGGATAAGCTCAACAACCTCACCATCCATAATGGTTAAGGATAAACGTATACTCCCAACCATATATGAAAATCGGAAGAGGAAGTAAATAACTTATCATTCACTAAGGAGGCAAGAGCGAAGTTTATTAAAAAACCTTAATTTTTAATCCCAGTGAAAGTCCATAGCCTAATGGCTCTAATTTCCCTTATAGTTATCCTATCAGCTCTATTCTTCCCTATATACTCTTTAAAGGTGAATATTCCTTTAGGTGATTTAGGAGATATAAACTATAACATAATCTTTTCTCCCCTTTTAGAAGGTTGAGGGAAGTTTTCAGTTAGATGAATGGATTCTTCTTCATTATTTCTTAGAAAAGGACTCACTTAATTATTTAATTTCATATTGGCCCAAATTTTATATTTTATAACTACTTTGAAAATTTTAAAATAAGGAGACTTAAAAACAAAGAGTTTAAATCTCTCTTTAAGAATTTAAAATTGTGGGCCAAATTTTTGAGTCAGATGGTCTTTCTGATGAGGAGATAAAGAGAATATTAGGCTATAAGAATGTAGCTGTTGTTGGAATGTCAAGGGACCCTACTAAGCCTGCTCATTATGTTCCAAAATTCCTTATAAAGCAAGGTTATAAGATTATTCCAGTAAATCCTTTTGCAGATGAAATCTTAGGTTTAAAGGTTTATAAGAGCCTTGAAGAAATTCAAGAACCTATAGATATTGTAGATGTATTTAGACCCTCTGATCAAGTTTTACCCTTTGCTGAGCAAGCTTTAAAGCTTAAACCTAAGGTCTTCTGGATGCAAGAGGGTATCTATAGTAGAGAAGCCAAAGAGCTTTTAAGTAAAGAAGGAATAGTGGCTGTTTGGAATAGATGTATGATGAAGGAGCATAATAGACTCTTCAAAAGCAAACCCTTTGTTAGCCTAGGTAAGCTATAAAAGATAATTTATTGAATCCTCTTAATTAGGGCTTCTTTAGCTAGATTAACCAACTCCACCAATTTCTTCTCGTTCTTAGCTTCAGCTACAAGTTTTATCTGAGGTAAAGTATTTGATGCCCTCAATAAGAACCAGCCATCTTCAAGATTTACCTTTAGTCCATCTAGGGTATCTATATTATAGTTTTTAGCCTTAAATTCCTCAATTAACTCTCTAATAACTTTAAATTTTTTATCATCAGGACAATAAAAATTCGTAACTGGGATAGAGGGATAGTTTGGAACCTCATCTACCATTTCCGAGAGCTTTTTATCACTTTGAGATAAAATTTCTGCAACCTTTAAGCTGGCAAAGATAGCATCATCAATACCAAAGATATCTCCAAAGTACAAATGGCTAGAAACCTCTCCTCCTAAAAGGGCTTTATGCTTTAGCATCTTTTCCTTAATAAAAGCATGACCAACTCTACTAACTATAGCTTCTCCCCCATAAGCCTCCACTATTTCTTTAATTATGCTAGAGGAAGCTATATCAAAGACTACACTACCTTTAGAGGATTTCAAATAGTACTTTGATAGGATGGCTAACATTTTATCTCCTCTAATTATCCTACCTTTATCATCTACAAAGAGGGCTCTATCGCCATCACCATCATAGCCTACACCAAAATCATAATGAAATTTAACCAATTCTATTAAAGGCTTTAAGGTCTCTTCATTTGGTTCAGGAGCATGAGCAGGAAAGTTTCCATCAGGTTCAGCGTTCATACTTTTAACCTCCATTCCCAAATCTTTAAAGAGCCTAGGAGCGATCGTTGAGCAGGAACCACTGGATAAATCCATTATAACTTTCAAAGGTCTTTTAATGTTTACCTTACTTTTTATGAAGCTTAAGTAATCTTCAACAAAATTTCTCTTTACTATCTTTCTACCCCTTCTTGAAATTTTAAATTTTGAATTTAATATTATATCCTTTAATTCCTCCATGCCTTTACCTTCTGCTATGGTTTCAGCTTTCTCTCTACACAATTTGAATCCATTCCATTCAGGAGGGTTATGACTTGCAGTAACCATTATGCCTCCATCTAAATGGTAGTATATTATGCTGAAGTAAAGTATAGGAGTAGTTATAAGACCTAATTCAACAACATTTAATCCTCCATCCTTTAGTCCTCTAATTACATGCTCTTGAAGGGCTTTTCCACTGATCCTAACATCTCTACCTACACTAACCTTTCCCTTATTTCCCAAATAAGCAGCAAAGCCTAAGCCTACTTTATAGGCTACTTCCTCATCTATATCTTCAGGGTATATTCCCCTTATATCGTAAGCTCTAAAGATACTCTCCTTTATCATGGGTAGAATAAAGGTCTTCTTGTGCTTAAAGATCTCACAGCCTGAACCTTTTGAATTGTAGTCTTAAACTCATAATCACATTTTGGGCACCTAACATGTCTATTCTTTAGGAAGGCCATTCTAGCATCAAAAATTACCATAGAGTAAAGGGGATCAAATTCAAATCCACATCTAGGACAAAAGAGCCTCCTTGCCATGTAAGACATTTACTCACCAGTGTTAAACCCAAAGCCCCCCTATTTTACTTTTCCTATACCATAAATTTTTTCTAGTGTATGCAAAAATAGAGAGGCATAATAAAAATGCTGAAAGAACACACGATTGATAAATAACTTTCAACTCTCTTTATGAGATCCCCCTTTAGAGAAATATGTGAAAGGTTGGAAATTAAAGATCTTTCAACTCTCTTTATGAGATTCAACTACCTCCTAATTTTTATCTTTGGAATCCATCTAGGTACTGCTTTATAGTAATTCTCATATTCTATTCCAAACTTCTTTTTTAAAGTTGACTCTTTATAATACACTACCCATAAGTGAAATATCAGCCATAAAATAATGGTATAGATAAAAAGAATTGAAGATTCAAAAAGAATTCCTTCACCAAAAATTAGTAGTATAATACCAACATACATAGGATTTCTTATAACTTTATACAATCCTTTAGTTACCAGTACCTTTGGAGAATAATAGGATGATGGTGTACCCTTTCCCATAGATATGAAATTCCAAGTGGGCCAAATACAGAAGGTTATACCCATAGATATTGGAAAAATCCCAATGAATCTTAAGATCCCAATCTCATAGGTAAGTAATTTCAAGCCAGATCTGAGTAACAGATAAGGTATAAAGATAGTTACAGAATCAGGAGCTATTGTAATGAATATATTGATTTAATGATGAGCGTTTTCTGTTTCATAAAAAATTTACGCTCTTGCCTCCTTAGTGAATGATAAGTTATTTACTTCCTCTTCCGATTTTCATATATGGTTGGGAGTATACGTTTATCCTTAACCATTATGGATGGTGAGGTTGTTGAGCTTATCCTTAGACGTA
>JARVJX010000163.1 GCA_029775995.1 Nitrososphaeria archaeon | reverse complement strand
AGGAGGCTCAACCCCTCAAAGACCAAGTAAACATCATAGAGTACTATAGGTAGAGGTGTCCTTCTCCTTACGAACATATATGAAGGAGAAGATTAACTCACCCTTAAGGTAACAGAGCCATTTATCTTTACCCTTAACTTCTTCTATATGATTTGTCTAAGCTGTCTGATTAAATGTTAAAGGTGATCTTCAAGGAGATCCTGTTTAGTTTAAACTTAAGGGAGAAGAGAGGGGAGAGCTATGAAAAGGATATCCCTATTCAGGTACTGAGAGATGATTATTTCCCCAACCTAAATCTATTTATAATTTAACTTGCTTTTTTATTGCTAAACTATGCTCATCCTCTAACAATCCTAAATTGTAAAGCCTATCGGTTATGCTAAGTATATCCGTTAAGGTGTAAAGCCTAATTCCTTCTTTTTTTAACTTTTCTTTACCTCCTTCAAGCCTATCTATTAGAACTAAAGCCTTATCTACTATAGCCCCCTCTTCCCTTAAAATCTTAGCCGATTGAATTACTGTATTCCCTGATGTTATAAGGTCATCCACTATCATAACATTATCTCCAGGCTTAAATAAGCCCTCAACCTTTTTCCCTATCCCATGCTCTTTAACTTCCTTTCTAACATATACTAAAGGTTTTTTAAGCTGATAGGCCAATACTGAAGTGTAATTTAGTCCAGCTGTGGGTATTCCAGCTAAAACTTGAAAAGAATCCATGCCGATTAAATTCTTTATTAAGGAAGAATAGATTTTAATTAGAGTTTTAAAGGCTCCTGGAAAACTTGGGACGATTCTCAAATCTATATAGTAGGAACTAAGTTTACCAGAGCTTAAAGTGAAGACCCCAAACTTTATAGCCTCTGTCTTTATAAGGACTTTACAAAGGTCTTCTATTAACCTTTCTCTTAAATTCTCCCAGCTGCTCACACCTAACCTTAAAGCTTATACCTTAAAGCCTTTTTATCTTATATAATGCCAGAATTTTGGATACCTTATGGAGAAATAGAAATTGTTATAGATTTGAAGAGTGAAAACTTAAGCTTCTTCGGTGAGCCTAACTGGGTTAAAGAGCCTATATTAAATTTTGATTTTTTGAGTAATAAGGAAAGAATTTTATTATCTTTTTACAAATTTTTCCCATCCGTAAGAAAATTTTTGGAACAGGTTAAAGACCTTTTAAAGGGAAAGGAAGTTCTAATCTTAACTGAAGATGAGAATAAATATGATGTTAAAAGGATTTTTGAAGGACTAAATGTAAAATTTCTAAGTTTAGGTGAAGATACTAGGGAGTTAAAAGGTACTCAAAGGATCTTCATCAACCAGTTTGGTTTCGATGCCCTCTTTGGTTTTAGCTCATCCTACTCATCTTTCTTTAGGATGATTGATAAGAGAGGAATGATAAAGATAATAAAAGCCCTAAAAGAGATCATACCAATGGCTGGTAAAGAAGCAGAAAGCTTTCAAATAATTAAAGATTCTTTAAAGATGGAATCGTGGGTATCAGTAGAGCTTTTACCTTCTAAGGAAGATTTTTTGATAGGCTTTTATGGAGATTTAGAATATTCCTATGAAAAGGCAAAGGAAGCTTTAATGAATAACTATGCCATTGAAGCTAAGAGGTTTAAAGGTCTAATTTTAAGCCCTGGATATGGAATCTATAGCTCAAATTTAAGCTTAGGTTTAAAGGCTCTATGGAATACCTATGCTTCCCTTGAAGAGAATTCCCCTGTAATTCTGGCTTGTGAAGCTTCCGATGGATTAGGCTCTCAGGCTTTAGAGTATTTAATATATGATAAATTGGATTTAAATAGCCTAGAAAAGGATTATTACGTGGAAGGTTTAGAGGATATTCTATTCTTAAAGGCTCTAAAAGAAAAGAATTTAATGATCGTATCAACTCTCCCCCACTTTTATACCCAAGCAAAGCTTGGATTTCAAACCTTTGATTCCGTTAAGGATGCTGTAAATTATGTATTAACTACTTATGGAGCAAAGAGCAAATTGGCTATAATTCCTCATGCCTTTAACACTCTCTTAAAGCCTTCAATCTAAGGGAAAAAGTAAGGATTATCTTTTATGGTAAAGAACCATAGCAAAGCTGTTAAAACTAAGGTTAAAAAGAAGGCTATTTTTCTCTTCTTTGATAAGGGGGAAACGTCATCTAAAGGTCTCATTTCTGGCATTCTATAGGATAAAACTAAGATTAGCAAAGCCATGAAAGTAAAACCTAAGAGAAACATTATACCAACACTTACATAAGTTCCTATAAGGTGCTTTCTTCCACTTAGAAAGGACCTAGCTATATGCCCTCCATCTAGCTGCCAGGCTGGGAATAGATTTACAAAGGTTATTAAAAATCCTATACTTGAAGCAAAAAGTAAAGGAGAAAAGACTATAACCATATTCTCTGGTCTTTGAATTAAATTACTCAGCAAAAAGTTAGTAAGCAGATCCGTCTTCTGAACCATCCTTAAAGTACCTTGAGCCATTTGCTCTTGAGCTACATCTAAAGGTATCAAGGCTGATGTATAAACCCCCCCAATTATTACTGCAAGAGTTGCTATTAAGCCAGCTATAGGACCTGATATGCCCAAATCGAACAAAGAATCTTTATTCGTAGGAGGCTCACCCATAGATATCACAGCCCCCATGGTAGGCCAGACTCCTGGTATCCCAGGTATAAAGTAGGGTAGAGAGGCTTTAGTCTTATGTAACCATACAGCCACTTTATGTCCGAATTCATGTATTCCTATAATTCCCATTATAGATAAGGTGTATAAGAGGACCGTTTGAGTTGTTTGAAAGTAAGAGAACCCATAAAATCTAAGAAATCCATCTACAGCTACACTTACTAGAGTTGCAAGAAATAGCAAGAATGGTATTTTTTTACCAAAGCTTTTTTTATAGCTCACTTTAGTAACCATTAAAACTAAATCTTCATCACCTTTTCTTAAGAGGGCCATTCTGTCCATTTTTTTTAACTCTTCTATAAGGGATACGAATTTTTCTTTCAAATCACCATCAGGGAAAAGTCTATATTCTAAGCTACCATCCCCCTTTATATAAGAATCTTTAACATTGAACCTATTTCTTACTAAAGAATTTATATGCTCATAAATCTTTGTGATATCCTCCTGCAATGCTCCTATACACTAACAAAATCCTAGGTTTTAAATAAATCGGTAGATGTTATCACGATAAGGTTTGACCCTTTTGTATAATTCCTTTGCCCATCGAGCTTGTTTATTGAGGGTTCTAGGCTTCTTCTATGCAAGCTCTAAAGGTTCTGATGGATAGGGTAAGGGAGAGTAAGTAGAATAGCTCTACAAGAGTAAAAAGACCTCCTTGGAGGTGAAG
>JARVJX010000162.1 GCA_029775995.1 Nitrososphaeria archaeon | reverse complement strand
ACGTCTAAGGATAAGCTCAACAACCTCACCATCCATAATGGTTAAGGATAAACGTATACTCCCAACCATATATGAAAATCGGAAGAGGAAGTAAATAACTTATCATTCACTAAGGAGGCAAGAGCGATAATTTTAAAAATCTTTTATCTTCTCAGTATCTTTAATAAGCTCAAAATTGCCCCTTAACCTTAGCCTGTTCTTCAAGCTCCTTATCAAAGGTTATTAGAGGAGAATCTGTGTATCTCACTGTAAGAAGTATTACCTTACCGTTGAACATATGAAGGTCGAGTTTCTCCTCTTTTAAAAGAAGGACTTTCTTGTAAATGAGCCATCATAAGGTAAAACTTTGATCCTATTGCTATTGTTTTCTAGTAAAGCTAAGAGTACATTTTGAATAACATCAACATTTAGATGAAGCTTTTTAAAGACCCAAACAGGCTAGTATAAAACAAGTAGGGGAGTTAACATACTTATCTTACTAAGAGTTTCCTTTGCTTTTTGTTTAAAGATGATTCTTCTAAAATAGCGTGCAAATACATGTTTGTATCTATTACTGCTTGTCTCAACCAGCCATCTCCTCTAGGGCTTCTTCAATAAGCCTCTTTATATCCTCCGTTTAAAGATCTTTACCTAACTTTAGGGTAGGTAAAAGAGTTTTTGGCTTTTCCACTATGATACGATTACCTTTAAGATTTAAGTTTAGAATTTCTCAAATTTTTATACCAAGCTTCTCCCTTATCTCTGCAAGGATGGTAATTTAGTAGCTTCTAGTTACTTTAACCCTCAATTTTTCTCATTAAGTAGATAAGATACTTTTATTTAAATATCTCTACTTCATGAATATTACATGAAATTCTTAAATTATCTAATATAATCTTTTAGATAGAAAAGATAGATGAAGAGTTGGGGTCATACAGTTATTGGTGTTATTTTTTACCTATTATTGTTAAGGATCTTTGAAGTAGAATTTTTAAACTCTTTTCTAATGCCCTTCTTTATAATAATATCAGTCTGTGGTAGTCTCTTTCCCGATATAGATTTAGTCATAATGAGATCCTTTAAGGGCTTTGGGCATAGAAATATGTTTACTCACTCAGCCCTTCTCCCTCTAATATCATCCCTTTTAATCTTCACCCTATTAGAAGATGTAAACCTGATTAAAGTACTAAAGCTGATTCTCTTCCCCTTCTTAGCGGGAATTTCAAGCCATCTATTTGCAGATTTAACTGGAGGAGGGAGAGTAAAAGGGTTAAAGGGAGGTAAGTATTGGTTGATTATAAATGGTATGCTATCTCTGCCCTTCCTTACCTTTTATATAGGAGAAATCCTTTCAAAGATTTTAAAACCCTTTTTAAGTGAGATATGAGCGTTTTTATCAGTTAATTTTTGTAGAAACTATAAGCAAATATTAGGTAAAGCTATTTACATAAAAAATAATTTGTGTAACTATTCAAATCTTTCTTAAATCTTTTAAAAATCAAATTTCTAACTATAAGAAATGAGTTTCCATAATCTTTTATTTATCTTCATAAAAATTCTTTTATCTTTTTCTGATAAAGGCTTTGCTTTAATAAGTGACTTACATTAAACCATTTATTAAAAGGAATGGTAAGCTTTTTAAAGGCATAATTTAAAGCTTCCTTCAAACTATTAAACTTTTCAGCTTTAGATTTTAGCATAGCTCTAATGGATTCTCTAACGTTCCATACACCAACAGGCAAAAGATATCCAGGATGTATCTCCCTCATTACTAAAGCACTGGCTTGCTTTCTCTCTCTTGCTAAGGCTTCACAAACTGCTAATCTGCAGGCATAATAGCATCCTCCCACTATAGAGTAATCTGACCTTCCAAAGTGTTCTTCATGATCAGCTAACAAAGCTGGTTCTAAACCATACTGGTTCCAATGAGTATTTGGAAACCAAGCCTCTATCCACTCAAAGCTCCAGTGCTCTGGGAATAATATTGCTACATAATGATTTTCAAGATAGCTAAAGGAATAAACTCTATACTCATTTATAAGAGGATAATCTTTAAGTTCATCTATCAAATTCTTTGATAAAGAACTATCTACAGCAGTAATGCTCCACCTGGTAGGTACTAATTTTCTCTTCCCTCTCAATCCCATCATTCCAGCACTTAAAACCCTTTGAATTTTGCTAACGTAAACCCCTTCTTTGTAAAGCTTTATCATACCATTTAAAGCCTTTAAATCTTTATCATAGTAAACCTTCTCAATCTTTCTATCGGTATTCAAAGAAGTTAGCTTGAGGGCTTTAAGCTTGCCCGAAGGACCAAAGGGTTGAGAATCTTCATCCAAAACTAAAGCATATCTTATACTCTTTTCAAATTTCAGCTCGACATCAACGGAAGCTCTTGATAAAGCTAATTCCTGTATATTCTGAATAAATCTAGAACCTTCTTCTGCTTCATGAACCTTAACCCTAACATTTCCCCTAATTAAGCTAACCCTATAGTCTACAATTTCATCAATACCTTTCCCTAACCAAAGCTCTGGAATATCTAAAATAGAGGTATCTCCATGATAGTTAGGGCTCATGGGAGCAAGGTAAACATGAGGGTAATTTATTCTCCCTACAAAGATGGCTGGAGGGCTTGAGCCATATATGCTATCTTGGTTTAATTCAACTCTCTTGAAAAGGGCTTTGGCCTTAATTAAAATGGGGCATACAGGCTTACCACATAAAAGCTTTCTTGCTCTACAGGTTAAGCATAGCTCTGCTGAAGGTCTTTCAATAACCTGAATGGATTTAGGATAAATTTTCTCCCTTAAGTCTATATCTAACACATCTTCTAACCATCTCTCTTTCCTCTCCTTCTGCACAAAAAATATGAGTTAAACAAAAAGATAACTTTATTCCCTTTGATTAGAGAGCTATTAATAATGTTAAAATATTTTAGTTATATTACATTTCTTTAGAAGCAGCTTTTTTAATTTCTCAAGGTCTATAATTTTCTTCACTTATAGCCCATCCAATCAAGGGATTTAGTAGTTTATATTCTTCGTATCTTTTTTCCAAACGTTGTATCTCCCCATCTCCAACCCAAATAGGTTTCAGTTTATATTCTTCGTATCTTTTTTCCAAACCCACTTTAATTAACCCCCTCTAGTAAACGGCTTAACTGAGTATTACTTAAGTGCCGTCCCTTCCAGGCTTCTATTCTATGGTCCTTTTTATCCTTGACCATCCCCTCTCACCAGAAGTTAGCTTTTAGAGCCCAGACATAATTTTTTGAACGCTCTTGCCTCCTTAGTGAATGATAAGTTATTTACTTCCTCTTCCGATTTTCATATATGGTTGGGAGTATACGTTTATCCTTAACCATTATGGATGGTGAGGTTGTTGAGCTTATCCTTAGACGTA
>JARVJX010000161.1 GCA_029775995.1 Nitrososphaeria archaeon | reverse complement strand
TAAACTACAGCCATAAGGGATACAATCTTTTTCTTATTCCCCCACTTCCTCTCCCTTATACTATCCCCAAACTTCCTTTTTATCACTGAAATCATTGTCTCACATAGCCATCTTTTTCCATAAATACCACTCCATCTGGAAATCATATAAACCATGTATGCTAAGATTCTATCCAAACTCCTTATACTCCCACCTCTACGAATAGGTGGAATAACCGAGACTTACTCTAAATATTGAGTAATACCTCCAGGTCTTCTGTCAATTCATAGCGGGGGGTAAAAAGCTGTCTTAGCTTGTAGCTGCAACCCAAAACCGTAGGAACCGGTCTCTGCCACCACCTATCCTGTAAGTTTACAATCTGAATGAATAAATTTATCTCTAGACAATCCAATGAAGGGAAATACCCTCCTAACTCCAATCTCATAAGTTCTATCCCAGAATTCACACTCTCTACAGGATTAGTCGTGTAAATGTGTTTCCTCACCTCTTCTGGATAACCCAAGAAAGCAAGATACCGCCCAGACTTCTCTCTAAGTCTAGGGGCTCAATTGGTCTTCTCCTTTCTAATAATCTCACATATACTCTCAAACTCCTTTTGCCCCTCATCCTTGTTCTGTGCGTTCCTTATCCTCCCTAGCAATTCCCTTACCCTCTTATACCTATCCTTGCTTAAACCACAACAAAGATTTCTCTCCAAGTGCAAAATACATAACTGATGCTCACTATAGAGAAACAGCTTACGAATCACCTCGTCAAGACCAGAAAAATTATCTGTTACAAAGAGCAAGACTATATGAACCCCACGATTAACCAGGTCTTGAAATACTTCCACCCAGAAAGCCTTATTCTCCCTCCAATGCTGAACCCAAAATCTGCTTGTTCCCATCTAAGTCTATACCAACTCCTACAAATAAAAAAATATCTTGAATCTTCCCATCTTCCTTCCTCAACTTCGCTATGTAGGCATCAATAAATATTGCAAACCAGTCTCCACAAAGAGGCTGGGCCTTGTAGAAACTGAGTTGATCCCGGATTAGAGCTTTGGCTTCTTCCAATGCCTCTAAGGAAAAGGGTAAGTCTAAGGTCTTTAGTGCCCTCTCCATCTGGGCTTGAGAGTAACCATTTGCAAGCATAGCAAGAAACAGTTGCTCGTAGTCCTTCTCTACCCTCTTCCAACGAGGGGGTAAAAGAGCAGGCCTTAATGCTTTACTATAGCGTACACGCGGGGCTCTTAGGTTCAGTTTGCCCAATGAGAGATGAAGTTGTCTTGCATAGAAGCCATTAGCTTGATTACCCTCAACAAGGTCTAAGAAGCGTTCCCTTTCCATTTTCATGAGCTTGTTAAGAAGGGATTCTAGCAAAAAGGATAAAGAGGGCTGTTGCCCTTACTCTATGTTTGATAGATTTCTTCTACCATTTTATCCAGCCACTCAGGGATTTTGTTGGTTCCTGGAGATGATTTTTGTGTTTTCCTTCTTCCCATCCTAATCACCTCCATTTTCTATTATTACACAATTTCTCAATCTACTCCCGAAGAGGGAGTTTATGAAGGAAAGAAAGATGAAAGCAGAGGTTCTATAAGAAGCTATAGATGGGGACATAAAGTATGTACAAGTGGAGAGGAAAAATGTATAATTGTTAAGTGTTATGGACATATTAAGCAGGAAGGTGTTGAGGTACAAAGTGTCAGGAAACATGAGGCAAGAAGTAGTTATAGGGCCTATGGAGGAAGTTATATTAAAGACTACTTTCCCCAAGGAGGTAACGATAAGGACAGACAATGGGAGCTAGTTTATAGCCCACAAGGTGAAGAATTATCTTAAGCAGCTAAATATGAAGCAGGAGCTTATTCATATATCATTGACCCGGTAGAATGGGTATATAGAGTTGTTGTGCAGCATATTGGAGGAGATAATAGGGAAGTTTGAGTTTGAGAGTTTAGAACACCTGAGGTTTATACTACAAAGATATTTCCGGTTCTACAATAATGAGGAGATAATCCATTTCTGGGATCGGGTACAGGTCCCCGGAGAGTTTCATCAGGGAGTATCAAAGTGAAGAAGAAAAGTTAGCTCAATACGGTTAACCTATTGTCTAGTTTGGAGAGCTAAACTACAGTCAATAAACGTGACACAAAGAGAATAATTAATGAGTAAAAGCATATGTCAATTAATAGAGAAAAATTTAAAATAAAAGAAAAAAGGGAAATTAATTTAAAAATTGAAGTAGAGGATTTTGGTCCAATAACTGATGGTAAGATAACGCTTAAACCTTTTACACTATTTATTGGTCCCAATAACTCAGGTAAATCTTATGCTGCAACCCTAATTCATTCTATATTTGAATCTTATACTCCGACCACTTTGCCTAAAAGGATACCCTTCTTTATAAGAAGGCGATTGTTTAGCCAAGAAATAGATATTCGCCCTATTCGCAAAGAATTCCAAGAATTAAAAGAGCAAATTAATAAGCTAAAGGAAGAGAAAAAAATAGAAATTCCAAAACAACTTGTAAAAAAAGCAGTCAATATTATTTTTAAAGAGATATATGAAAAAAGATTAAGTGATGAACTTATTCGTTCATTTGCTTGCACATTAAAAGATTTAATCAGAATTGGAAAAGACTCATTTGGATTAAAAATTAATTCGAATTCAGATAGTGTTTATCTAAGATACCAAGAAGGTAGATTAGAGATAGGTAAATACCCACAATTAGATTTAGATATTAAGATAGAAACCAGAGTAATCAAGTCACCTTCCCACAGAATTAAAATAGATAGAGAGGAAGATAATTTTTTAATTACGATAGGTGGTATTTTACTAGAAAACAAAGAAGAAAAGGAGTTTGGGTTTAATTACTTAATGGATATAATTCTTGAGATATGTACTAATAAAATATTAGAAAAAGTCGCAATCCCATGTTACTATCTTCCTGCAGCTAGATCAGGTATCTTGCAGGGTCATAAAGCACTTGCTGCAAGCTTAGTAAGGAACGTCCCATATATCGGTATAGAACGTCTAGAAATTCCAAAATTCTCGGGAGTTGTATCCGATTTTATATCCTCCGTTATTACCTTACCTGAAGAGAAAGGAACTTTTTATCAACTTGCCCAAGATTTTGAAAAAGAACTGATTAAAGGAGAGATTGTAGTCCGAACTTTAGATGAATATCTTTATCCAGATGCTCTGTTGCAAAGATATAGATAAGTAGCCTCCTTAAGGTATAAATTAAGTATGATTGAGTACACCTTAAGGAGGCAAAACAGATTTAGGAATAATTGTAATCTTAAACGGAATAAAAGGGAAGGTAGATACAAGAGGTTTTTAAGAGTGGCATATTTTGTTACAAGGCAAACACTTCCAATGTATTCACATAAGAAGAGTCCACATATATACAGTTTTCCTC
>JARVJX010000160.1 GCA_029775995.1 Nitrososphaeria archaeon | reverse complement strand
AGGCATAGCTATGTATACAGGTGGATAGCTTAATCAGCCTTCTCATAAAGGGTAGATTAGGAGAATACGTAAGCTAAGAAGCTTCGTAACATGATCCAAGAAGTTAGGCTGAAGGTCTTACATACAAAGGGCCCATCAGAAGAATGCCAATTAGGGGAAGCATGGTAACTATCCAGTTATGTATCAACCCAAAATTTCCTCAACATCGTTGAATACAAATGAAGAGAAGTAACGAAATTTATATTAAAACTTCTACCTTAAGTATATCGTTTATTATTCTAACTACAAAGTGCCTTTAAATGAAATTAGCTTGGTTAATAGATATCCTGAATAAGGGAAATTTCAGCATAATAGTTTAATTTAAATATAAAGAAGAGGCATAAGAGCCTAGACGATACTTATAAGAAATTTCAGCATAATAGTTTAATTTAAATTCTCATATTTTTTGAGCTATTGGGTAAAGAGGCAACAATATTAGCTTGAGAAGAGAAATAATAATCCTTATAAGTGCATGGTTCCTATTTACCAGCTTCGCCACTGCTAATAATATAATAAATCCCTTCATTGGATTATATATGCTATCCTTAGGTGCTTCTACTTTACTGATAGGCTATGCCTATGCCTTTAATAGTTTAACCTCTTTAGTTAGCAGAATTCCCTTTTCCAATTTAGCTGATAAATACGGTATAAGCAAGTTTATACTTCTTGGTTTAGCTCTAAATTCTTTAAGTATAATTCTCTTAATATTGATCCCTGAGCCCTCTTTTATTCTCCTTGCCAGAGCTATACAAGGAATCGGTCTTTCTTTTTTCCTCCCTCCTATTTTATCCTATACCGTTAATATAAGGATAAAGGGCTTCAAAGACAGCGAGGTAGTAGCTTATGTATCTACAGGAGTTGCTCTAGCCCAATTTATGGGACCTATGATAGCTTCCTTTATATTTTTAATAAAGGGATTTACGAGCCTCTTCTTGGCTGCCTTAGCCTTTTCTCTAGCAGGAATAGGGGTACTCTTTCTATTACCCATAAAAGAAAATTCTAAGCCTAACCCTCTTACCTTATATAAAAAAGATTCTTTCTTAGCTTCTATTAGAAGGATTATGCACAAAGGCTTCATGCTTAACATGCTATCAAGATTCTTTGCCAGCTATACCTTTGGAACTATTATGGCCTTTTTACCTTTACTCGTTACCTTAGATTTCGAAATGCCAAAGCAAGAGGTTGGTTTCCTCTTCGCAGTGGGAGCCATACCAAATATCTTTGCCAGAGCTTTAAGTGCAAAGATAAGCCTTGGTGGAGAAGGGAGTGTTTTAATTCTTGGTACTTCTTTTATTACCCTTTCATCTCTCCTGTTTGCCCTTTCTCCTAACCTATCTTTAATTTGGATAGGTATGGTATTAAATGGTTTAGGTTTTGGCTTCTTTGTACCATCAAGTATTTCCTTAACAGGAAAGCTAATACCTAATGAACATAAAACTTTAGGAATGGGTTTACATACCATGATGATCGATTTAGGAATGGGTATAGGTAGCTTAATACCTCCTTTTCTTTTAACTCAAATAGGTTTTAAGGGAATTTTCTTTTTTAGTGCTCTATTATCCTTCTTTGGTTTAATGATTCAGTTTTTAGCTAATAGATATCATAAAACAGAAAATAAAGGGCTATAAGATAATAAAGATAGTAAAGATAGGAGAGAAGATGCTTTACCCTTTATCTTAACCTGAGTAGGCTCAGGATAATTTTACTAAAGCTAAAAGTAAGGTAACTAAGGAATCAGGATAATTGGAAAAGGGGAGGTAAAAGACTTTACCATTACAAACCTTTACTCCTTTATAGTTAGTAAAGAATTCATCAACCCTTACCCTTTCACCCTTTTTATTAAAGATCAAAGGGACTTCTCCCCTTTCATCCATAAAGAAACCATAATCACAATGGGAGCTTCTTAGAGCCTTTAAAATCAAACCTTCATCAAATTCCTTTGTGTAAATAGTAATAAATTTTTTCAAAAGAGGATTTAATAGCAAGCTAGCTAAATTGATCAAATTCTTGTCTCCAGCTAAGAGAATCTTAATGTTAGGCTTAATCTTACCCTCAAAAAGCCCACCTATAACCGATAGGTAATTCTTCCTTAAATCCCTGTTAAGATTTAATTCTGGAATTTCATTCCATCTTGCCAATTTTATAGGCTTTATCTTCCTACCTTTATTAAAGGTAAAAATTTTTCTTTCAGTTAAAGCTATGACTGAATTGTAGAATTTTCTCTCTAAAGAAAATCTAACCTCATTTAAGGTAGATTCAGGGGCAAGATCAACTTTTGCACCATAAAAGGTTAGGTAATTGGAGATTAGTTTAGATAAGGATAAGCCTTCCTCATAGCAATTGGCCACTAAAACTTTACCCTCTAAATTAATTACTTTTTTAGCGCTCCCCAAAAGCTTTAAAAGATTCAAAGACTCACACCCTTTACACTTAAAGCTTAATAAGGAATTTAAATATAAATATAATTTCATCTGAAATCAGTTTTGAAAATATATTAATAGTAGAGTTTTATTACTTCAACGTTACTAGTATGTTGACCTATAAGAAATAACAGCAAAGGTTCAAGAAGTCCTTAGCAATGATGAAAACGTCCTATTGGCTTATCTATTTGGATCTACCGTTAAAGGTTCAAGGCAGCCCATCAGTGATATTGATATAGCTGTCCTTCTAAAGGATAATAACCTTAAAAACCAGGTTAAGTTAATCTTTAAGTTAAGTAAAGCTTTAAAAATGTCTAATGAGAAAATAGACCTTATAGACCTTAAATATGCCTCCATTCATCTTAAATATAGAATGGTCAAAGAAGGTATAAAAATAATTGATAAGGGTATTAGAGAAGAGCTTTTGAAAGAGTTAATTGAACTTTATCCTGAGGTTCAAGAAAATTTAAGGATACTTTTTAGAGGTTAGATTAACGAAGACCCTTCCATAGACATTAGCATAATTCAGAAGAGGTTAGATGAGTTACTTAGGAATTCAGCCTTAATTAAGGAACGCTATATATGTAAACCCCTTGAACAAATACCGGGTGATTTAGAAAAGATCTAGCCCTTGAGAGAGTCTTAGAAAGGATAATAGAGGCTATGGTAGATATATGCCGTCACATTGTATCAGTTAAAAGACTTGGACTTATTGAAACTAAAGCTAAATACCCTCTTAGGCTTGCTGAGCATAACCAATGCCTCAAGAGTTAGCTGAAACGCTCTTGTCTCCTTAGTGAATGGTTATCGTTATTAACCATTTGTATGCTGATCTAGATCTTTCCACTATGTTCTAGCGTAAGCTGAGGCTCCAATGCTTGGAGGAGGCTTTTCTCCTAGATATTCCTCGCTTAGGTCTTAGGAAGGTTCTTAGGTGCCAGTTGTAGCTCTCACACCCCTTAACGTG
>JARVJX010000015.1 GCA_029775995.1 Nitrososphaeria archaeon | reverse complement strand
CAACCTATACGTGTAACCCATCCCCCAGCCTTGTGGATGCTAACACCCCTTGAGTCAACAGCTATAACTATGGGTTCCCTTGAGCCCCTTACTGAATCATATAAAGATGGGTTAAGCGTTAATATACGCCTCCTAACCCAAGAATAGTCCATCGATGGAAGCTTAAGGATGAGCCTATTCAAAGCCTTAGTGAAGCCTTCAAGCTGCCTATAAGGCGTGGAGAAAAGGTAAAGTACAACAGTGATGAACTCAACATATCTAACGGTAATCTTAAAGGGATGATGATCTTACCATCCTTCAAACCCATAAGCCCAGTATCATAGCCTTCAAGAAAGTCTAAGCTAAGTAGAAGCTCGCCGCGCTTAATCAAGCGCTCATCAACACCCTTCCAATCCATAAATCCATAAGGCAAAATCCAAAAAGAAAAACATAAAAACAAAGAAGAGACTCAGACAATAAAGAATTAAGCCACAAAGCTAAATTATCTAGAACTTTGGGCTTCTGGCAATTTCTCAGGTATTGAGAAGAAGGCTATTGTTTGAAGGATTAAAGCCACAAATATTACTATAAAACCAACCATCACTATGGTAAGGGCAGCTCCTATCAAATAAAGTAAAGCTGTAGTACTGAAGAGCTTTACGTTAAGTTTTGATGCTATAATATTATAACCCCTTCTTAAGAATATAGTTCCAACTAGGTATGTAGCCAAAAGGATCAAAAGCATTACTAGCATATTAATAAGGAATCTTGGAATAACATCCATCCAAAATCCAGGACTAGAGGCAGGAAAGGGTATCGGAAAAAATGTTCCAAAAAGGGTAAAGAAGAAAAGAATTATGAACAATACAGTTCCAACTATTATCAAAATTGTTGAAATAAGTATATTCTCAAATATGGCTTTATCCTTTAAAGCATCAGAGATATACTTAATGGCTATTAAAATAAGAATTAGCCCCACAAAAGTTAGTATGAAGCCTACAAAAGGTACAAAGAATAATAAAAGAAGTATGGAACCCACCCCACCTAGGGTTTTCGCTTGAGTAAGAGAATTCATTACATAATCCAATATAAAAGAAGCTTATAAATTTTAAAAAGAAAAAGGGCGAAGGGGAGAAGTATTTACTTCCTTTCCTTTCTTAGCCAACTCATTACGTAGCCTAAGCCTCCTAAGAGCACCCCTATGGCAAGTATAGCGATGAAGATTGTAATAGGTGGAACTAATGGGGCAAGAAATTCGTGAGCTTTCCCTGCATCCCATCCCTTACCTCCTACAGCAGCTGGTAGCATTCCTCCTCCAGCTATATAACCTCCATAAACCATTAACCAAGTGGCTCCTACAACTCCAACATTCATGAGTATTAAATGAATCCAAGCTAATATGTTAGTTATCCCTTTATAGGGTTTTTGAAGAGTAACCTCTATATGCTGATAGAAGAGGGCTGTTACAGCCATGGATACTACCCCCACTATCAAATAAGATAAATAGCCTACAGTAAACCACATTCCAGCACCACCAGCTGCAATTACTCTAGAGAAAGCTGGTACTAGGAATCCAAAGGTTTGACCCAATACAAAGTAGGCTGTGAGAAGGGTAGCTAGTAAACCTTGAGCTATAGCTGCAATTATAAAACGAGAGCTCCAAACACTTTTAGTTACCATTACCTCTTTCCCCATACTATTCACCACCTTAGGAGTAAAGATATAGTATTTAAATTACGCTCTTGCCTCCTTAGTGAATGATAAGTTATTTACTTCCTCTTCAAAATTTTTTCTTTCCCTAAGGAATTTAATACTTCCCAAAGCTTTAATCCCGTCATCTCTAGAAGCCTTAGCTAAGCTCTTATCATCCTTGACCAAAATTCCTCCAATTTCCTTAGCCATCTTCCTTAGCTGCTCTTCCTCCCTAATTTTAACCTCTCTTTCAAGGGTTTACCAAACCAAACGGCTAAGATTAACCTTTAATTTACGCAGCTTCTCCTTAAGCTCTCTAGGGACCTTTGCAGAAACAGTAGCGGAAGCTTCCATACGTATAACCTAAAAGGTAATACCAAATTGTATTTAAATTTGCCATAAAATAAAGTTAACAAAAATCACAGAAAAGTAAACATCAAATATAAACTAACTAGAAGCAATAGAATCAATTGATTCTATACAGAAGTAAATGAATAAGTTAAAATATATACCTTTCTTAAAATCACAGTTAATGAGTCAAGCAGAAGGAATATTAGACCAGCTTACCCAGATAGTACTAACCTTAGGCTATCTTGGAGCCTTTTTATCAGGCTTTTTAGGTTCAAGCTCCCTCTTTATATCTGTATTTCCATCCTTTATAGTAGTTCCTTTTTTAGCCACTCAACTGAACCCTTTACTCATAGGAATTTTAGCTGGTTTAGGGGCTGGTTTAGGTCAATTCTTACACTATTATGTAGGTTTAGGAGGAAGAAAGTTCCTTGGTAGCTTTTCCTTTAAACGCTTAGATAAATATCTTGAGCTTATGAAGAATAAATTGCAAAGATATACTACATTGATAGTATTCCTCTTTGCAGTAACTCCTTTAACTCCCGATGATATAATCTGGATACCTTTAGGCTTGATGAGGCATCCTAAGCTTAAGCCTCTATTAGCTGCCATGGCTGGTAAGGTAATCCTTAATCTTATTTATGCTTATGCAGGCTTTTATGGTTGGGAATTTATCAAGCAGTTTTTTTAGACTCTTCAAAGACTTCTTTTGCTACAAATACACCGTTTAAAGCTATGGGAAAGCCTGCATAGGGTAACAATTGAATCATAACCTCTAAAATTTCTTCCTTTTTAATTCCATTTCTCAACCCAATTCTTATATGGTCTTTAACATGCCTTTCCCTTCCCCCTAAAGCTGCTAAAACAGCTATAGTTATCAGTTCTCTAGTTTTATAATCTAATATTCCTCTCGTCCAAATCTCTGCTAAAGTGAACTCCATAGAATACCTTACCATATCTGGACAGACTTCTTCAAGAGGCTTAATTAAATTTCTAACCTCTTCTTCCCCTCTAAGCTCTATGAACTTCTTCCAACCAAGCTGAAACTTTTTACTTTTTTTCATACCCTAGAATTATAACTATTAAGAATTTAACCTTTCAAAGAATTTGGCTTGTAAATGTTAGAAATGGTATGCTACTTCCTTATTCTTTCTAAAGGCTTGATAGTTGAGAAGGGTATCCAAGTAGGTGCAAATTACTCACGTTAACCCTTTTAAGATTTCTTTTAGCTACTCTAAAGCAATTTATTACCTGTCTTAAGGGAGTTATGGGAAGGTCCCTCATCATAAAGTCTGGATGAAAGACCAATAAATTATAAGGTATATGGGGATCAAGAGAAGATAAGAAATTTGATATATTCTTAACCTCTTCTTCATCCACATAATTTGGAACAAGCAAAGTTGTAGCTCCAAGGACTGGGAAAGCTGAGCGTTTATCCCAGAACTTTCTATAAACCATCTCAAAGTTCTCCAACACTCTTTTATTATCCATGCCTGTTAGAGCCTTATGAATGTTAGGGTTAAAGGCCTTTAAATCGAATTTAACATTCCCACCACTCTCCAAAACAGTTTCAAGGGCCCTTTCTACCAACAAAGGATTACCATCTCCATTCCATTCATAGCATATTCTAAGTATTCTACCTGCTCTCTTAGATTCATAGGCTTCTTTAGAAGCCTTTATGGCAAAGGGTAATTGAGGCTCAGCTGAGCCTCCAAACCAACACCAGCAAGATATCCTTTCGTTATTCAGGGTTAAATCGATAAGCTCCTTCATCTTTACCCTTCTTGCCTTTCCTAAGAGCTTATGGGTCCAATTTTGACAAAACATACAGGTAAAGCTACAACCATAAAAAAAGAGGGCTAAATTGTAATATCCTATTTCTGGACCCTTTGTATTAGAATATTTTGGGTATCCACATCCTGTACCTGCGGGGCAGAAGTAAGCGTTGCAGCAGTTAGTGACGTGGGGATCGAGGTAAAAATCTAATAGGGCTTCGTCCTTTCCCACCAAAGAAAATAACCTTCCTCCTTTATTCCCCCTTATACCACAGTAACCCATATCACCATCACCCATTACACACTCAGCTACACAAAGATTACATCTGATTCCATTGGCTCCTTTTGGAGGAAAAGGTACCAATCCCAAAGATAATCTTGTGGAAGATTGGTTCTTTATAGCTATGGGAAGAGCCATCTCAGCTTTCTCCTTTAAACATTTTGCACAAACACCTATAGCTGAAGATATGTTAGATGAGCAACATATTTCACACTTCCTTAATTCCTTTAAAGTATTAGGTTTAAGGAAAACCATCTCCATAAATTATTACAATAACCAATACTTAAGTTTCTTTAAGATTAAACTATTTAAAGGAAATGAAATACAGGTTAAATATTTAATCTCAAGAAGCCTTTCACAAAATAAAAGCAAAAAGATAAAATACCCTTCTATCCTCAATACTTTAGGATATTGATAGGGGTGATTAGTGATACTCATGATAACCTTGATAATTTGAGGAAAGTACTCAAAAGGCTTAAAGAGGCAAAAATAAAGATTTTAATTCATTGCGGTGATTTCTGTGCCCCCTTCGTTATAGATGTTTTAAAGGAGATAAATGTGGAGAAGATATATGGGGTCTTTGGGAATGTGGATGGTGATAGGTTCAGAATTTTAGAAAAGAAACCCAATAATATGGAACTATACCCTGAGTTGGGAGAATTTGAGATAGATAAGAGAAAGATAGCTTTGGTTCATTATCCTCAATTTGCCATGGCTTTAGCTTTATCAAAAAAATATGATGCCATATTTTACGGTCATACTCATATACCTAAAAAGGAAAGGATCAATGGAGTTCTATTACTGAATCCTGGAGAAATTCATGGATTAAAGGGTAAACCCACCTATGCTATATATTATCCAAATGAGAATGATGCCGATGTCATAGAATTATAGTCTGTTAAAAAATTAAATTAATTGAGTTTTTGATTACTGTTTGGATTGAACTTAATAGGATTATAAGTAAGCTAATTACTGAGAAATTTTTCCAATGTTTGAGTTGAACTATAGTAGAATTGAAAGTAAATTAGTTAAACATGTATTTTGACTATCGCCCTAAAATATTAATGTTGTGGGTAGTGTTTTTGTTTCTCCTCTCCCTTTAACTCAGTATGATTGTTCCAGAGGTTCTTAGGGTTCTTTCAAGTGAGGAGGAGTGCGCTGCTCTTCTCAGCAAAGTCGATGGCCGGAAGGGGTGGACTGTCCACACTGCAGATCTAACCACGCTAGCAGGTGGTGCAGGTATCGCAGCTACTGGAGGTACATGTGTAAAGGTTGCGGCAAGACCTTTAACGATAAAACTGGAACCATATTTCACTTCACTATTCTAGGCTCAGCCTCAGGGCATGGTTCTTCTTCATCGTCCTCTTTATGCTCATTCACGCCTCCATCAGCTCCATAAGATGGCTTTTATTTTAGGAACCTCATACATGAGTGGGTTTAGAGCTTCCAAGCGCATACTCCTAAGACTAGGCCAGCTTGAAGCCCTTCTTAGCGGCGAAGTGGAGGTGGATGAGGTTTACCAAACGGCTGGTTTGAAGGGAAAGAACAATAGCAACCTCATCAAGATGCTAGCAAGCTGCCTAGGAGGAGCGGCTTAAGGCGTAGAGGAAGGGGAACCTACGAGGAGGATAAGGTTCCAGTCTTCGCCCTCATCGAGCGTGGAGGGAGGGTGCTACTTGCCTCTGCCAAGGATGCTACCGAAGAAACCGTCCTCAGTCTAGCCCTGCACCACATCGAGCCTGGAAGCACAATCTACACGGACAGTTACGTCTCCTACAAAGTTCTCAGAAGCCTTTATAAGCATGAAACCGTCAACCCCTCCATAGGGGAGTATGCCCGTGGAAAGGCTCACATAAACACCTGCGAGGGTGAGTTCTCCACCTTTAGGCCATTCATGGCGGTTCACAGGGGCATAGCTAAGTACAACGTGCCCCTATACACATCCCTTTTCCAGATCCACAGGAGGCTCCGCCGGATAGACGCCCCATCAGCCCTAAAGCAAGCTCTAAAAGTAGTCTTATTTTTGCTCTTCATGGGCTAATGGTCGAAACCCTACCAACAACATTCTTATATTAGAGCGAGATAAGGAAGAAGGGTAATTTTAATGGTTTTTAATATAGTCTTCAGTCGCCTTCTTACAAGAACTGTCTACTTTCCATATCATTAAAAGACTTTGGTTTGCAGTAGCTTAACAAAGCCAATATCCTACTTTTATTTGCTTAGCTTCTCAATTCGCATCAGGGGAAGAATGCTCAATCCTACAAATATGAGGTTTCAAACCTAGAAATAAAATAGATTTAGACTACAAAACCAAACAAAGATTTTAGCGAGTTTTATCCAAAAAGGGTTCAATTATAGCTTTACTTGAGCTCTAGAAATGGCGCCGGGGGCGGGATTTGAACCCGCGAGACCTTTGCAGGTCACAGACTTAGCAGGCCTGCGCCCTACCGAGCTAGGCTACCCCGGCTCATACCTAAATATAATCCTCCATTAATAAGGCTTCTCTAAAATTAAAACCTATCGTAGTGTATCATATCTTCTAAGGGCCTCTTTGGTATCCTTTCAGGTTTTTCATCTGGGTATCCAATAGGTATGATACCTATAGGTCTAACTTCTTTAGGCAAATTTAAAACCCTAGCTACCTCATCATCGTAAAAGGCACCTACAAAGCAAGCCCCTAAACCTTCATTTACACAGCTTAACAATATTAGTAAGCTAGAAAAGGAACCATCAATTATACAGTAAAAATCCCTCCCTCTTTTACCATATCTCCAAACGTTTCTCCTTGAATCGGAGCAAACCACAATAACTATGGGGGCTTCAGCTATGAATTCCTGATTTAAAGCTGCTTCAGCAAGCTCTCTTTTCACTCTTTCATCTCTAACGATGATAAATTCCTGAGGCTGTAAATTACCAGCGCTAGGAGCTCTATAAGCATTCTCCAAGATTTTCTTTATCTTGTATTCCTCTACTTTTACCTTCTTATAGGCTCTAACCATTCTTCTCTTTCTTATAACCAGGTCAAATTCCACACTTAAGATTATGAGAGCTATAATTAAAAATCTTTATACATCTTTGTGTTTAATATAAAGTTAAATACCAATTCTTTTTACATAAATATGTAAGATGGGAAACTATAAAGTGGAGGTTTTGATAGAAAATAAACCAAAGCTTAGAGACCCTGAGGGGGAAACTATACACAAAGAGCTCTTGCTAAAGGGAGGCTATAATATGGTAAAGGAAGTTAGAACAGGGAAGATGATAAGAATAGTTTTGGAGGCTGAAAATGGTTTGGAGGCTGAAAATCTTGTTAGAAAATTGTGTGATGAGCTTAGAATCTACAATCCTTTGGTTAGCTCCCTAAGAATTAAGCTGGTGGAAGCATCATGAAAGCAGCCATTATTGTTTTCCCTGGAAGTAACTGTGAATTAGATACTTACCATGTTTTGAAGAATGTAATTAAAGATGATGTTTCCCTTATTTGGCATACTCATGCTAAAAGTTTAGATGAATTTGATTATATAATACTGCCTGGAGGTTTCTCCTATGGAGACCATCTTAGAGCTGGAGTAATTGCAGCCTATAGCCCCATAATGAAGGAGGTAAAAAGGCAGGCTAAAGAAGGGAAATTGATCTTAGGTATATGTAATGGTTTTCAGATCCTTGTAGAAGCAAAATTATTAGAGGGTGCCCTCTTAAGAAACTCATCCTTAAGATTTATTTGTAAATGGGTAAATTTGAAGGTTGAAAACAATAACACTCCTTTCACCAAAAGGATAAAGATACCATCTATAAGGCTTCCCATAGCCCATAATGAAGGTAGGTATTACGTTGATGAAGATACCCTATCCTATATGAATAAAAGAGGAAGGATAATATTTCGCTATTGTGATGATAAAGGAGAGGTTTCAGAGAAATCTAATCCCAATGGCTCTATACAAAATATAGCTGGTGTATCCAACTATGAGGGAAACATTTTGGGCTTAATGCCCCATCCCGAAAGAGCCTCAGAAAAAATTTTAAGTCCTTACAAAACCGATCATGGTAAACTTATCTTCGAATCTATGAGATGGTGGTTGAGAAATGGAAACTCTTAGATTAAAATTGAGCTTAACTGATGAAGAGATTAGGAAATTAAGTGAGATGTTAGGTAGAGAACCTAACACTCTAGAGCTTTTAATGGTGGATGCTGAATGGTCTGAGCATTGTAGCTATAAATCCTCTAAACCTTTACTTAAAGGATTCTTAACTGAAGGAGAAAGGGTAATTTTAGGTCCAGGCTATGATGCTGGAGTCTTAGATTTAGGTAATAGCTATATACTTACGATTCATATTGAGAGTCATAACCATCCTTCGGCTATAGACCCCTATGGAGGAGCAGCAACAGGAATTGGAGGTGTTGTGAGAGATATTTTATCTATGGGAACAAGACCTATAGCCCTCTTAGATGTTTTAAGGTTTGGTAGAATAGATAAGAGCAATCACTCAAAATGGTTATTTAAGAATGTTATAAAAGGTATAGCTGACTATGGAAATTGTATAGGTGTGCCTACCATAGCTGGTGAAATTGAGTTTGATGAATGCTTTGAGAGAAACTGTTTGGTAGATGTAGTTTGTTTAGGTCTAGGAAAAAGAGAGAATCTAACCTTATCCTTGGCTCAGGATGAAGGAGATTCTATTATATTAGTGGGAGGAAGGACAGGGAGAGATGGAATAAAAGGGGCAAGCTTTGCATCAAAGACGTTAGCTGATGAAGAGGATAGAAGTGTAGTTCAGATTCCAGATCCTTTCACAAAGAAGCTCCTCATAGAAGCCACCTTAGAAGCTGTAGCTACAGGAAGAGTCAAGGGATTGAAGGATCTGGGGGGTGGAGGGTTAAGTTGCGCTCTATCTGAAGTAGCCGATAAGGGTAATAGTGGGCTCATCATAAATTTGGATAAGATCCCTCTAAGGGAAGAGGATATGAATGAAATTGAAATCATGTTATCAGAGTCTCAGGAGAGAATGCTTTTTGTTGTTGAGAAGGGCTACGAATATGAGATAGGTAAAATCTTTGAAAAATATGGTCTAAATTTCTCAGTGATAGGAAAAGTATGTAAAGATGGCTATTTAAATTTAAAAAATAAAGAAAGGTTGGTTTCAAGGATACCGGTAAAAATTTTAGCCAATGCTCCTATAATTTATAGAGAAAGTAAAGAGCCTCCTTTAAAAGAATTTGAAAATATAGAGAAACCAAGCTTAGATTTAGATTGGAATAAAGTTTTAAAAAGGCTTTTGTCAAATCCAAGTATAGCAAGTAAAGCTTGGGTTTATGAGCAATATGATCATGAAGTAGGGGTTAGAACAGTAATTAAACCTGGCTTTTCAGATGCTTCAGTATTAAGAATCCCCCATGGTAAGTTTATAGCCGTTAAAGCCGATGGGAACTCTAAGCACTGTAATTTAGATCCCTACAATGGTTCTGCTGGAATCCTATCGGAGGCTTGTAGAAATGTTATATGTGTGGGAGCGGAGCCCATGGCCTTTGTAGATCATATGCAATTTGGAGATCCTGGAAATCCTGAGGTATTCTGGTATTTTTCCCAGGCTGTAAAGGGCATGGCTGATTATTCCAAGCATCTCAATATACCTTGTGTTGGGGGGAAGGTTAGCTTTTACAATGAAGATGAAGTAACTAAGAAGGCTATAAAACCTTCTCCTATAGCCTGTGTGATAGGTTTGATAGAAAGAGAAGAGCAAATAAAGAGGATTGAGGCAAATTATAACGATTCCATATTCCTATTAGGGATCACAAAAGATGAGATGGGAGGGAGTGAGTATTATGAGTTTATTCATAATTTAGTTGGAGGATTATGCCCAAAGGTTAATTTTGAGTTTGATAAGACTCTCTTTAAAGCTTTAAAGGAAGCTATAAAGAAAGACTTAGTAAAGAGTTTACACGATTTATCTAAGGGAGGGTTGGCTATAGCTTTAGCTGAGCTCTGTATTTTTAACAATAGAGGAATAAAGGTAAATTTAGATTCCTTGCCAAGAAAAACCAATAGAGTAGATGAAATTTTATTCTCTGAGAGCCACTCTAGGTTTCTAATAATTCCAAGGAAAGGTAGGATAAAAGAGCTAAAGAACCTTTTTGAAGAGAAAGGAATACCCTTTGTAAGGATTGGGAAGGTTTATGGAGAAGAGTTGGACATATTCTTTCAAGGAAGGAACTTGATAAAATTAGGATTAGATGATCTATTAAAACCCTATCATGAATCCATACCTAAGATAATGGGTGATTTAGAATGAAGGAGAGGTGTGGTTTGGTAGGGATAAAATCCTATAAGAACTTCAATGTAGTTCCTAAAGCCATATACTGTTTAAGGGCTTTACAGCACAGAGGGCAAGAAGCGTGGGGTATAGCTATAGCAAAAAGGGAACCCTTTAGAAGGAAAGGTTTAGTAACTGAAAACCAAAATGTATTAAGGTTTGTCCATGATAACTACAAAGCCTCCACCTGCTTAGCTCATGTTAGATACTCAACTGTAGGGAGAAGCAACCTTCAAAATTCTCAGCCTTTACCTATAGGAAGAGAGTTTTCTATAGTACACAATGGTACCATATGTAATATAGATGAGTTGGAAAGCAGGGTTAAGGAGGATTTTATTTTACCTTCATGGTCTAATGATACCTATTTGGTAGGATGTAGGCTTTTACAGCTTCTTAAGAGAAATGGTTTCGATTGGTTTAGCTCTTTAGAGGAATTGGTAGGGGAACTTAATGGAGCCTATAGCTTTATATTCTTAACGAAGGATAATGTAATATATGCCATTAGAGATGAAAGGGGCTTTAGACCCTTATGCTTAGGCTATCATGAGGAATCTGATTCTTATTTAATAGTATCTGAGAGCTGTGCTTTAGATGTTATAGATGCAAACTTAATTAGGGATATAAATCCTGGGGAATTTTTAAAGTTAGATAAAGATGGTTTAAAAAGTGAGCAAATGGTAAAGAGCGATTACCATGCCCATTGCTCCTTTGAGTATACATACTTTGCTCATCCTAGCTCCATTATAGAAGGGATAAGCGTTTATGAAGCTAGAAAGAGAGTGGGAAGAGAATTGGCAAAGCTATATGGTAGTATGGGAGATATAGTGATTCCAGTTCCTGACTCAGCTAGACCAGCCTCAACAGGCTACGCTTTAGAAACTGGATTACCTTTAGAAGAAGGCCTAATGAAGGACAGGTATGGTAAAAGAGGAGGTTTAAGGAGCTTTATACAGCCCTTTCAGCAGCAGAGGATAGATATTGCTAAGTGGATAACACCTATAAAGAGAGTTATAGAAAATAAAAACATAGTTTTAATAGATGACAGTATTGTTAGAGGCACTAGCTCTAAAGCTATTGTTAAGAGCTTAAGAAAGGCTGGGGCAAAGAAGATAAGCCTTTTAGTTACTTTTCCCCCAATTAGATACCCTTGCTTTATGGGTATAGATTTTCCAACTCAAGAAGAACTATTGGCCTATAAAGTGGTTAAAGAAGAGGATAATATAGAAAAGATAAATGATAAAGTTGGAAGGGAAATAGGTGTAGATTTTTTAGGCTATAATAATCAAAAAGCCCTCTGCAAAGGTATAGGTATGCCCTTTAGCGAGATGTGCCTCTCTTGCACCACTGGGAACTATGCCTGCTTAAAGGCTAAGCCTAAATATAGCTTAAGGATGAAAAAAATATGACAGGAATCTTTGGGTTCTATCCCTTTGGGGAAGGTAGAGAGAAGTGGGAAGCCAGTAGATTCATCTACTACGGATTAAGTGCCATGCAAGGAAGAGGTCAAGAAACAGTAAGCTTTGCCACCATCAAAAAAGGCAAGATAGAGGTTATAAATAGAGATGGATTAGTAGATGAAGCCTTTAAGGATCCTTTACCTGAAGGTTATATTGGATTAGGGCAGGTTTCTGCCTATCCAAAGGATTATCTTATCCACGTTAAGGAGCCTTTAGAATTGGTTTTAGCTGGAGATGGTAAACCAGCTTTACATGAAGATAAATACGAGGCTTTTAAACTATTAGCTGAAAAATTAGCCTTTGCTATTGATAAAAACCCCTTGGAAGAGACTTTAAAGATAATTGAAGAGGTTAAAGGGGGCTATTCTTTTATAGCTATAACGGAGAGAGAGGAAATGATCTTTGGTAGAGATTTGATGGGTGTTAAGCCCCTAGAAGTGGGCTCTGTAGGATTTGATTTAGGTATAGTAGCCTCTGAGAGCTGTGCTTTAGATGTTATAGGAGCCCAAAGTAGCAGTAGTGTGAAGAATGGTGAAGCTATAATCTTTGATCCCCTTAGCATAGCTAGAAAGAGCTCTACAAAGGCTAAATGCGCCTATTGCTCCTTTGAGTATGTTTACTTAGCTAGGGCTGATTCTATAATAAATGGTATACCCATTTACGATGTTAGAGAGAATATTGGGAAAATTTTAGCCCAGAAGAATAAAGTTAAGGCTGACGTTATTATCGGAATTCCTGATACAGCCATACCCTTCTCACTATCTTACTCTAAGGAGGCAAATATACCAGCAAAGTTAGGTTTTATAAGAACTGGAAGGCACACAAGAACAGCTATAAAACCTACTCAAATGGAGAGACTCATTGGGGTTCAGCTAAAGTTGAATCCTATAAGTAGCTCTGTAGATGGTAAGGATGTTATTTTGATAGATGATAGCGTAGTTAGGGGGAATACTTTGAAGAATACTGTTTGGAATCTTAAGAGGAAAGGAGCTAAGAGGGTTCAAGTTAGAATAGGTAGTCCTCTAATAATTTCTCACTGTCCTTTTGGTACTGAGATTCCTCAAAAGGATGAGCTAATAGGTAGGGCTTTAAGTAAGGAAGAAATTGCAGAGATAATTGGGGCCGATAGTTTTGAAGCCTTAACTCCTGAAGAGCTTTCTAAGGCTATAGGTTTAGATAAAGCTAAACTTTGTATGGGCTGCTTCACAGGAGAATATCCATGAAGATACTTGGAATAGGTAATGGAGCAAGAGAGCATGCCATAGCTGAAAAGTTATGTAATAGCAAATACAATCCAAAAATTTACTGGATTACAGATATAAGAAACCCTGGCTTAAATAGAATATGTAAGGAAACAAATGGTGAGCTCCTATTAGCAAACACTTTAGATGCTGAAAAAGTAGGGGAAATTGCTGAAAGATTAAAGGTGGATTTTGCTTTTGTTGGGCCTGAAGAGCCTAACTTTTATGGCATACCTGATGAATTGGAGAGAAGAAAGATTCCTTGTATAGGAGCAAGTAAAGATGTTGCTATAATAGAGCAATCCAAAGCTATGATGAGAAGATTACAATGGGAATACGACTTGCCTGGAAAGCTCCTATTTAAGACCTTTAAGAGCTCTGAAGAAGCCTATCAGGTTCTAAAAAATTATGAGAATACTTTAACTTGGCTTCAAAACGTAGCTTTAAAGCCAGCTAGGCAAGCTGGAGGAAAAGGGGTAAAGGTAGTTGAAGATAGGCAAATCTATTTACATGAAGAGAAGAGCAAATTTAAATCCTTTCATGTAAATTGGCTTGAGAATTATATGAAGAGCTATTCGGATATAGATGACAAGATTTTAGTGGAGGAAAATGTTTGGGGTCCTGAATACACCCTACAATGCTTTGTGGATGGAAAAACTTTAATACCCATGCCCATGGTTCAAGATAATAAAAATGCCCATGATTTTGATATTGGAACAGAAACTGGGGGAATGGGCTCTATAGCCGGACCAAAAATGTTTTTGTCCTTCATGAAGGAAGAAGAATTTCAGAGCTCTGTAGAAATAGTTAAGGGTATGGTAAAGGCCATACAGGATAGGAGTGGTAAGAAGTATAAGGGAATAGTGGCTGGACAGATGATGATGACAGAGGTTGAAGGACCAACCATAATAGAGATGTACTCTCGGTTAGGAGACCCTGAAGCCTTAAATGTTTTATCCATGCTAAAGAGTGATTTAGTGGATATATGCTATGCAATAATAGAGGAAAGGTTATCAAAAATTAAAGTTGAGTTTAAGGAAATAGCTACAGTAGTTAAAGCTATAGCTCCTAAAGGATACCCAGATTTTAGAAACTTGGCAAAGAACCATCCTGTCCAAGTAGATGAAGAATCTATCATAAAAAATAATTGTAAGCTCTTTTGGGGTTCCTGTGAATTAAAGGATGGAGAGCTTCTTACAGCAGGCTCAAGGCTATTAGAAATTTTAGCTGAGGGGGAGGATATGAACGAATGTTCTGAAAGGATAAACAAATGTATGAGTTATGTTAAGCTGAAGGATGGGTGGGGCTTATATTACAGAAGTGATATAGGCTCTAAAGAGCTTTTGGAGAGGAGGGAAAAAATGGCTGATAGAGCTAGAAGATTGTATCAATACAGAATTGAAAAAGGAATTCTTGGTAAAAGGGTAGACTGGCTACCTAAAATAGGAAAGATTGACCCAGTAAGGGTTTTGAGGGATGAGTTGAAGGGGAATGGCTAAGGTAGCAGTAATAGCTGGTAGCAAGAGTGATGAGAAGATAGTTCAAGATGTATCAGAAATGCTTAAAGAATTTGGTGTAGAGCACGAGATACAATACTTATCCTCTCATAGAAATAGAAAAAAATTGGAAAGTTATATTATAAATTCCGATGCTGATATCTTCATTGCAATAGCTGGATTATCAGCCCATTTAGCAGGAACAATTGCTTCTATGACCATAAAGCCTGTAATAGGAGTTCCTTTAAGTGTTAAGCTGAATGGGTTAGATGCTCTTTTTGCTACAGTTCAATTACCCACAGGAGTTCCTGTAGCTTGTGTTGGAATAGATAACGGTAAGAATGCTTCACTATTAGCCATCGAGATTTTAGCATTAAAGGATGAAAAACTAAGGGATAAATTGATAGATTATAGAAAAGGTTGGGAAGAATGCTACTGATAAAAAAGGGAAAGGTAAAGGATATTTACGAATATGATAAGGATAAACTGCTCTTTGTTTTTTCTGATAGGGTATCGGCCTTTGATGTTATATTGCCCAATGAGATTCCTCATAAAGGGGAAGTTTTGTGCAAATTTGCAAAATTCTGGTTTGAGGCTTTAGATATAACTCATCATATGATAGGTTTAAAGGATGATAAAAGTATGATAGTTAAGAAGCTAAAGATGATACCTATAGAATTTGTTGTTAGAGGCTATCTTTACGGAAGCCTTTATGAAAGGCTTATAAAAGGAGAGGTTAGATTGGATATAGAGCCCATATTAGCATCAAAATTGCCTAAACCTTTATTTGACCCAACTACAAAATCCGATGTTAAAGATTTGCCCATAAATAAGCAAGAAATAATTGATAGGAACCTTTTGAGAAAGGATGAGATAGATTTCTTAGAGAAGAGAAGCCTAGAGCTTTACGAAAGGATGTATAAAATTGCTGATAAGGCTGGATTCATAATTGCCGATGTAAAGTTTGAGTTTGGCTTAGATGATAGGGGCGAAATTGTATTGGCCGATTCCTTAGGACCTGATGAGTTTAGACTTTGGTTAAAAGAAGATTATAAACCAAATAAAATTCAGGAGAGCTATGATAAGCAATTGATTAGGGATTGGCTTATAGACTATGGTTATAAGGCTAAGTTAGACGAAGCAAGAAAAAATAATAGAGAAATACCAAAACCTCCTAAATTGCCCTCTGATTTGGTAAAAAAAGTTAGTGAAAGATATATATTTTCTTACGAGAAGATTACGGGTAAGAAGTTTTTGGAATGAATTGGACTTACTCTAAAGCGGGGGTAAACCTTAAGAAGGTTAAGAGCCTTCACAAATCTCTTCAAGAGCTTTTAGCTTCCACTTTAACTTTTAGGAAAGAAATTCTTTTAGGGGCAGGTCATTATGCAGGTTTAATTGAGTTTCAGGATAAAGTTTTGGCTCTACATACCGATGGAGTTGGGACAAAAATTTTAGTAGCCTTAAAAGCTAAGAAATTAGACACTATAGGAATAGATTGTGTAGCCATGTGTGTGAACGATGTTATATGTGTGGGAGCGGAGCCCATGGCCTTTGTAGATTATTTAGCGCTATCTAAGGCAAATGATAAAATGGTTAGAGACATTATGAAGGGTTTAGTAAAAGGGGCTGAGGAAGCTAATGTTTCCATAGTTGGAGGGGAAACAGCCATAATTCCCGATTTGCTGAGGAGGAGAGCCTTTGATTTGGTGGGAATGGTTTTAGGAATAGTTGATAAAGATAAGCTCATATTGGGAGATAAGATAGAGGAAGGAGATATAGTTATAGGTTTAGAAAGTTCAGGCTTACACTCAAATGGCTATACCTTAGCTAGAAAGGTGCTTTTATCAAAGTATGATTTAGAGGATGAGCCTGAAGGTTTAGGTAGAGCTTTAAAGGATGAGCTCTTAGAGCCCACAAGAATTTATGTTAAGCCCATAATTAAACTCTTTAAAGAGAATGTAAAGCTTAAGGGCTTAGCCCATATTGCAGGAGGATCATTTACAAAGCTTAAGAGATTGGTAAAGAAAGATTTAGGTTTTAGGCTAAATTTACCAAAGCCCTTTCCCATCTTTGAACTCCTAAGAAGAGAAGGTAAAATCGATGAAAGAGAAATGTACAGAACCTTTAATATGGGTATAGGTCTTTGTATAGTATGCTCTAAAGGAGAGGTAGAAAGAGTAACAGATTCTTTGCAAAGGTTCTCTATTAAGGCTCACCAATTGGGTTTTACCTTTAAAGGTAAAGGAGTATATATAAATGGTAAAAGGATAGATTAATACAGGAAAAGAGGGTAGAAAAGATAAATATGGAGATGAAAATGGAGGTTTGAAAGTCATAGAAGCCTTTAACTTGGTTAAAGACTATGGTAGTTTAAGGGCTTTAGATGGTGTATCCTTTGATGTAAACTATGGTGAAATCTTCGCCTTTGTAGGGCCAAATGGAGCAGGAAAGACCACAACCCTAGAGATTTTACAGGGTTTAAGAAAGGCTACATCAGGAAAGGCAAGGGTTTTGGGCTATGATTTGAATAGTAAGGAAGGGTTAAAAAATATAGTTAAGAAGATTGGGGTATTACCTCAAAACTTTGAAGCCCTAGATAGATTGACCGTTAGAGAAAATGTTAGCCTCTTTGCAAAGATGTATGATAAAGCCTTAAATGTGGATGAAATTTTAAATTTTTTAGGTTTAGAGAGCAAAGCCAATATAATCTTTCATAAGCTATCGGGAGGCTTAAAGCAGAGGGTAGGATTAGCTATAAGCTTAGTTAATGATCCTGAGCTATTATTTTTAGATGAGCCTACAACAGGTTTAGACCCTCATATAAGAAGGGAGGTATGGAGCTTAATAAAGAGATTGAAGGAGAGGGGAAAGACCATCTTTCTAACCACTCACTATATGGAAGAAGCTGAAAGGTTAGCTGATAGAATTGCCATAATAAACAAAGGTAAAATAATAAGTATGGGGAAGCTTGTGGAGCTTTTAAATCAGTATAAAGGTTCAAAGAGCTTGGAGGATGTTTTTCTAATGGTTTTAGGAGCCAAAATTGGGGAGGGGGGAGAATTAGAACTAAAAGGATTTTAACCATTTCATCTATTACACTTAAGAATTGGATAAGGAGTAGAAGTGGTTTATTCTTTAGCTTGCTCTTTCCTGTGATGTTACTTCTTATCTTTGGCAGTGTATTTTCAGGGGATTCGCAAAGCTTTGACCTCTTTATTCAAGATCAAGATGATTCTGAATTATCAAAGGCTTTCATAAATTCTTTAAACCAGACCAAACTCTTTAACCTTAAACTAATACCAAAAAATTTAGATGCTAAGGAATATTCCAAGGAGAAGAGGAGCTTTTTCACTTCCATACGAATCCTTATAATACCAAAGGGCTTTCAGGATAACCTCCTAAATTCTATATTCTCAAATAGAATTAATATAACAGTATCCACTCTAAAAGAGCTTGCAAATAGATTTCAAAGGTTTATACCAGAGGAGCAAAAGGAAAATATAAATCGAGGGATAGAAAGCTTTAGCAAGGTTAATTTGGGTGAAGAAGGAGAATTATCTTTAATTTTCATCTTTGATCCCTCTGATTTGAATAAAGATGCCTTAAGAGGTTCAATTTTAAGCATAGCCAATAGCTTTTATCAAAGGGCTTTAGGTATAGAGGAAAGTGTAAGCTTGAAAAGTGAAGAAATTGTTATTAGAAGATTAAGTGCTGTTGATTACTATTTGCCTGGAATATTGGGAGCCTTCATAATGACAAACGGTGTTATAGGGGTAACTCAAGTTGTTTCTGAATATAGAAGAATTGGATTTATAAAAAGGTTAGCTGTAACTCCTTTAACAAAATTTGAATGGATTTTAGGAAACCTTGTTACTCAAACTTTACTTAGTCTCGTATTAGCGGGATTCATGATCCTAGTAGGACTATTAGTATTCAGAATTGTTGCTTTACCTGATGCTTTAACCCTAATAATTTTAATGGTGGGAGCCTTTTGCTTCTCTGGATTGGGTTTGATCTTTGGAGGTATTATAAAGGATGTTGAAGCAGCTACAGCTTTAGGAAATGCGATAGCCTTTCCCATGATGTTTTTATCAGGGAGCTTCTTTCCTATAGAGATCATGCCAGACATAATGCAATATATATCAAAATTCATGCCCTTAACCTATCTCCAATTGGCTTTAAGGTCTTCCTTAATCCTTAAGGATTCCTCAACAGCTTTATCCAATTTATACATAGTAGTTATATTAGCTTTGATTTTCTTAATTGTAGGAACCATAACAGTTAGATGGAGAGAAAGGTAAAGAAAAAAGAACCTAAAAGAATAATAATAACTTATGTTAATAAATAGTGTGAGCATAAGGGTAAAGTTTAGACTTCAAAGGTTAGGTCTTTTAGAATTAACGAATCATGAGGATAGAGTAGAGATTGATAGAGAAATTGAAAGGATAACAGGATTATCCTGTGATGAAGGAGTTAATATGCTTACGGATGAGCAATTTAAGAAGATAATTTATGATATAATAAAAAGAAGGAAGAAAAAAGGCATTGACATTATAAGTTACGCATAAATTGTAAACCAAACGTATGAATGGGCTCGAGGGGACTCGAACCCCTGACCTCTGGCTCCGAAGGCTTACACAACTTCAAGTTTCAGTGCCTTATCCTTGCTAGGCTACGAGCCCAAAATCTCTCTCTCTAAATTAAGATAAAAATTTTCCTTATCTAATCTCCTAGGAGAAATAATTTAGTAAAACTTAGAAGGTGAAACAAATTTATATATTAAATTCTTTAAATTTAGGATATGGTGGTAAAATTAATTGCTAAAGTTTATGCGAAGGAAGGGATAAGTAAAAAAGAATTTAATGATTACTGGCTAAATAAGCATGCCCCACTAGTTAAAAAGATGGAAGGCTTAAGAAAATATGTTATAAGTGTTGTTTTAACCTCTGATGGAGAAGAACCAGGCTATCAAGGAATGGCAGAGCTGTGGTTTGATACTTTTGAAGAGCTAAAAAGAGCCTTTGATTCTCCTGAAGGAAAGGAAGCTGTAGCCGATGTTAAGAATTTTGCAAGAAAGGTAACAACCGTTACTATTGAAGAGCACCTAATAGTTTAGGGAGATTTAAAATTAAAAAGAAACTCAATAGATGTAAGTAGTGAGTATAATTAGATTAAAGATCAGTGCAATCTCTATGATAACCACATTTTGGACAGAAAATATGACAAGGAGCACTTCCTCCTATAGTTATAACCTTATTACTACAATAATTACAGATTAAATCCTCTTCCATAGTCTCTCCATATAAAAGGATATTTTTAAGATTTATTCTTCTTTCCGATGTTTATCTTTTATTGGTTGTGGTAACTATTATACTTTATTATATTAATTAACCTAAATGTGGGGTTATCCAATTAAAAAGTGAGTTATATATAGTAAACTTACATTTGTAAAGAGCAAATTTAATTAATTTTCCTTAAAGGAGAATAGGTGATTTGAAAAATTGGTAAAGGATATAATTTGTGGGATGTATGTGGATGAAAAGAAGACTATTTATAAAGTAGAGCGTAGAGGAACCATATACTATTTTTGTAGCGAAAGCTGTTTAAAGGAGTTTCTTGCCCCAGAAAGGGAACTTAAAAGCTTAAAAATTTTGACAGCCTTTAGCCTAATCCTGGGGAGCATTACAGCCTTCTTTGAATATGCACTTCCTCCTCTCCTTAAGGTTGAACATAACTTCACCTGGCTTGGTTTACAAAACTATCTTTGGCTTTTCTTTTTTGCTACTCCAATACAATTCATAGGAGGTTGGAGGTTTTATAAAGGGACCTTAGATGCCATCAAAGCTAGGCAAGCAAATATGGATAGTCTAATAGCTGTGGGAACTAGCGCTGCATGGTTATATAGTACCTTATACACCTTTACTCCAAGCTTATTTCCTCCTACTATAACCTTTGGAGGACCTGAGGTTTACTTCACCGAATCAGGTTTGATAATAGGCTTTATTATGTTAGGAAAAACCATGGAACACATAGTAAAGGGTAGAGCTTCAGATGCCATAAGAAAGCTTCTTGATCTACAGCCTAAATTGGCAAGGGTCCTTAAGGAAGGAAGAGAAATAGAAGTTCCTGTAGAACAGGTTCAAGTTGATGACCTTTTAATTGTAAGACCTGGAGAAAAAATTCCTGTAGATGGGATTGTTTTTGATGGTTATTCTTCAGTTGATCAATCAGTTATAACAGGGGAAAGCATTCCTGTAGAGAAAAAGGTTGGTGATGAGGTAATTGGAGCTACCCTTAACAAATCAGGATTACTAAAAGTTAAAGCCAAAAAGGTAGGTTCTGATACTGCCCTCTCTCAAATCGTTAAAATGGTAGAAGAGGTTATCGTTTCACAAACTCCAATTCAGAGAATGGCAGATATAATCTCTTCCTATTTTGTTCCCATAGTAATAGCCATAGCTTTAGGCTCCTTTCTCTTCTGGTATTCTTTTGGTTTACCCTTTGGTTTAGCCTTTATAGTTTTGGTATCTGTGCTAATAGTAGCTTGCCCCTGTGCCCTAGGAATAGCTACCCCAGCTGCAATAATGATTGGTGCATCAAAGGGTGCCCAAAATGGTATTTTCATAAAGAATGGAGAATACTTAGAAAAAGCCCATAAGATCAAAACCATAGTATTTGACAAGACAGGAACCTTAACAAAGGGAGAACCTGAGCTAACAGATGTTATAGGCTTAAATAGCAATGAAGAAGAGGTTCTAAGATTAGCTGCAATAGCTGAAATGGGTTCTGAACATCCCTTGGGAGAAGCCATAGTAAGAGGGGCTAAAGAGAGGGGCTTAACCTTAGAAGAGCCAGAAAGTTTTGAGGCCATTCCAGGTCATGGTGTAAAAGCTTACTATAAGGGAAGAACCATTTTACTGGGAAATAGAAAGCTCATGAATATAGAAGGTATAGGGATTGATGGAGCTGAAGATAAGATGAAAAGTTTAGAGGAGGATGGAAAAACTGCTATGCTATTAGCCCTAGATGGAGGGTTAGTAGGAATAGTAGCTGTAGCTGATACTTTAAAGGATAATGCTTTACCAGCCATTAAGCAGCTTCAACTCATGGGAATAGAAGTCATAATGCTAACGGGGGACAATAAAAGAACTGCAGAAGCTATAGCTAGGAAATTGGGTATTAGTAAAGTTCTTGCAGAAGTCCTTCCAGGAGAAAAAGCAAAAGTTGTAAGTGAGTTGAAGGGAAAAGGGAGAACAGTAGCCATGGTGGGAGATGGTATAAATGATGCTCCAGCTCTAGCCTCTTCTGATATAGGAATAGCTATAGGGAGTGGTACAGATATAGCTAAAGAAACAGGAGGAGTTATATTAATGAGGGATGATGTTAGAGATGTGGTAAAAGCTATAATGCTAAGCAAAAAAGTGGTAAGGAAGATAAAGGAAAATCTTTTTTGGGCCTTCGCTTATAACATTATCCTTATTCCTATAGCAGCAGGAGTACTGTATCCTTCTCTAGGCTTGCTTCTTAATCCAATTTTTGCAGCAATAGCTATGGCAGCTTCATCAGTAACAGTTACTTTAAACTCCATGCTACTTGGAAGATATAACCCGCAGTAATTATATTCATTTATGGCTAATACTGAGAGAATAAGAATTAGAATCGTTGGAGTTTCTTGTGCAACGTGCATTATTCCCATTAGAAGAGCCCTAGAAAAAAGGGAAGGGATTAAGAAAATTGGTGCAAATTATGTGGCTGACCTTATAATGGTATATTTTGATCCTGAGGTACTAGGAGCAAAAGAGATCATATCAATAATTAGGAATCTTGGATACAAAGCTATCCCAATATCCTGAATTTTGTATAATCTTTATATTAGTTAACTATCATCTTATAGATACTTTTTACCAATTTTATTAATTCCTTAATAAAGAATCTCTAAGCTGTGTAAGATGATGTTTGAAGCTATGTTCCAGTTTCAAATTTTCAAAATCAATTCTTTATTTGACAGTCAGATTCCAGCTTAATTCTACCCTTCTTGTTCTTATCCCTTTGAAGATATTCATACCTTTTACTTTACGACAAATATTTTTATGCTATATATTTATGATCTTGAATATTTCAACAAGTTCTACACCTTTCTGAATCAACCCATATTTGATCTTTCTAGGTATCCGTTCAGGGCTTCCTACTGACGATGCGCTCGTTCACCAAATCCTTAACTTGAATCATAGAGAGTTGAAAGAAGTATTACAGGGATTATAGATGAGAAGGTATCAAAATTAGCTTTGTGGCTTAATTATTGTTATATGTTTGCTTCTTTGTTTTTAGTGTTAAGTTTGTGTTTATAGGCTTATGATTGTGTTGTATATGAATGCTTTTATTTTTAGCTCCTTGGCTA
>JARVJX010000159.1 GCA_029775995.1 Nitrososphaeria archaeon | reverse complement strand
TACGTCTAAGGATAAGCTCAACAACCTCACCATCCATAATGGTTAAGGATAAACGTATACTCCCAACCATATATGAAAATCGGAAGAGGAAGTAAATAACTTATCATTCACTAAGGAGGCAAGAGCGTAATATTTAAAAGAAGAAAAAGAATAGTAAGGGTTTCAATACATAAATTAACTAATAAACTGTTAAAGAATTCAAGAATTATACAAGCTATGAAATCTATATGACTCAGAACTCAAAGCTAAAATTTAGATGAGGCTCTATTTTATTAGGTTGGTATTTGATAAGGAGAAGTATGAAAGATGGTTTAGACAAGCTAAGGATACCCTTGAAAGTGCTGAAGAAGATTTAAACAATCGGAGGTTTAATTGGAGTTGCTTTAAGGCCCAGCAAGCGGCTAAATATGCCTTAAAGGGACTGCTATGTGGTTTAGGCTCAATTCCAATAGGTCATTCTCTTATAAGGCTCATGGGCAGGTTAAAGAGGAGAGGTATAAAGGTGAATAATGCCTTAAAATGGGCTAGAGCCTTAGATAGGTATTATATTCCAACAAGGTAGTTACTACACTAATAACATCTCCTGGATTTCTACCTACTTAGATAGGCATTATATTCCAACAAGGTACCCAAATGCCCATCCTGAAGGTGCACCTTTTGAATACTGTGATGAAGAGACGGCTAAGGAAGCCATAGAGTATGCTAAAAGGCTTTTAAAGATCGTAGAGCAAGCAGGAATAAATTGGTTTAAAATAAAAAGCTCCATCCCCTACAGGTGGGCTATTGAGAGATACGTTAGAAAGCTTGTGATTAGCTTAAAGCCCAGTTCGATTATTCTTTATGGGTCCATTGCTAAGGGCGAATATGGTGTTGGTAGTGATGTGGACCTGCTAATAATATCCGATCTTCTACCAAAAGATTTCTTAAATCGTCTAAAGCTTTTGAGCGAATTAAATTCTACTACAGCCCCTATTGAAGCTTTAGCCTACACCAGTACTGAGTTCAAAGTTATGTTGAAAAGACTTCACCCTATGGTCCTTTCAACCATTGAAGATGGAATCATAATATACGATGATGGATTCTTTAAGTTCATGAAGAAAAGATCAACCTTATTGAGAAAAAGGCTGAAGATTTTTCATGTGGAAGATGGATGGGAAGTGCTAAACCCTTCCAAAAGATTTAAGGAATTTTAAAATCGAGGGGAAAGCTTATGGCTTTAGCTGTAAGAGTGCCAATAATTTGAGCATTTAAGGATTAAATTATTCTGAAATAAATTAGTACTTTTTGTGAATTATTAATTGTTTATCATATATTTTAATTATAGCAAAAAAAATAAATAATTACATTAAAAAGAAAAATTTATATATCTTCTTTTTCTTTATATTTATGATGAATACAAGGGAGTTATCCTTTTTGGTTATGATGAGTGCTTTGGGAAATGCTTTAGCTTTCATAACTATAGCTCCAACCATGATAAGGCAGATAGCCTTAGACTTCTCCAATTTACCTGTTTTAATAGTGGCTACCTTTGCTGGTCCCTATATGGGATTTTTAGCAGGATTGCTTTCAGGGATATTGCCCTCTCTATTCTTCGGCTTTATAGGAGGGCAATTGGGCGTTTTAGGATTTACAGCAAGTATAGGGAAAGGGATAGTGGGCTTAACCTTGGGTTTATTGGTTAGAAAGTTTAGCTATGAAAATAGGACTAGGATCCTTATACCCTTGGTTTTGATAAGCTTTATTCCAGAAAGTCTCTGGATAATCCTTGTATTTAGCTTAATGGTGCCTCTCTTCCTACCTTCTCAAGCCTTTTTAGCAGGATTCTTAGTTCCCATACTGGTAAAGGGCTGGTTTGAAATGGGTGTTATGGCTTTCTTTTTAAGTGCCTTAGCAGGTCATAATGGTTTTAGAAACTATATGGTTAATACTTTAAGAATTCAATTACATAAAGGCTCTTAATTTAATTTACTCAATAGAGCCCAGTATTGAATGATTATAAGCTTCCTCTAAGCACTTTATATTATCAAAGTTAAAATAGCTTCTAAAGAAAGCTATAGCCTCCTTCCCATCCTCCATTTTTTGACTGGTGCTGTCATCTTTATGAAAGAACAAGCTAAAGCAATTTGAGAGGAGATACATCCTTCTCTTTTGCTATTCGCTCCACCTGCTCAACTATATCAAAGTCCTCGACTTTAAAGTATCTTTCTTAAAGATAGGGGTCAGACTTTTATCCTGCACTAAAGGAGCTCAGGTTCAAAACTTAGCAATAGTTCATGGGTCTTCCTAAGAGAGGATGAAAAGAATTTAAAGATAAAATTCAATCTGCTTCTTTAAAGAGATTGTGCTATATAGCCTTCTACTCTCTTTAGAGCATCTAAGAACTCATGAGACAACTTAAATAATATGGAAAAGATGCATAAGTAGAAAGGGGTGAGAGGGTGGGGAGAGGAAAGAGAGGGGAAGCTATGAGCCCTTTAAAACATCTAAAGGAATATATCTATGGGGCTCATTTACCCTGTAAATTCTTGCTAGATGATAGTAATGAGATAACTTTAGCTATTCATCAAGTAGAAGAAACAGATATGATTTTTCCTCCCTTTAAGTTAAAAATTTTTAGGAGAAATGGTAGAAAGAAGTTCTGATTGGTTAAAGCAGGCAAAGAGGGATTTAGAGAACGCTGAGTACGAGTTAAAGGGAGGATACTATGAATGGCCCTGTTTTTTATCTAAGCAAGCGGCTGAGAAGGCTGTTAAAGCCGTTTTTCAAAAGTTAAGAGTTGAAGCCTTTGGTCATTCAGTAGCTGGTCTATTAAAAAGATTACCGAAAAGATTTTAGTAGAAAAGAAGATAATAGATATGGCAAAGGAGCTTGATAAAGCCTATATACCTACTAGATAACCCAATCTTCATCCAGAGGGATTCTCCCTTTGAAATATATGCAGAGGAGGCTAAGAGGTTAATCCTTTATGCCAAAGAAATTATCAAATTCTGTGAAGATACACTATCCAAAATATAGTAAGGAGAAGATAGTTAGTAAAGTAAAAAAAGTTTAAAGAAGATTTTGAAGGATTTGTCTGTTAAGAAGGTTATTTTGTTTGGATCTTATTCAAAAGGTAAAAATACTGCCTTTAGTGATGTGAATTTGTTGATAATATATAAAGATCCAAGGAGAGGGGAAGCTTATACTTTATGAACTCATTGCAATATTCTAAGATAGATGATGATACATGCTAGGTGCACAAGGCCCATGTATACTTGAGGCAGCCTGTCATACCTTATGATGATCCTTCTGAAGGCTTTTATCCATCCGTTGAATCTTTCTATCGTTGACCTGAACCTTTTGTATTCTGAATTGGAGAATTCCCTTGGCCTCCCTAGCCTCTTCTTTCTTGAATCCTCTGGCATCTGATATAGGATATGCTTCCTATGCAAGTAAAATCTGT
>JARVJX010000158.1 GCA_029775995.1 Nitrososphaeria archaeon | reverse complement strand
TGCTATACTCCTTAGATATGAACCTGAATAATGCAGGAGGGCTAGAGGATCTTATCTTGCAAAGGCACCTTATTCCTCTTAAAGATCTTAGCCTCCTTAACCATCCTCACAAGGTAATCCAGTCCACTCATAGAGTATGGAGAGAGGGAAATAGAACAAAAAGCCTAAGGTTAAATAGAATATACAGAATGAGAACGTTATCTTGACAATCCCGAATTGCTGAAGGGAAAATATTTTTTATTACCCATAAAGAAGGTAAAGAAAGGTTGGATCATATTCAAAATTTAGAGAAAATCATTAAATTTGTTTTACTTTAACTTTTAAGGTTAAAAAGCCATACTTAATACCTCTATAGGATGTAAGGCCTTAATATTTAGAGCTTGCTGAATTTGCAAAGATGAAAGAGGACAATCAGTAACCACTAAATTGCTTTCCATTTCTTTTACCTTTTTTAATAGAGGCTCAGCTACCTTTATAGATAAATCAAAATATTTTTTCTTTATCCCCCAAGTTCCATCCATTCCTGAGCAAGCTTCTACAACCTTTATTTTAGAATTAGGGATAAGTTTTAATAAATTTACACTTCTTTCCAATAAATTGGAGGCTCTTAAATGGCAGGGAGCATGGTAAGTTATGGAGGCCTTAAGCTCTTTAAAGCCTATATTAAAATTTCCTTCCTCTTTTAAAGATAGGAGAAAATCGGTTATATATTGAATTCTTCTAGATAAATTTTTAGCCTCTTGGTTATAATAGGGATAGTCCCTTGTAAGAACGTAATGGCAGGTAGGACCCAAAGTAACTATAGGTATATCATTGGGCAATTTTGAGAAAGATTTTAAATTGAATTCCATATTCTTTAAGGCTTCTTCCATATCACCTCCATCTAATAGGGGCATACCACAGCATTTCTGCTCCGGAAGGATAACTTCGAAACCACTTCTCTCTAGAATTTCTAGGGAGACTAAGCCCAAATCAGGATTATGAAAGTCTACAAAGCAGGTATAAAATAGAGCAACTTTTTTACTTGAAGCTTTTTTAACTCTCTCTTTAAAGATTTTCTTAAAGCCTTTTCTTTCGTATTTAGGTAATATCCGCTTAGAAGATATGCCTGTAAAACTTTCCATAATTTTACGAAACTTCTTACTCTTATTCACAAAATTTACTAAAGGTGCGATATGGCTGGTAAAACTTGAATTAACATATAATCTACCAAGTAATCTATCCTCAATTTTTAAGCCTTCCTTTCTTACTTTTACAGCCTTAGCTCTAAGCAATAACCTTGGAACATCAACATTATATCCATGAGGAAGCTTATAGGGACATATAAAAAAGCATAATTTACACTGATAGCAAATATCTGCAAGTTTCTGCCAATCCTTAAAAGAGACGTTATTTATACCCTTTGAAGAGATGGTTTCAAAAAGCTTTGGATAAAAGGGGCAGAGATTTAAGCATAATCTACAGGTATGGCATATAAAGAGTTGTCTCTTAAGCTCCTTAACTAAATTCTTCTCATCCCAGTATTCTTTAAGTTTAGTAGGCTCTGATACCATCTTTGTTTTTATGTATGCTAAAGATTTAAACTTGAGCTATAGGATAGGTTTCTCCTCCATGAGTTAAAAGGTTAATCTTACTCTCCTCTCCATAAATTCTTTTTAAATAATCTAGGGCTTCCTCGATTGTTTGAAATTTTTCAAACTTAAGCTTTTCAGCATCTTTATAGCTTAAGCCTTCAGAAACTATACAAACCTTATGCTTACTTCTTTCTATAGCAATGGCCAAAGCTAAACCAGCAGCTACATAATCCTCTACCCTATTATTTAAGATCATATCTTTAAGCTCTTCAGGTTCATGGTTTAAGAGTTCTCCCCAATTTTTATGGGCCACAGATATACCCTCATAGCAAGGGGTAACTAAAATTATTCCTCCTCCTTCTCTATTGGCTATATCCCCTGATGCTAAACCTTTATGAGCCTGCCAGAACTCTAAATCAGCAGGATAGCTGCTAACTATGGTTATATCAGCCTTACCCTTAAGTTCAATTCCGTAAACCTTCTTTGATTCTTTTATTCCCTCTCTATGGGCTTTAATGACGTCTCCTGAAAAAGCCTTTAAAGTTTCAGCCTTTCTATTGTAAATTACGTTAAGAATAAAGCTCAATCCTATCTTTTTAGCGAAGCTATCTATTACCTCTCTTACTGGTATATCTATCAATCCTAGGGCATTAGGAACCGTTAAAGCTGAATAGCAATGAAACTTACCTACACTTTCAAATCCAGCAAGCCCAGGTAAAATGGTTTTCCCTCCAGCGCCCCAACCTGCATTACAGTGAGGTATAATTCCTCCTATGCTCATCTTTACCTCTTTCCTTAAAAAATATTTGTTTACCCATATAGCTAAATTATCTATTTCCCCTACTTTTTCTAGCATTTCAGGATTATTATACTCGTGATTTTCAATATGGTATTCCTCAGCTATATCTTTTCCAAACTTTTTTATTATTTCATCATCTCTCATCTTTCTATGGGTTCCTAGGGCAATAAAGAGGGTTATATCCTCTTTCTTTACTCCTAAGCCTCTTAACTCCTTTAGAAGGACTTTAAGTATAGATTCGTTAGGGGTTAATCTTGTTATATCATCGCAAGCTATTCCAACCTTTCTCTTTGAGCCTATCACTGAAGATAAGTTAGAGCTTCCAATGGGTCTTTTTAAAGAGTCTATTATTTCTTCTTCATAGCTTCTTTTTGGTTTGAAATCCTTTGGTGTTAGAATTTGTAAAAGTTTGGAGTCTTCTAAATTAAAGGATAAGCTCTTTGAACCATAGGGTATGTTAACTAACAAAGCAATGTGTATACTGAAGAGATGTTTAAAACTTTTAAGGAAGGTTTTTTAGATAGCTCCATTTTCTTTAATAGATGTTTTTGCCTTTTTAGCAGGGGAAAGCGGTGGGTATGAGATGGGCTATTATTTTACGAATAATTTTTATCCTTCTTTTGAAAAGATTGTTACCCTAAGATAAACATTTTGTTTTAAAAACTCTCTTTTTATTTCCCCCCTAAAGGGTAAATATCACAAGGTTGCTAAATATTGTATGGAGGAATTAGAAAGGCCTCTCTGGCCAAGTTGTCATGAAATTATGTCCATACTGGCTGGTATGAATAAAAGAGGAGTTTTTGAGGTTGAGATCTTTTGTGAGTGGTGTGACTATGGTACTGCTTCTTTGCTTATCACGGATGTAAAAAGATCAGATATAAGAAGATATGTGAAGGGCATAGAAGGAGAAGAAACCCGAACACTAACTTTCAAATCATAGAGAGCTCTCTTTAATATGTAAAAAGAATAGTAATCTGATTAGATGTTGTCACGATAAGCATTGAAGAGCACCCAGTTGTATAGGGCTATGAAGGAATCTAGAAACCTTCCTATCTAGTCTAGGCTTGAATTATAGGGGAAGTTATTGTAGAAGTATTTGAGCTTGGCCTTGAGTAT
>JARVJX010000157.1 GCA_029775995.1 Nitrososphaeria archaeon | reverse complement strand
TAAAAGCATTCATATACAACACAATCATAAACCTATAAACACAACCCAACACTAAAAACAAAGAGCAAACACACAACAATAATTAAGCCACAAAGCTAAGATGAAATCCTTTTTTCTCTTTGGCTAGAATAAGGTAATAAATATGTTGCTTCTTCTATTAAATCCTTGTGTAATTATCCTCTCCTCTCCTCATAACCTTTCTTCATCCACTTACCTTCAACCCTTGGATAAAGAGATAACCATTTTCATCCTCAAAGGCTACTACAATCCTTTTTTTAAAGCTGGAGCTATTCTTTTATATTTTTTAACCTTTCCTTCCTTCTATAATTTTATCATCACTCTTTACATATAGCTTTGGTCTTTTATAAGAGGATCCTAACTCGTGAAGCATTCTATGCACAGGGCTCTTGCTAACTTCAATACCTCGCTCCTCAATGCTCTTGCTATATCTCTAACAACCCATCTTCCCTTAAGATAACCGAAGAGCTTAGGATCCTTCTTTATCAATTCAGCCATGATCCTCTTTGCATATTCCTTAACCTTAGGAGGCCTTCCTGAAGGCTTCTTTCTCCTAAAACCATCAACTCCTTACTTCCTATATATAGATGACCATTTGAATACAGTACCCATACATAAGTTAAGCTCCTTAGAAACTTCCTTTACCTTCCTACCTCTAAACCTCATCAACAAAGCCTTTTCTCTAACCTACTCATACTTATCCTTAGTATTGCTTAGCTTACGAACCTTTCTAATGCCCTCTCCTTCCTTGATAGATGGAACCTTTTCATAGCATCAAAGAAGGTATATGGGGTTAAGAGTTAATGGCAAAAAATCTTTGATAGAGAGGTAAAAATTATCTAAACATAGTTTACCTCTTCATATAGTAAATGCTAGAGATTTAACTCTGCTATTATTAAAGAGAACTCATTTTAAAACACTTATGGTGAGATAAAGGGGGTTCATGATAAAAATGATTTAATCCCTTTCTGTTTTAACTCTTAGAGTTTCTTAGCTTTCTATTTAGAAAGGAAAGGTTAAGAAGCACCTTTATTTCACTTTACTGTGTTAAGGATAGATGGTTCCTATGGAGAAGGAGGAGGTCAGATATTAAGAACTTCTTTGGCTCTATCCTCCATACTAAAGGTTCCCATTGAGATATATAATATTAGGGCTAAGAGGGAAAACCCAGGTTTAAGACCTCAGCACATAAGCGCTATTAAGGCTATAGCAGAGCTTTATAATGCTAAGGTTGAGAACTTAAAGGAAGGTTCAGGAATTATAAGATTTTATCCTAGGGAGCTTAAGGAGGAAAAAATTAGCCTAAATGTTGGAACAGCTGGGAGCATAACCCTAATCCTTCAAACTATAATACCTGCCGCTTGCTTTTCAAATAAAGCTGTTGAGTTTGAGATTATAGGAGGAACCGATGTTAAGTGGAGCCCAACTTCTAACTATTTTTCCTTAGTTACTTTAGAGGCTTTCAGAGCTTTAGGGGTTAATGCGTATATAAAAATTGAGAAAAGAGGTTATTATCCTAGGGGAGGGGGGATAGTTAAATGCATTATAAAGCCCAGCAATGTTAAGAGTATAGAATGGTTGAAGTTTAAGGAGATAAACCCTTGTATAGTAAGTGTTTGTTCTAATCTCCCCTTAAGCGTAGCTGAGAGGCAATTAAATTCAGCAAAGAAGAAGTTGGAGAGGGAAGGCTTAAGGGTTGAAAGGGAAGAATTTAAGGAGGAATCAGCTATAGATAAGGGTACAAGTATTTTAGTTTACTCAACAGGAGAAGGGGTCTTTATAGGAGGAGATGCCATTGGGGAAAAGGGTAAGCCAGCTGAATTAGTTGGTGAAGAAGCTGCTCAAAGTTTTTTAAAAGCCTATAAAGCAAAAGCCCCCTTAGATGAGCATGTAGCTGATATGATTGTTCCTCTTCTCTTTTTAGCTGAGGGCTCTTCAAAGTTCCTGACTTCTGAAGCTACTGAGCATCTAAAGACCAATTTATATATAGCAAGTCTATTTACTAAGAGAGAATATAGAATAGATTTAGATGAAAATAGGAGTTTAGTTTCAATCTTCTAGCGAAAAACCTATTTATCCATTTATTGAGCCTATTGGTAGGAAAATGGCTTACTATTATTTGCCTGGAGCTACTGTTGTAGGAATGACCTTCAAGGATGGGGTTATCCTAGTGGCTGAAAGGAGAGTATCCTATGGGCACTATATCATAAGCAAATCTGGAAAGAAGGTATTCAAAATAACGGATAATGTGGGAGTAGCCTGCGCTGGGATGGTAGGAGATATGCAAATGCTATCAAGAGAGATATCCCTTTATGTAAAGTTAAAAGAGATTGAGGTGAAGAGAAAGATGAGCCCAAATTCTATTGCAAAGCTCACTTCTGTATTGATGTTTGAGAGGAGGCTCTTTCCTTTACTTGCGCAAGTCATATTGGGAGGGGTAAATGGTAAACCTAGCATTTATGTTTTAGACCCCTTAGGCTCTGTGATAGAAGATGAGTATGCAGCTGTAGGTACTGGAGCTGAAATTGCCATAGGATTAATAGAGGCTTACTATAAGCCATCCATGAGTGAAAGTGAAGTAAAGGAATTGGCCATAAAGGCTATAAAAGCAGCCATACAAAGGGATGCAGCCAGTGGAGATGGTGTAGATATCTTAGTTATTACAAAAAATGGCATAAAGGAAGAGTCTGTTAACTTCTAGAGTATCTAAGTGATATTTTATCTAAAAAATTAGCTAAAAGGTTGGATTTAATTAAATAAAAAGATTACCGATGGAAAGGATGCAAAAGGAGCGTAAACTAAGCCTAAACACAATCCACGCATTAACAAAGTTCCTAAAAACTTATTTAAGCGTAAGGTATATTAATTGTGATAAGAAAGGATTATATTACATTACTTTTTTATCCAATCCTCCCTAGCTGGTGAGAAAGTTTCTAAAGCTACCGAATCCTCTAGGGCTTCAGCACCATGCTCAGCATTAGAAGGTATTAAAAGAACCTGTTCCTCTTTTACAATATAATCCTTCTTATCAACAGTAAACTTTATAGTTCCCTTTGTAACGTAACTTATCTGCTCATGAGGATGCCTATGTAAGGGAACCTTATTTCCTTTCTTAATGAATACCTTTTGCCAGCTTTGTTTTTCTCCCATAATAAGCTTTCTGGAAAAGCTAGGTGTAACCTCTTCTTCTAATTCATACCAACTATATACTTTTGCTTCCATCCATGGGTATTTTTCTTTAAAGATTAAAACCTTTTCTATTTCTATGCTGTGTTGCATGATTTGAGCATGTTATCTAAGAATTTTGTTTCAAGCCTTCTTAAATATATATGTTGAATATGCTCTATGGCTTCTGATGAAAGAGATTGTAGCAAGTACAACGAAGAATTGGTGAGGAGGGGAGAGATCCTTCTTGACTTCTCTATCATGGATGAATGGAATATGGAGCTTAAGAAAGCAAATGATGGTAAGG
>JARVJX010000156.1 GCA_029775995.1 Nitrososphaeria archaeon | reverse complement strand
AAGCCACTTTATCCCTCCTAAAGACCCTAGAATCCCTAACCCTTTGCAGTAGAAGATCTAGGGTAGACGTGCTCATAAAAGGTAGTCAAGGTAAGAAGGTATGGCTCAAGTATCCTTGACAGAAGGTAACCTTATCTTGACATCATCAAAATATTGATGGATAGATAATACTCATTGAGATTTATAGCCATCTACAATTGGTTGCTCATAAATGGCTTAGTGATATCATCTAATAGATCTAATGAGACCTTTTCAAGATTTATCATACTGTGAGGGAAATTTTTACAATATAAAGAAATAACTTTTACAATTCTTATACTCTTTAATATTGCTTATAAAGCCAATATAAAATTATAAATATCTATAGGATAATTGCGCTTTTCTATTGGATTTTTCTCAGAAAGATAAAATATGTTCTACGTTCTAGTCTTTTTAGGAGTTAGAGTTAGTTATTGAGTTAGATATTTAAATAAAGATTTCTAATTCTCATACATTAATAAGATTAAATGATAAACTTGAGTTGTATTAAGAAGTTTAAAGCTTAGATACTAAAGGCCTTCCTATACTCACATAAGCTACACCTTTTGGTAGCTCTTTAAAATCTAAAATATTCCTACCATCTATTATACCTAAAGTCTTCTTTCCTGATAGACTCTTGATCTTTTCAAGGCTTAAGCTCTTGTAGAGGCTATGGTCTGTAGCTATAATAACAATATCTGAATTTCTTAAAACTTTCTCTAATTTAGAAGAGAGTGGTATACCTTTTCTTCTTAAGAACTCATCTTTATCAATGTAAGGGTCGTGAACCATTAGCCCATTAAATTTGAGATGCTTTAATTCTCTTATGAGATCATAGGTTGGGGATAACCTTGGGTCATCTATATCCCCTCTGAAGGCTAAACCCAATATACATATTTTTGGTTTAGGTGAGTTGAGCTTTAAAGCTATTTCCTTTACTAGCTGAGCAGTATACCTAGGCATAAATAAATTCACCTTTCTTGCTTCCTTTAATAAAGAAAGATTCAATCCATGCTTATTGGCTAAATCTATTAAAAAGAGGTTATAGGAAGGCAAACATATTCCCCCAACACCAACTCCTGCCCTATGGATATCAGCATGAGGATCAAGGTTTGTAATCTTAGCAATTTCATTAAAGTCCAAGCTTAATTTATGGCAAAGTTTTGCCATTTCGTTTGCCAAAGCTATATTCACATATCTGTAAACTCCTTGAGCCACTTTTATAAACTCAGCAGAACTTATAGAGCTAACCTCTATAACACCCTTTTCACATATTCTTTCATATAGAATCTTTATAGCCTTCCTACTGAGCTCATCTATTCCAGAGACTATTTTAGGATGGTTCTTCTCTATATCCTCCACTGCTCTACCTATAAAGATCCTTTCAGGGCTATAGGCTAAGAGAAAATCTTTTCCTGCTTTTAAATTACTATGCTCTTCAATTAAGGGCTTAACAACCTTCTCCGTTGTAGTAGGGGGTAAGGATGATTCTATAACTACCATGCTTTTCTCCTTTAATCCTTTAGCTAGGCTAATACAGGCTTTCTCAAGAGAGCTTAAGATTAAATTCCCCTTTTTATTGACCTTTACAGGAATACATACAAACTTTACATCCGATAGCTTCGAAGCCTTTACCCCATCCTTTAGGGCTTTAAACCTTCCATCCTTCAATCCTTTTAAAATTCTATCCTTTATGCTCTTTTCAATAGAGAAAATTTTACCTTTGTTTATAGCTTTAACCTTTTCAGAATTTATATCTACACCAATAACCTTAGCCCCAGCCTTTATCCATACAGCTGATAAAGTTAAGCCTACATAACCTAATCCATAAATGCTTACACTAAGCTCTCCTTTATCTAACTTTTCAGCATAGTAATAGGGATTCACATATTACCAATGTAAAGGATTTATATAACTATTTTAGAATTTTTGCTGATACTTAGCCCCGGTAGCTCAGCTGGTAGAGCGTTGCCTTGGTAAGGCAGAGGTCGTGGGTTCAAAGCCCGCCCGGGGCTTTAAACCACAAGTATAAATAAACACTCTTTTGATATATTACAGTAAATAAAATGATAAAACAAAACTTAGATAAACACGGATTTAAACATAGATTAGAAGCCGCTAAAATTATCTTTAATTATAGAACTTAAATCCGTCAATTAACTAACTTAAAATGAAGAATGGATGATAACCTTAGAAGCAAGATGTGAAAGTCATCAAATAAATATTTTTGACGGATGCTATGGTCTACCTATGAATCAGGTGATACATGGAAATTGTCTGGATGTTCTGCAATCTTTCCCAAACGATAGTGTGGATATGGTTCTAACTTCTCCACCATTTCGGCTTGAGGGACTATGGTCCACAGTCAGAGATGGTGTGGGGAGGGGAAAGGGTTGTAGGCATTATTGAGTACAGAATCCCATAATACGAAGACATGGCGTCCCCTCTCTAAGCGCACGAGTTCGTTTGAGGGGTTATTTGATAGTTGTTAGAGTATTCATCTGGATATAGCTGTGTCCTCTGTGGAGCCTGGAAAGGTCAATTGGGATTAGAGCCAAACTATCAAATGTATCTACAACACCTTGTTTATGTCTTCAGAGAGGTTAAGAGGTTACTGAAGCCGAGCGGCACACCATGGGTAGTCATTGGAGACACCTATTCCACTGCATTAGGAAAGCATGGCAAGGTCTAAGAATCTTAAGGAGGAGAGATGAAAAAATATCTATCTCTGAAGAATTATTCAAATAAACTCCCTGAATTATTTAGATGGGAAAGTTTTAAAATTTAAATAAACGACTAAACAGAAGAAGTTATGTGATATTATGAGTAATTATGACCTTCTTGAGGGTTTCATAGATTATGTGAACAGGGATGAATGGAAGAAGTATATTGGAAATTTCATAGTACCTCTTTGGAAGAATGCACTAATTCTTAAGGATTTTTCTGAGGATTTAAAAAGTGAGTTTCAAAATATTTTGCGCCTTTTGTATTACAGTAGGTTATGTATTGGGATATATCCTCCGATCTTCCTAAGGCTTTTACTCCTATAAAGGCTATTGGTTTTTGAGGAAATTCTAAGAGGGCATAGTCTGGCCTTCCCTTCTCAGTACTGAACTCAGGTATTACCTGATTTGGATCTTCTAAATCCCAACCCATAAGTCTAAGCAAAGGATCCACCAAGCAATATCTTGTTAGCATCTCATTCTTAGAAAGCATATCTTTAAACCTTTCAGCAATATCCTTCAATTTCTTAATTTTTTCTATCTTTTCCTCAAAACTCATTAAGAAGCATAGATATATCCTTCTAATAAATTTTTTGCTTTTTATGTGGGTTGGTCCATAACTGGATAGTTACCATGCTTCCCTAATTGGCATTCTTCTGATGGGCCCTTTGTATGTAAGACCTTCAGCCTAACTTCTTGGATCATGTTACGAAGCTTCTTAGCTTACGTATTCTCCTAATCTACCCTTTATGAGAAGGCTGATTAAGCTATCCACCTGTATACATAGCTATGCCT
>JARVJX010000155.1 GCA_029775995.1 Nitrososphaeria archaeon | reverse complement strand
GAGGAGGCTTAAAGCCCTTTATAATAGCTTCCCCTTTAGAGCATCCATATCATCGATGACTAAATTCTTAAGTGTGTTCATAGGGCTCTATAATCTAGAGATTAGTTGGGCTTATCTTGACAATCCCAAGCAAGAGTAGGCAAAAATTTATAGGTAAAAATTAAAAGGATAAGGTATGAATATCCTCAAAGGAAAAGTAGCTATAGTTACTGGTGGTAGCTCTGGAATAGGGAGAGCTATATGTGAGATATTCTGTGAGGAAGGTGCAAAAACCGTTATTATAGGGAGAAGGGAAGAACTTGGAAAAGAATTGGAAAAGATACTCTTGAAGAAGGGTTATGAAGCCCTATACATAAAGGCTGACATATCTAAAGAAGATGAAGTTAAATCTATGGTTAATATGGTCGTAGGAAAATATGGAAAAATCGATATTCTTGTAAATAGTGCTGGATTGGTAAAGATGGGCAATACCCATGAGTTTCCTTTAAAGGATTGGAATGAAGTCCTTGCTGTTAATTTAACAGGTCCCTTTTTGTGCTGTAGAGAGGTTTTACCCTACATGATTAGAGAGGGGAGAGGCTCTATAATAAACATCAGCTCAGCAGCTGGATTAAGAGGTGTTCCAAAGGTTGCTGTTTATAGCTCATCTAAGGCTGCTTTGATAATGTTTACAAGCGTATTGGCTTTAGAATATGGTCCCTATGGTATTAGAAGTAATTGCATATGCCCAGGACCAATAGATACTACCATGCTAAAGGAAGTAGGTAGGTTTCATGGGATAGATGAATTGGAGGCAAAGGAAAATGCTAAGAAAAATATCCCTTTACAGAGGATTGGTGAACCAAGAGAAATAGCGAAGGCTGTTTTGTTTTTAGCCTCTGACGAAAGTTCCTATGTTAATGGCTCAATAATACCAGTAGATGGAGGATTGACTGCTGGAAGGTTTACGGTAGCCATAGGGAAAAGGTAAAAGAAAGGGAAGTTAAGAGTGGCTCTTTTTGAGCTCTATTCCAAATCTTATAAGGTATGGAGTAAGTAATGTGGTAATAGTAACCACTAAACCAACTAAGGGGAAGAGAAAAGAGCTAACTATATTAAGGCTTTGACCAAGGTTTACTATTATCAGGGAGAACTCGCCTCTTGCAACCATCCCTAAACCAGCTCTGATGGATGTTAAAGCTTTGAAACCAAAGAGCCTAACCCCAAAGGCAACCCCAAAAATTTTTGCTCCTATGCTAGCTAAAGTTATTAAAATTGTAGGAAGAAGAAAGGGGTATATTAAATTGATATTTATCAGGGCACCCATTGAAATAAAGAAAAGGGCTGCAAACATTTCCTTTAAAGGCTCTGTTGATTGAATAAGAAGTCTAGCCGATTTTGACTCAGCTACAAGCACCCCCGCTAAGAAAGCTCCAATTGCTAACGAGAATCCTATTAGGCTAGCCAGAAAAGAAAGGGCAAAGCATAAGCCAAGACTTGAGATAATGGTTATTTCTCTTTTGTTAAGTTGTATTATCCTATCTATGAGCTTTGGAATAAAAAGGGAACCAAAAAGAAGGGTTCCTCCTATGAATAGAGCCATCTTTAAAAAGGAAAACAATAGATCTAAAGGTACAATTACACCTAAAGTAACTAAAGATTGAAGAGATGCTATCATTATAACAGCAATTCCATCCTCTATTAGTGAAACTCCAAGAATTATTATAGAGGATTCTTGATTAAGAATTCTATAATCTTCCAATACTTTTATTATTATGGCTGTGCTACTTATAGAAAGGGCAGCTGCAAGAAATATGGCATCAAAAAAGGACCAATTAAAGGCTAAACCTATAAGATAGCCTACTATTAAGAGAAGCATTATTTCTAATATAGCTATACCCAGTGAAGCTTTGCTTATTTTGTGAAGTTTTGCTATAGGGAATTCAATTCCTATAGCAAAGATTAAGAGTATTATTCCTAACTCAGCAAAGACTTTAAGAATGTCTATTTGAGCGATAAAACTAAAAGGGAGAGTATAGGGGCTTATCAAAATTCCTACTAGAAGGTACCCTAGAACGATGGGTTGCCTAAGAATGTAAAATAAGAGAGTTACAGCTGAAGCTATTGTCATTATTACAGCTAGGTCTCTTACTATCTCCAATTCAAGAGTCAAAGCTAACAACAAAATTTCATTAAAAAGGGTTATTAGCTTTACTGAAGTTCTAGAACTTACAGATAATGAATAAAAATTTATAAAAATTCTACAAAGAATAAAAAGAAAAAGGCTGTAAAAAAGATGGGCAATCCTATTGGAATAGCGATCTTAAACCATTGCTTGAAGGCTATCTTATATATGTAAGCTATCACTATATTAGGAACATTTCCAGGTATTAAGAAGCCCCCAGAAATTAGGAGGGATATGAGAAAGGATTTTATCTGAAAAAGGGTTAACTCAGGAGATATAATGGCTGCTGCGAGCGTTGCATTATCTACAGCTGCAGAAAGAGAACCAAAAAAGTAAACAAGCTCAGGGCTCATGAATTTTATATACCTCTCTACTAATATATCAAAGGAAGCTCCAAGAAGAACTAAAGCTACAATAAACACATAAATCTTTATAGCCCTAAGGATGACCTCATAATATCTACCCGTTATGCCTTTAGGAATATTAGGAGTTACAAGAGTAATAACCTCATCGATTATAGATCCTTTCTTAAGCTCTTTCCTAACCACATAAAAGCAATATATTGATAAGACTATTATGATGGGTATTACATAAGACCCTAAGAGGTTAAATAGAAAGAGAAAATCTGCATGGTAAGGCTCACCAGAGAGCTTATATATTGCTATGGTAGATAAAGGTTCACCTAAGGGGGTTAAAGAAGCTCCAGCACCTAGCGCATAGGCTGAAGCTACAAGAACTTTAACTTTTGCCTTTTTAGGTAAAAACATTATCCTAACAATTTCAGCTAAGATTACAGAAGCTACTATTACAGATATAATGCTTGATCCTATTCCCAGAAGGAAAACTAAAAGCAAAGTTAAAAAAGAAGTAGAAATTCTTTTATCTAAAGAAGCGAAGAGTTGTACTAATTCCCTTTCATACTTGACGAAAATTATACCTGCTAAAAGCACCACTTGGAAGATCCCGAGAGGGAAACCTCTAATAATAAGAGGGGTTAGTAGAGCTTCTTCAACAAGAATGATATTCCATTTACCAGCTAAAGTGAGAGCTAGAACCCCCATAATGAGGAAAAAGACCTCTAGGTTGTGCTCCACTTTTCTTGATAAAAGTGGTGCAACTAATATAACTCCTAAGATAACAATTAAAGATAAAAGAATAATTTCTTCACTCATCAGCTATAAGGGTAAGAACTAAAGCCTTAAAGATTTTAAACCTATGATATAGATATTCTATTACGAATCATACAAAACTAAAGCTTCTCCACAAAAGGATCTGAGTTTATGGAAACTTAAGATTCTTAAAGAAATAGATACTCTTGCTTTGTGGCTTAATTCTTTAAGTTTCTTATGTCTTGCTTTAATCTATGTATTGGTCTGTTGTTGATGAGAGGCTTATTAGGCGTGGTGAGCTTCTTCTTAGCTTGGACTTTCTTGAAGTCTATGA
>JARVJX010000154.1 GCA_029775995.1 Nitrososphaeria archaeon | reverse complement strand
AGCATAGATTGGTTTCTCAAAGGTGAAGAGAAGAGAAGAGGAGGCTTAAAGCCCTTTATAATAGCTTCCCCTTTAGAGCATCCATATCATCAATGACTAAATTCTTAAGTGTGTTCATAGGGCTCTATAATCTAGAGATTAGTTGGGCTTATCTTGACAATCCCAAAGTTAGGTAATCAAAAATTTACATAATAAGCTAGGAAAATGGGAGATGAAAAGGCCATGGTTGCTTCGTCAGCTAAATTGCTAAATTTATTGGATATTGAAGGAAAAGAGAGCATATAAAAGTTTAAAGGTATAGCTATAGTTGACTTTATGAGGGAAAGCCTGATTACATAAAGCAGTATATCCCTTAACAAGGTACCAAGGGTAACGATAATGAAGTAAAGCCTCTAAGGGGTAAGTGGTATAAAGGATTTATCAAAAGGAGGGTCTCTTTTACCTTAAGAATAGGTTGACCTTCTTCAGGTGATAAGATAGATTTATATCTAAAGCTATAATAGGTCACATGGGTAAAGTTAGAACCTGCTACTCCTTTATGTTTAAGCCTTTACAGCACCAGCCGTTAAACCTGTAACTATATACCTTTGAACTATCAAAAATAAAGTAATAGGAACAATGGAAGCTATTACCCCTCCGCTCATTAACGTTCCCCAAGGTACGAATTCTCCTTGAATTAACCTATACATAGCAACTGAAAGGGGTAAAAGTTGCGTCTTATCTATTAAAATGAAGGAAAATATAAAATCATTCCAAGCTAAGGTAAAGGAAAAGATCATATTTACCACTAAGCCTGGAAAAGATACTGGTAGGACTATTCTGAAGAGGGTTTTAAGCCTTGAAGCTCCATCTATAAAGGCTGCTTCTTCTAACTCCTTAGGAATCTCTTTAAAATATCCGACCATGAACCAAGTACAGAAAGGAACACTCCTACTTAAAAGAACCAATATTAACCCTTCAAAGGTATTTAACAGATTTATACTAGCCACTAAGAAATATAGAGGAATCATGAGAATTACTGGTGGTATTAAATAGGTTAAAACTGTAAACAAATTACATATATCTCTCCCTTTATACTTTAACCTAGATAAGCTATAACCTCCTAAACTGCTGATAAGTAAAGTCAATAGCATAACTGGAGTTGATATTATGAAACTATTTCTTAAGTAAACTTGAAAGCCTATGGCTCCTACCCCTCCAGCTTGAGCTACCTCTTTACTTAAGCTAAGATAATTTTCTAAAGTAATGGTAGAAGGAAGAAAACCTTTTTTATAGGTTTCTATCTCAGGAACTATAGACTGCTTAACCATACCATAAATTGGGAATAAAGTTATAAAGATTATAAAAACAACAGAAATATAATAGAATAAAGTCCAAAGTCCCTTCATAATCTTACTCTTTAATAAAGCGCATAACTATAACTATCAGGATTAAAAAGATGGGTAAAGCCACTATTGAAAGGGCTGATGCTAACCCCAGATCTTGAGATGTAAAGGCTAATTCAAAAATGTAAATTGGTATGGTCTTTGTTGCGTTTCCTGGTCCTCCAGCTGTAAGTATCCATATGGTTACAAATTCTCCAAAGGACCATAATACTTGAAGGGTTATTAAAATTAAGAATAGAGATTTAAGGTGTGGTAGAGTAATGTATCTAAAGGTTTGAACTGGAGATGCACCATCGATAGAAGCCGTTTCATAAAGTTCTTGTTTAATAGACTGAAGACCAGCCAAAATGGCTAAAGCTACAAAAGGAAAAGTTCTCCAAACATAAGATAACACAACGCAAAACATAGGATAATCTTGTAGCCAATAAAAGGTTCCTAATCCTAAGGCTTCAGTTAGCATATTGAGTAAACCTAATTGTGGGTTATATAACCAAACCCACATATAAGCTGAAACATATATTGGTATAGCCCAAGGTATTAATACTATACTCCTTAAGATTCCTTTCAATTTAGATGGCCTATTCAAGACTAAAGCAGTAAATAATCCTAGAATCATTTTTAAAGCTACTGATAGAGCAGTAAATATAATGGTAACTAAAGTGACTATCCAAAATACATCTGAGCTGAATAAGTAAGAATAATTTTTAAAACCTATATAAATTTCCTCAGTACCTACAATCTTTCTAAATAAACTTAAATATAGAGTTCTAAATAAGGGATAAAAGTTAATTACAAAAATTACAAAAAGAGTGGGGAAGATAAATAGGTAAGCTGTAAGGGCCTCTTTTGAACTAAGCCTCATCACTATTTACCGTAAACTCTCTCAAAGACCTCTACTATATGGGTATTAGCTTCTTCTATCACAGATTCTATGGGCTTTCTTTCTAACAGGACTTTAGAAAGCATAGTAGTATAGGTCCAATCCCAATGAATTGTGCTAGAAGCTTTTGATGGTTTATTATAAGGCCAAGAATCTGTAGCTGGTACACTTTTTTCAAGAGTTTCTTCTATTATAATCTTCCAAATGGGGGAGAAACCCTTTAAAAGTTCACCAGTACTCTTAAACACAGGTGAAAAACCTCCAAAGCTTGGTCTTACATAGCCTTCAGTATAATCCTTTTTATCTTTGAGTAGATAAATTATAAGATCTTTTGCTAAATCTTGATTAGGAGAATCTTTCGTTATAGAAATACCGTATTCAGCTGCCCAAGCTGGAGAACCAGCTGGACCTGATGGAGGAGCCGTTAAAATCGTTTGCCCAGCCAATTCTGGGTTCCTTAAAACAGCTGCATAGTAAGGAGTTGGTCCTTCCACTATCATAGGTGTTGTCCTTGTTAAATATTGGTTATTGTTCCAGAAGCCATCAGTAGAAAAGGCATCCTTTGGGAAATAGCCTCTATCCCACCAATCTTTGAAGATTTCTAAAGTTTTATAAGTGGCTTCAGATTTAAAAGTTAACCCTGCCTTCCCTTGATCCTTCATTATACCTCCTCCATAAGGCCACCAAACCATTTCCCAACTTTCAGAGCCATCACCAGCCCCTGGTCCAAGGGTTAACCCAAATACATATTTATCAGGGAACTTTTTCTTGTAGGCTTTACCAAATTCATCCCAATCAGCCCAAGTTCTAGGTATGGGACCTTTTGAATCTGGATATTCTCTAATATCTATAGCCTCTAACATAGGTTTAATGATATGTGTTAAGTTAACAAAGGCATCAAAGGGAACAAAGTAATACTTTCCTTCTATCTTAGATAGATCTAACCAAGCCGGGTAAAAATCCTCTTTTCCAATTTCGTTTATTACATCATCTAAAGGAATAGCGTACTTTGGAGCCTTTTCTTCTGCTAAAGCACCAAGACTGTAATTACTCGTATAAACTAAATCTGGTAAGGTTTTTGCTTCTATAGCTGCAACTAACTTAGGTTGTACTTCTGCAAAGGTTAAATAAGATATCTCAAGTTCTACATCATTCTTTTTAGCCCAAGCATCCATCTTTATAGCTAACCATTGCATACTTTCTCTAACATACCTTGATTCTACCCATATTTTCATCTTTTTCTTAGCCACTGGCGTTGGAGTTACTTCTACCGTTTTCTCTACTGTTTGTGTTTGTACTACCGTTTCCCTCTTAACCTCTGTTTGTACTATAGTAGTAGGAGTACCAGCTACAGTAGTTACTAT
>JARVJX010000153.1 GCA_029775995.1 Nitrososphaeria archaeon | reverse complement strand
CACGTTAATGGGTGTGAGAGCTACAACTGGCACCTAAGAACCTTCCTAAGACCTAAGCGAGGAATATCTAGGAGAAAAGCCTCCTCCAAGCATTGGAGCCTCAGCTTACGCTAGAACATAGTGGAAAGATCTAGATCAGCATACAAATGGTTAATAACGATAACCATTCACTAAGGAGACAAGAGCGTTTATCTTTTTAAGAAGAAAAATATTAAAAAAGAAATTCCAGCAAAAAAACTACAAAGGAAATAAGGGTAGTTGGGACTAAAGTTCTCTGCTAAAATTCCCCCAGTAATGGATCCTGTAAACATACCAAGACCTGATGAAGCTTCAAATAATCCCATGGCCATTCCCCTCTTTGAAGGAAGTGTAACATCTGCGATTAAAGCTATACTAACTGGAAATATAGCCCCTGTGGATATTCCTGTTATAAGAATGATTACTAAAAGGATCCAAAAATCCTTAACTAAACCTATTAAAAGAGTGGTCATGGCAATCCCAACTAAAGCTGGGAGTAAGATAGTTTCTCTACCCAGTTTATCTGAAAGTTGCCCAGCATATAGAAAAGATACAATCCTTCCCAGCCAAAATGATGTAAACAATATGCCTATCAAAAGAGGGCTTATCCCTAATCCTCTAGCGTAGGCTGGGAAAAGGGTTAACAAAACTCCAAGAGTTATGCTATAACTAAAGGATACTATAGAAGTTGCCGACAAAGTTATCTTATTTACATTTAGGGTTTCCTTTAACTTTTTAGAGGAAGGACTTTTTCTAATTCCCATGGTTAAAGGAAGAGTGATGATGGAGAAAATAAAATATAGTACAAAAGCTATAAAGAAACCATAATAATCCACCACTAAGCCACTAAAAAAACTTCCTACTAAAAAACCAATACCGTAAAAAGTGGTACTTAATCCCACAGTTTTTCCTATTACTCGAGATCCCGAGATTTCGGTAGTTAAAGCTTCGATGGATGGCCAGAATAAAGACCAAGCTAGTCCTTCTAAACCTCTAATAAAGATTAAATATTTTACCTCCTTTGCTAACAAATATGAAAAGGCTGCAATTCCAAAAAGGGAAATACTTAAAATGATGGTAATTAACCTTCCTATTTTATCAGAAAAGGTACCTGAAGGTAGGGCTAAGAAAGTATAGATGAGAGCATAAGAAGAACCAATTAGACCTAAATCCATATAAGAAGCACCAATACTTTGAGCGTATAAAGGGATGACAGGAGTTGTAATTCCTCCTCCTAAGGATAGTAAGAAAACTATGAGGTAAAGGATTGTAGTTTTATTGAAGATTTTTATCTTCACATTTATTTGAGAAAGAGGTAAAATTAAAAGATCATGAGTGCCTCTTTATAATTTCACTTTTTTCTACCTCATGAATTAATTTTTCAATTTCTTCTTTGACATCTTTTGGTATTGGTTCTACAAAATGCTCTTTTAATATCTTAATAACCTTTTCATGAGCCCTTTGGGCTAAAGTTTTCTTCCCCTTCTCCCATCTACTCCAAGGAGATCTATCCATTAACTCTGATATTAGAAATTCTTGAGAAAAGTACTTTAATGTATGGTTTAAACTTAAAAAAGCACCACCATGGCCTGCCTCCTTTATAGCCTCTATTGCTAATGTCTCATCATTCACATTTACTCCCTTCATAAATCTTCTTAACATAGCTATAATCTCATCACAAATCACTAAAAGTTCAAAACTTCCTGAATTGGCAAATTCCATAAAGGCTACGTCATGAACTAAATTATTACCACTTAAAGCACTTATAGTAAGATTCATAGCTGCTTCAGCTATAGCTTGTTCATCTAAGACCTTTGAATCAGTACAACCTCCAGTACCCCAAGAGGGTATCTGGTAATACTCAGATAACTGTGCTAATACCACTTCTTTTAACATCATTTCTATCGTTCCATAGGCAGCTATACCTGTCCTCATATCTAAAACTAAGGGAACAGAACCAAATACAAAGGGAGTGCCTGGATTAACTAATTGGCAAATTATGTTACCTGCTAAAGATTCAGCACAACCTTGAACTACTGCCCCAGCCAGTGTTACTGGTGCTGAGCCTCCTGCTATTGGACAAGGAGCCCAAATTAAAGGTAACCCAGCTTTTGCCCATTCTATTAAAGCATCCACATATTCTCTTCCAAATACTAAAGGAGATACTGGTTCATTATATAGTGAGATTATAGGTCTTTTTCTTAGTTCATCCCTTCCACCTACTATAAGTTCAGCCATTTTTATAATAGCCCTAATTACTTCTCCATCATAGTAACAAAAGGCTTGTACATGCTTAGAAGTATTAGACATCACTATATAGGGTTCATATAAAGGTCTTACAATTTCTGAGACATCTAAAGCACTAGTTATTCCCATTACAAAATCAATATTGGGTAAAGCATCAGCTACTTTACCCACATTCCCCATATCAGATAATCTTCCAGGTCTCCTCTCACCACTCTCTGGATCAATGATATTAGTAGCTCCAGCACAAGTTCCAAAGTATACCCTTCTACCTTCTAATATAAAATCCTCCTTAGGGTTTCTCCCACAACATCTAAAACTCTTTGGAGCTTTCCTTATACTTTCTTCAAATAAGTATTCAGGTATTTTAGCAACTTTACTCTTAAAGTCTACATCAGCCCCAGCTTCCTTTAATAGGTTTAAAGCACCTTCATGCTCTACTTTGACCCCATGTTCCTTAAGGATCTTTAAAATAGCCAGGTGTAACTCATACACTTGATCCTTAGAAAGGATCTTTAATTGTCCACCCTTTAATCCTGTACGCATTTTATTCACCTCTTCCTACTAGTCCTTTAGCTACCTCCACAGCTTCAACGGCATCTGCACCATAACCATCGGCCCCTATCTCTTCAGCCCATGCTTTAGTAACTGGAGCTCCTCCCACCATCACTTTAACCTTATCCCTTATTCCTGCTTCTTTTAAGGCTAATATTAAATCCCTTTGCCTAAACATCGTAGTGCTTAACAGAGCAGATGCAGCCACTATATCGGCTTTTACTTCTTTAGCTTTTTTTATAAACTCTTCTATTGGAACATCTTTTCCCAAATCAAATACCTCAAAACCAGCAATATAGAGCATAGTAGCTACTATATTTTTACCTATATCGTGTATATCTCCATAAATGGTTCCTATGACTACTCTTCCAATGCTTTTTCTTTCAACTTTACGTTTTAGAAGTTCTGGTTTAAGTACATTCTCTAAGGCTTTCTTTGCAGCTTCTCCAGCTCTAACTAAATGAATTATAAATAGCTCTCCCTTATCAAATTTTTCTCCTATTACATGAAGGGCCTTCATTATACCTCCTTCTATTACTTCTAGTGGGTCAATTCCTATTTCGAGAGCCTTCTTAGAATATTCTATTGTTTTTTCTTCATCAAAATTTAGAATAGAGTTTCTAATCTCATCTAATACCAACATACCATTATTTAACAAAGTTTATTATTTAAACTTTTTTATTTAACAGAGTATGTTATCACGATAAGGTTTGACCTTTTGTATAATTCCTTTGCCCATCGAGCTTGTTTATTGAGGGTTCTAGGCTTCTTCTATGCAAGCTCTAAGGTTCTGATGGATAGGGTAAGGGAGAG
>JARVJX010000152.1 GCA_029775995.1 Nitrososphaeria archaeon | reverse complement strand
CACGTTAATGGGTGTGAGAGCTACAACTGGCACCTAAGAACCTTCCTAAGACCTAAGCGAGGAATATCTAGGAGAAAAGCCTCCTCCAAGCATTGGAGCCTCAGCTTACGCTAGAACATAGTGGAAAGATCTAGATCAGCATACAAATGGTTAATAACGATAACCATTCACTAAGGAGACAAGAGCGAAATTTTTATTAAACTCTTCAACCTTAGGAACTACAACAGTAAAATAGTTTAAGCCTATTGAAGTGAAAGCTGCATCAACAACCATTAAAACGATGCTCCCTCCCCACCTCTCAGTTCTAAGGCATCTTTCGCAATATTCTTTTAATCCAGAGGATGTGGTGATGATAGCCTACTTAAGCCCAACGGCATTTTACCATGATGCTGGAAGATGGGATGAGGAAAAACAGGCCATAGTAGTTGATTTGGAGAAGAAGATCTTGATCTTCCTAGATCAGCCTCATGATCAACTGTTACAAAGGCTAAGGCCCTTGCTCTCCCACTATAGGAAAGAACTCCTCTACAAGATCACGGATAAGAGGGAAAAGAGGGGGCTCAGGACAAAGAACGTTGTGATCAGGGGTTATCCCTCCGTTATTTTCTGCACGGGAAGCTTGAAGATAAATGAGCAAGAGGCAACTAGGAACTTCATATCCTCACCGGAAACAAGCGTAGAAAAGATAAGGGAGGGAATTTATTTAAAGGCCTTAAGGAAGAGTAATCCTCCAGTTTTTCAGAAATTCTTGGAGAGATTTCCACAGTTAGAGATGCTTAAGGAAAGAATCAAGAATATCAAGGAGGAAAACGTGAGGCACGTTATAAGCGAGGATGTGGATGAAGTTGCTAAGAAGTTCATAGAAAAATACCCTAAGCTGAAGCCGAGGCATCAAAGGGATGTAGAAAGGATAGTTTCCTTAATTCAGGCTTTAGCCCTGTTTAACCTCTGGCAAAGGAAAAGGGATGAAGGAAATCTTTATGCTAGTGAGGGGGATGTTAGGGATGCATTTAAATTATTAGAACAAGTGGCTGAGAGCCAAGAGCTTGGAATTCCACCATTCGTGTACAATTTTTTCAGGGAAGTGATCAAGCCTCTATGGGAAGAAAAGAATGGGAAGCATGAAAGCTCTCTCGGACTGACGAGGAAAGAAGTTCTGGCTAAGCATTACGAAGTATACGGGAGGATGATGCCTGAATGGTTCTTGAAGCAGGAGATCATACTGCTCTTGAAAATTCTGGTTTAATTTATCAAGAGCAAGATCCCTCGGAGTAATCTTGTTAAGCTCGCAGAAGAGCCCCAAAGTCCTGAGGTAACCCTCAGCCGTAACCATGGACTTGGCCGCTAGGTTATCGTACCACCTCCTAACGTCTTCATCTTCAAGCAATTACAAGTACTTCTTAGTCATTTTGATCTAGAGAATGAAAAGACAAACTTCTATATAAGGATTCGCTTAAAAAATTTAGCGGGCCCGGCGGGATTCGGACCCGCGACCCCCGGGTATCCTCAGCAGGTTAAAAGCATCACCAAGCTCTAATTTTCCGGTGCTCTTCCTGGCTGAGCTACGGGCCCCTAGTAGCTAAAAAGATCCAAGGTAAAAATTTTAAATTTAAGCTTTTTATGTTTATGAGGTGGCCCAGGTAGTATAGTCCGGCCTAGTATGCGGCGCTGTCACCGCTGCGACCCGGGTTCAAATCCCGGCCTGGGCGCCATTAAACTTTAGCATCACAAGAAAATCTATTTCTTTAACCTATAAATTGCAAACTAGACATAAGAAAAAAGAAAAGACAAAGAAAAGCCTGAGATTTTATAGATGCTAAATTAAAACATAGCTATTTCAGCACATTTTTAAAAAATTCTCAACTATCTTCAAACTTCTTTTATCATAATCGTTAACTTCTGGATGAAACTGAACACTATACTGCTTCTTATTTATATGCTTTAAGGCCTCAATTTCACATTCATTAGAGCTGGCATAGTTCTTAAGAAAGTTTGGTAAGCTTGCTAATTTATATTTGTGGTTTTGATATACGTAAAGGCCCTTAACATCTGGTAGCAAATCGTAAGTATATGAAAATTGAATCTTATAATAACCGATCCTTGGATTTCCCATACTTAATATTTTAGCACCATAGCAATAACCCATCAGCTTATGACCCAAGCATATTCCAAGAATAGGCAAGCTTGAATTATAAAACAAATTTTTATACCAATCTAAAGCTTTACTCTGTATCTCTCTTTTAATATAGCCTCCTGATAGAATCATAGCCCTATATGCTCTCTCATCAAATTTTTTTAAGGGTTCAACAACATCTACCTCAAAGCCAAATTTTTTAACACTAAAAATTAGTCTTTCAACACTTTTACCGTGATTGTTGATTAAAAGAACCTTCTTCATTTAAGTTTTGTTAATACATCCACATTAACTAAATGGTCTAACCTAGGTAATTTTCCTGTTAAAATTCTTTTTACATCTTCAGCTATGCTCTTACCAATGGCTTCTACTCTCTCTTTATTTGCACCAGCTATGTGAGGTGTAAAGATAACGTTATCTAAGGTAAATAAGGGATTATCATCCTTTGGAGGTTCTGGATCAGTAACATCCAATGCGGCTCCAGCTATCCATTCTTCCTTTAAGGCTTTGTATAAAGCCTTTTCATCTATTACCCCTCCCCTAGATGTATTTATTATAAAGGCTGTTTTCTTCATCTTTCTTAGCCTCTCTTCATTTATTAAATGCCTTGTTTCTTCTGTTAAAGCAGTATTTAGAGATATAAAATCTGCCATGCTGATTAATGTATCTAAATTTACTTTCTCAACCCCATGCTCCTCCATGTACTCCTGGCTTACATAGGGGTCGTAGCTTACTATCCTCATGTTAAAGGCCTTGGCCCTCTCTGCTAACCTACTACCCACAGCTCCAAAACCTATTATACCTAAGGTTTTCCCTAAGATTTGAGAATCCTTACCAAACATTTTTATACCTGCTTCACTCCATTTACCCTTTCTAACCATCCTATCAGCCCAAAAAAACCTCCTAGATAAAGCTATCATCATTCCAATGATATATTCAGCCATACCTTCCACAGAAGTTCTTGGAGCATAAACCACAAAGATTCCCTTTTCAGTGGCTGCTTTTACATCAACATTATCATATCCAGCCCCTAACCTTGCAACAACTTTAAGTGTATTAGCTTTATCAATAACCCTTTTAGTAATTGGTGAGTAAGCCACTATTAAGGCCTCTACACCCTTTACATTCTCGCTTAAAGCATCATCTGAATATCTACATTCCTTTGGAGCATACCTTATCTCACCAACATCCTTTAGAAGCTCAGGAACCTTCATTATTTCAGCTTCTGTGTCTTTACCATCAGTTATCAAAATTATAGGCCTTTTCATATCTTTACCTAAAAATTGGTATTAGATAAACTTTAAAGCCACTTATAACCCCTCTCTAAATCACCTAGCAGATTTAAGTCCTTTTTGAAGTTCTAATTAGCCTATTACTATTATATTCTATTACGCTCTTGCCTCCTTAGTGAATGATAAGTTATTTACTTCCTCTTCCGATTTTCATATATGGTTGGGAGTATACGTTTATCCTTAACCATTATGGATGGTGAGGTTGTTGAGCTTATCCTTAGACGTA
>JARVJX010000151.1 GCA_029775995.1 Nitrososphaeria archaeon | reverse complement strand
CCTTACCATCATTTGCTTTCTTAAGCTCCATATTCCATTCATCCATGATAGAGAAGTCAAGAAGGATCTCTCCCCTCCTCACCAATTCTTCGTTGTACTTGCTACAATCTCTTTCATCAGAAGCCATAGAGCATATTCAACATATATATTTAAGAAGGCTTGAAACAAAATTCTTAGATAACATGCTCAAATCATGCAACACAGCACCTGTTGAAAGAACAGTAGAAAATAGAGGAGGATAATCTCTTTCTTTATATTTTTCCAAGATTCTTCGATTTTGAAATCTCTTATTATTATTCAGATCTTCTCTTGCTTTTCTATCACTAACTATAGGCTTTCTTAAGAAGTAAATTAAGGCAAGAGTTAGAGCAGATATAAAATCCTCATTCTTACCTTCTAGAAAACAACTATACTGGATATCAACAGAGAACCCTATAGGAATACCCAAAGCTAAATATGCTTTCAAAAAAATTCTCAAATAGCATCCCATCTACAGCTCTCAAGATGATGCTGCCTAACTATGAATCTTTCAAATATTAGAGCTGCAGGACCTCACCTTTAAAAAGTTTTAGGATTATTATAATTGCTTAAGATAATTTGCTATTCTTATTAGAGAATTTTCGTCTCCGAAACCTCCGGCTTTAGAAACCAATTTTACACCCTTTAATTTCCCATCTAAAAACTTTAGCAAAGGCAAACCAGGCTCTAATTCAGCTAATATTTTGAACCTTGAGCAATTTAAGTTCTCACACATCAAATTTAAAGTATCCCCTCCAATCACAATATAAGAATTAAAACCATTTTTTATTATAAGCTTTAACAATCTTTTTATGATTTCTTTAACGGCCTCTAAAGAGCCTAATCTTTCCTTTAATTGTAAAGCTAAATCTTGCCCTTTCTTTATGCTTTGCTCTACCCTTCTTATCTCTTCATCAATAAAATTCTCATCAAGAATTTCAGGCACACTTATTTCTATTATCTTAAAATTAATCTCAGAAAGCTTACCAATTTGTATTCTTGATATTCTGTTTTTGCTACCATTTATAACACAAAGATTTCTTTTTATCTTTGCCATTTCCTTTGCTAATGCCTCAGCTAACCCTGCAGAACCACAAATTAAAGCATCTAAATCTAAACCCAATTTTGCTATCTTTTCTAAATGAGAGAATTTGATGGAATCAAAGGTAAAAAATCTAAAACCTTCCTTCAAAAAATTTCTTATTTTATCTTCCAATCTTTCATCCTCTAAAGATTTTAGATCTATGGATTTAACTTTCTCACCAACTTGAATCTCTAAGATTTCACTAACCTTCTCCTTTTCTATTTCCTTACCAAACTCAGTATCCTTCAATAAATTACCATTAACCAAATGATAGTCTCCTAAGGTTATCCTTCTTTGGTAAGGGTAAGCTGGTGCAATAAAGGCAATATTAAAACCATAGGTATCCATAGCAGCCTTTATCATCTGCCCAAAGTTTCCCCTTAGAGTGGAATCTATTTTAACATACTTTAATTTTATTTCTTCAGCTTTTAACTTAGAGCATACTTCCTTAGTCTTTTCATAGGTTTTTTTAGCATCTAATTCTCTACAATTTAAATTCACCGCTAAAAGATCAGATTTAAGCTTATGATTGAGTTTAGATGTGACTATTACTGAATATCCATATTTTTTAAACTGAGTAGAGGAATCACAGGCTCCTGTAAGATCATCAGCTATTAACCCTAGCATAAGATAGGTAGCAAAAAAGCTTTTTATTAGTTTTGGGTTATTCTTGCCGTGAAGATAGCTGTTCTTGCATCAGGAGAAGGTACAAACTTTCAGGCAATAGTTGATCATGTTAAATTAGGTATATTGAAGAATGTGGATTTAGAACTTTTAATTTACGATAGACAAAATGCTAAAGCAGCTGAGAGGGCTAAAAGGGAAGGCGTTGAAAATTACTTTTTAGATATTAAAGATAGATATGAGTTTGATAGAGCCCTTTTAAAGATATTGAAGGAGAGGAATATTGAGCTTGTAGCTTTAGCTGGATTTATGAGGATACTTGGAGAAGAAATCATTAGAGAGTATCAGTGGAAGATTATGAATATTCATCCTTCCCTTTTACCTTCCTTTGGAGGGAAGGGCATGTATGGATTAAAGGTTCACCAAGCCGTTTTAATGAGTGGGGTAAAGGTAACTGGATGCACCGTTCATTATGTGGATGTTGCTGTTGATGCTGGTCCTATAATAATACAGCAAGGGGTTAGAATTGATGAGAAAATTTATGAATTGTTCTCTCAAAATCCTAGTAAAGCCATTGAGGAGTTATCTAGAAAGGTTTTAAGATATGAGCATAGATTATATTCAAAGGCTATTCAATTATTTGCAGATAATAGGCTTAAAGTTGAAAGCCAAGTTATTGAAACTAAAGAAGGTAAAAAAATGGTTAATTTTGTAAGGGTAGATTATAGTAACAATTGGGAGGAAGAATGGGATAAAAGGCAAAGAAAATATATTGAATTTGAGAAAAATTGGCTGTAATTTTAACAGCAAAGGAAATCTTTTCAAAGGGTAAGGAGGAAATAAAAAGAGAAGTAGAGAAAATAAAAAGAGAAGGATATACACCAGGTTTAGCAGCCATAATTACTTGTGATGACCCTATAGATTTAGAGACAGCAAAGTTCTTTGTTAGTAAAAAGAGGGAAGATTGTAATGAGGTAGATATATACTTTGAAGTTCATGAGGTTTATAAATTTGATAAAGAAGTCATGGAAATGGAGCTTCTAAATTTAATTGAAAGATTAAATAAAAGGGATGATATATCGGGAATTCTTATTCAAAAACCTCTAGCCAGCTTTTTAGATGAGGATAGAATCTTTTTACATTTAGACCCTACTAAGGATGTGGATGGATTAACTCCTTATAATAAGGGAAAATTGGCTACAAAATATGATTTTGATAAGGATTTACTTCCCTGTACAGCCTCTGGTATTGTAGAGCTATTATCCTACTATAATATAAGGGTTGAAGGCTTAGATGCTATAATAGTTGGAAGGAGTGATTTAGTGGGAAGACCTTTAAGGCTCCTATTGGAAGATATGGATGCTACTGTAACTTGCTTACATAGAAAGAGTCCTAAGGTTCTTGATAAGATATCTGAAGCTGACATGATAGTTTGTGCTGCTGGTAGGCCTCCTGAACTTTACGATAAGCAATCCTTCAAATTATATGGAGATATGGTAAAGGAGGGTTGCATAGTTATAAATGTTGGGATAAGGGTTCATCCAACTACAAAAAAGATGTACTTTGATGTGGATTTTGATAGTGTTTCAAAGAAGGCAAGTTATATAACTCCAAATCTGGGAAGTGTGGGGTTGATGACGAGATTAAGGTTGCTTAAAAATATGTTGATTGCATCTAGGCTTCAGCTTGAAAAGGTTAAGCCTTAAAGATCAGAGCTTAATTTTTAAATTCTATTTAAGGGTAAAGATAGGTCATTTGTTTTTAAATTGGTTATTTATAAGTTTTGTTAAGATTACTGATGCTGTCACGATAAGGTTTGACCCTTTTGTATAATTCCTTTGCCATCGAGCTTGTTTATTGAGGGTTCTAGGCTTCTTCTATGCAAGCTCTAAAGGTTCTGATGGATAGGGTAAGGGAGAGTAAGTAGAATAGCTCTACAAGAGTAAAA
>JARVJX010000150.1 GCA_029775995.1 Nitrososphaeria archaeon | reverse complement strand
AGGAGGCTATTTTGGAGGTTTATCTTCAGCTCCTACTAGAGAGGTAACAAAAACTGTACCAGGAAAAGAGAGAACAGTAACTCAGACTATTAAAGAGACTATAACTCAAACCGTTAAAGAGACTATAACCGTAACGGCACCAGCTGTAAAACCTTTAATTGGTTCAATAGAAGCCATTAAAGGTGTGAAAGCAGAGCCAGGTACACTAAATGTTATAGCATCTCCTGATACTGCTGACTTTTTAACTTATGCTGCTCAAGAATTTATGAAGAGCTTTCCAAATGTAACAGTTAAAGTAACTCCCTTATCTTGGGAAGTTCTTTATCCAAAAATCTTAACGGATTTACAGTCTAAAGGTGGTGCTTTCGATCTTTACACTATAGATGTAATGACTTTAGGTTCTGTAGTGGAAGCTGGGAGCGCAGAATTTGAAGAAATTAGAAGGAAGTTTCCAGATTTGCCAGAAGCTAATTATCAAGATTTTATGAAGTTATACTTTAAATATGGCAGTGTTTGGAAGGGTAAAATTTACGGTGTACCTGTATATCCTAATGCCATGTTTTTCTATTATAGAAAAGATTATTTTGAGGATCCAAAAATTAAATCAGACTTCAAAGATAAATTTGGAAGACCTCTTGAAGTTCCAAAAACTTGGAAAGAAACCATAGAGGTAGCTAAGTTCTTCACTAAAAGTTTTAATCCAAATTCCCCAACAGAACATGGTATAGGTTTAATGTTTCCAACAACACATACTATGATGTATATGATGCTAAATTGGTTAGGACCTTATAGACAAGGTCCAACAGGTGTTAGTAAGTATGGACCTTACGAAGATGTTCCTACTTATGGAGATTACTTTGATGCAAATAAAAAAATCTGGTTTAATAATGAAGATGGATTAGAAGCAGTTAGAACAATTCAAGAACTAAATAAATACGCACCAGACCCCTACGGTTCGGATTATGGTGAGACTGTCCAATACTTTGCCCAAGGAGTTGTAGCTATGGTTCCCCAATGGAGTGTACCTTGGGGAGATTTCGTAAAAGGCATAGCTGGAGGAGATCCTCGAGTAGCTGCACAGAAAATAGGTGTAGTGTTAATGCCGGGTTTATTAGATCAAGGGAAATATATTCAAAAGCCTGTAAGTGGTGGATGGGCAATGGGAATAAATGGATTCTCTGCAAATCCAAAGAGTGCTTTTATGTTTGCATATTTTGCTACAAGTAAAGAAATGGATAAGGTTCATTGGACAAGATTTCTTATGCCTCCAGCTAGGTTATCTAACTTTGATGATCCAGAGGTTAAGCAAGTAGTACCTTGGTTTGAAACGTATCCTTTAACAATGGCTAATTTATCAAATAGACCTAGAATTCCTCAAGAACCAGAAATGGAAAGGATAGGAAACCCTATGTGGCAAGATATACTAAAGACAGAGGATAAATCAGCTATAAGGTCCAAGTTAGATAAATTGGCTAGCGAATGGAATAATTTAGCAGCCCAGTTTAAAGGTTAATCCCTCCTATTTTTTATGAAGAGGTTTAAACTTATACTCTTTGTGGTACCTTTAATAATACTTTACTTATCTCTAACCATCTATCCCTTCTCTTATATGATATATGTATCCTTATTTAATATTAAATTTGGCGAAAAAATTGAACCGCAATTTATTGGAATTGAGAATTACGTTAATGCCTTTAAAGATCCAGTAGTAGGTAGTGCGGTAAGATTTACAGCAATCTTAGTTCTTATTGCTGTAACATTAGAATTGCTTTTAGGATTAGGTATAGCTTTGTTATTCTTTGGAACAAAAGGTGAAAAACTCTATCGTATAGTCATGCTTATGCCTCTTATGATCCCTCCAGCAGTATCTGGTATAATATGGAAGATGTTATTTAATAGTCAATTTGGACCGGTTAATTATTCTCTATCCTTTTTTGGTTTACCAAAGATTTCTTGGTTTGGTAATGAAATCTATGCTCCTTTATCTATTATAATAACTGATTTATGGCAATGGGTTCCATTTACTTTTTTAGTATTTTACGCTGGCTTAACTGGTATACCTAAAGAAATTCAGGAAGCTGCTCATGTAGATGGGGCTGGAGGTTTTCATATAATAAGATATATATCTATACCATTTATTAAGCCTCTAATAGCCGTAGTGGCATTACTAAGAACTTTAGATGTTCTTAAGGAATTTGAATATATCTTTATGCTTACTGGAGGAGGGCCTGTCACATTAACTTACACTTATAGCTACCTTATGTATATGGTAGGATTTGTTACAGGAATAAATGTTAGTTATGCATCTGCATTAGGTATATTTTTGTTAGTAGCAGCACTAGTTTTGGCAGCTTTACTTATTAAAACGATTAAAGTTAAGGAACTTTTACAGATAGGAGGTAAACTTTAAAGATGAAAAAATTTAAATTAGGAATAAGGTATTTCCTAATCTTTATAACTCTAATATTTTTCTTATTCCCAATATATTGGATGATAACCACATCCTTTAAACCGGCTGATGATTGGTTTAAATGGCCTCCAATATTATTGCCCACAAGATTTACCTTTGAAAGTTATGGGGGGTCACCCACTGAAGTATATAAAGCAGCCTCTGTAGTAAGTTTAGTGCCATATATGAGAAATAGTTTCATAATAGCTTCTCTAACTGCTATATTATCTACCTTAATATCTGTAAGTGCTGCTTTTGTCATTTCAAGATTTAAAGTAGGTGGTATGAGGTTAATTAACTGGGTAATTTCTACTAGGATTATACCCCCTATAGTGGTTTTAATACCCCTTTACATTATATTTCAATCCCTTAGGTTACTAGATACGTGGTGGTCTGTTATTATAGTATACACAATTTATATGACTTCCTTAGGAACCTTTGTTTTAATAGTATTCTTTAATACCATTCCTAAAGAACTTGATGAGGCAGCTTATTTAGATGGTTGTGGACCCTTTAAAACTTTGATACACGTATTAATACCAGCAGCTTTACCAGGTATAATTTCAATTACTTTACTATCCTTTCTATTTAGTTGGAGTGAATTCTTGATAGCACTTATATTAACCAATACTGAGAATTCTCAAACTTTACCAGTTTTTGTTGGGAGATATATAACTGGATTTCAGATAGCTTGGGGACCAATATCGGCTGCTGGAACTCTTATAATGCTACCTGCTATAATTTTAGCTTATATAACCCTTAGATATTTGATAACAGGTTTAACCTTTGGAGCTGTAAAAGGTTAAATTTCATAAGAGTTTAAAGTAATTTGAAAATATTGAGATATATTTTATACTGTATAAACTTTATTAGAGTAAAATTAACTCTTTTTAATTTACTATCTTTATCACTTTAGCTTCTCTTATACACTTTTCATTTATTATGTGGTTGGGTGTGAATCTCAAAAGGTTTCCTTCTTCCCCTTTTCTATAGCTCCATATTAACTTCTCCTGGGGATGATTCAGTAATTATTAAAATATCTATGTCAACTTTCAATCCTACTATAGTTCTATTCAAACCTAAGAATCTTAATTTTTTGATAGAGGGTAGTACAGCAGTTCCCAAAGAGATAGATTTTTATAGACGTTCATAGCATCTCATCATGATGAGCATAGAGAAACATTATACAATGAAAGAGGCCAGTAGAATTCTTGGTGTCAGCGTTAG
>JARVJX010000014.1 GCA_029775995.1 Nitrososphaeria archaeon | reverse complement strand
AGTTCATCTTGCTGACCTCCCTCCTCCAACTCTTGACAAACTCAAGATCCAAGAGGAGCTCGCCCTGCCTGACATACTTGGCATCTATCTCTTTCCAGTTCATTCCATCAAGGAGGTACAGAATGCTCATAAGAAAAAGTATGTCGAAAAAGATTGAGCAAATAGTTAGTTATGCACCAACCCAGGAGTTAGATAAAGCTTATATTCCTATAAAATATCAAAATCTTCATCCTGAGGGTTCTCCCTATGAAATATATACTGAGAAAGAGGTTAGGATGTTGATGGATTATGCTAAAAGGATCATCAAATATTGTGAAGATTTACTATCCAGAGCTTAATCAAGAAGAGTTAATTAAAAAGATAAAAAGAGGTAAGAAAAATTTTAAAGTTCTTATCCCTAAAAAGGTTATGTTATAATTTTTGGTTCTTACGCTAAAAACTCTTATACAGCTGCCAGCGATTTGGATCTCTTGATAAATCTATGAAGGGCCAAAGAGAGAAGATGCTTACAGTATCTGTTGGGATAAGCTTAAAATTCCTCAAATGGATTTATTTCTTTATACTGAATTAGAGTATAAGAGATTTAAGCTTTCTGGAAGCCTTTTACCAAGAGAGGCTAAAAAGGGTTTGGTAGTAGGGGAGGTTAAAGAGAATATTATAGATTGATGAAAAGATTTACAAAGAATCTACTGTGGCAGAAAAGTTCATTTTAGTTTAAATTTTATGATAACTTAACAGTCTACTCTTTCATAAAAGAGACGATAAAGTAGCTTTTCTGCCACACCCAAAGAATCTTTCTATTTGCTCATAGATGCGATAGAGAAGCATCTCTAGGTTTCCCTATTTGATTTATTAGTGGGATGTTATTTCTACAAACCTACCAGATAAATCCCTTTTCTTTTTACCAAATTCTTCATGAACCTCCCTTAAAATCTTTGAGCTAAAGATCGGTCCATCTTTACAGACTAAGTATTTCCCAAGGGCACAACTACCGCAAATACCATTACCGCACTTCATTATTCTCTCTAACCCTGCTTGTAAATTAATTTCCATCTTTTCAGCCAGCAAGAAGATTTTATGCATCATAATTTCAGGACCACAAGTATAAATCTGGTCAAATCTTTCAGAGCGTAACAAAATTTCAACCAAATTTGGTGCTTGACCTTTAAAACCATAACTTCCATCATCAGTAGAAACCATTATTCTATGTCCTTTAGGAGCCAAACTATCCTTTACATAATCAAGAAAGATGAGCTCATCTTTGCTTCTACCAGCAATTATTAAGGTAACTTTACTCTTTATAGCATCTAACTCTTCAGCTAAAGCTATTAAGGGTACAAGGCCTGTTCCTCCCCCTACTAGTAGGCAGGAACCCTTAACCAATTCAAAGGGCTTTCCATAGGGTCCTCTAACTCCAATAAAATCCCCTGTTTTAGATTCATAAAGAGCCTTACTACCAGTACCTAAAGGCTTAACAGTTATGGAGGCTAAACCATTTGCATCAACTTTAGATACACTCATGGGCATTTCATCTTCCATAGGCTTCCAAACCATACAAAATTGCCCTGCCCTTCTCTTGCTAAGCTCTCTATCATAAAAGTAAAGGGTTCTAACATTCTTAGATTCATTCTCAATCTTTACTATCTGAACCATTCTAAGCCTGTCTTTATTAATGAGCCCTTCCAACTATATCCTCTAACTCCTTAAAGCCCTTCCTCTCCAAATAATTAGAGATTTCAAAGCATATATCCTTAAAGATACTTAAATCCTTAAAGGCTAAAGCAGTACCGATTTGAAAGGCTTTAGCCCCAGCTAATAGAAACTCTAAAGCATCCTTTCCATTACTTATTCCCCCACAACCTATGATAGGTATATTAATAGCTTCGTAAAGCTCGTAAACGCATCTTAAGGCTATGGGTTTAAGGGCTGGTCCAGATAAACCACCAAACTTATTCGATAGTATAGGCTTCCCTAACTCTGAATCTATTACTAGGGCTTTTATGGTGTTTATAGCGGTTATTCCATCAGCTTCAGCCTCTTGAGCTGCTAGGGCTACTTCTATTAATAAAGAAGAAGGTAATGGTGGCAATTTAACGAATAAAGGCTTCTTACTTACCCTTTTACAGGCTTTAACTATTTTGTAAACCAGTTCTTTATCTTCCCCTATTTCACTTCCAACTTTCTCTACGTGAGGGCAGCTTAGGTTAAGCTCAAAGGCTCTAACCATGCTTTTATCTAACTTGCCTACTATGGTTTTAAAACCCTCTTCATCTTCAGCAAAAATACTAACTATTAAATCGAACTCTTCCTTAAATTCTACAAGCTCCCTATAGAACTCTTCATAGCCAGGATTCGATAATCCAATGGCATTAACATAACCACAATCTACCTTCACTATGGTAGGATTTTTATAACCTTCCCTCGCAGTTAAGCCCAAAGACTTACTTATTACTGCACCAGCTCCTTCATCATAAGCCCTCTTTAGTAAAGGTAAGGTAAAACCAAATATACCAGAGGCAAGAATTGTAGGATTTCTTAATTTTAAGTTTGCTAACTTAACCTTTAAGCTAACCATTTATAACCCCTAATGTTTTATGAGTGATGGTTTAAACTTTTATGGCCATGGGAACAAAACTCTTCGTTAGCGAATTAGGATTGATCTTGGTTAGCGATGATAAAATTCTAAAGGGCTTTTCCTTTGAGGATGTATTAGAGTATAGAGAAATTTTAGATGGATATATGACCCCTTCCCTAGAGCTTGCCCTTAAATTCTTGAAGGAAAATCGTATCGATAAGGTTTACGTAAACTTACCTACTCTTATACCCTTAATTAAGGGCCATTTTAAGGTTGAAGAACTCAACGATGAAGAAAAGGAAATCTTTGAAAATGTAAAGGTAGAATATCTGGTTAGAGCAAAGCTTTGCCAAGATTCTCAGCAAGCTTTAGAGAGGATAAGGGGAGTGGCCCTTCAAATAGCAAAGGAGAAGATAAGGGAAGTATCTACTAGGTTAGACCTTCACGTTATTCAAGCTGTAAATAACTTAGATGAGATAGATAAGTTGGTAAATCTTTTAGGCATAAGGTTAAGAGAGTGGTATGGTCTACACTTTCCAGAGCTTGCAAGACTTGTACCAGATTTGGAAACCTATTGTAAGATAGTGGAGCATGTAGGTTCTAGGGATGGAAACTTTGAAGATTATGCTTTAAAGTTAGGACTTTCTAAATCTAAAGCTGAAGCCATTGAAAGAAGCTCTAAGGAATCTAAGGGAGGGGATATAAGCTTAGAGCACTTAAAGCTAACTCAGGATTTAGCTAAGGAGATACTAAGCCTCTTAAAACTGAGAGAAAAATTGGCTGAAAGTATTGAGAAAAGCATGAAGAAGATAGCTCCAAATTTAACTTCTCTTGCTGGGGCATTAATAGGAGCTAGGCTAATTGCTAAAGCAGGAAGTTTAGAAAAATTGGCTAAATTACCAGCTAGCACCATTCAAGTATTGGGGGCTGAAAAGGCTTTATTTAGGGCTTTAAAGACGGGTACAAAGCCTCCAAAGCATGGAATAATCTTTCAGCATACCTTAATTCGCTCCTCTCCTAAGAAATTAAGAGGTAAAATAGCCCGCTCTTTTTCATCAAAGTTAGCTATAGCTGCAAGGTTAGATATGTTCAGAGGCAAAGAAGATGAGGAGTTAAAGAAAGGTTTGGAGAAAAGGATCAAGGAAATTAAGGCTAAAGGAAAGAAAGCTTGAAGGAAAAAGTAAAATGGATAAATTTTGAAGGAGAAAAAAGGTTATTTACCCTAAATTTGGCTAAGGGAGTTAGGGTTTACGATGAAAGGTTAGTGAATTATAAGAGAGAGGAGTATAGACTTTGGGACCCTTTCAGAAGCAAGCTTTCTGCAGCTATATACAAAGGTTTAAAGGTTCCCTTAAAAGAAGGTTATAAAGTCCTTTATTTAGGAGCCTCTACTGGAACTACCTTAAGTCATGTTTCCGATATTATTGGAGAAAAGGGTATGGTTTATGCTGTTGAGGTTTCAGCTAGAGTTGCAAGAGAATTGCTGGATAAAGTTGTGAAATTTAGAAAGAATGTTATTCCCATAATCGAGGATGGAAGGTACCCTGATAAATATGGATTTGTTTTTGGTAAAGTAGATTTGGTTTACTGTGATATTGCTCAGCCTGATCAAACAGAGATTGCTATAATGAATTGCAAAAAGTATTTGAAAGAAAAAGGTAGTTTGCTATTAGCTGTTAAGGCAAGAAGCATAGATGCGGTAAAGGAGCCTAAGGAGGTTTATAAAGATGAAGTTAAAAAGCTTAAGAAGAATGGGTTTGTCGTTAAAGAAATTTTGGATTTAGAACCCTATGATAGAGACCATATTATGGTCCATGCCATATATTCAGGCTAAAGTTAATTGAGAGAGCTTCTTTATAGTTTTCCAGCTTTTTCTTATCTGTTCAGGATAGTTTTCCTTTTCTTGAATGTATCTTTTGATGAAGCTTTTTGTTTTAGGGTCTGAAGGATATCCGCTACCAAAATCCCCTAACTTATCCTTGATTCTCTGAATGGAATAATCTCTTTCAACCTTAGCAATTATCGATGCTGCGCTAACTATAGTAAACTTTTTATCAGCCTTATGGCAACATACTATTCTCACATTTACATCATCTTCTAAAAAGCTTTCTATCTCCCTTTTATAGCGCTTAGGATTAATATCGGGGCAATCAATATAAACCAATTTAGCCTTCACTTTGCTTATAACTTCAGCCATGGCTTTAGCTTCCAAATAATTTAACTTTCTATACTTCTTTTTTTGAGTAACGTGCATATCAATAGCATTAGGTAAGAGATGAACTACTGATATTTTACAGGGTAAATTTAATAGTTCCTTATATATTCTCTCCCTTTCCTTTGGGCTTAATTCCTTAGAATCCTTTACTCCTAGCTTCTTCAAATGTTTGAGCTTAGATTTATTAAAAGCAATTCCAGCTATTACCAAGGGACCTATCACTGAGCCCCTTCCAGCATCATCTATTCCTGTTATAAGCATTTTTCTCTAAAGATTCTAGTATGAGATTAAAGAGCTTATCTTTTAACTCCCCTCTATTCTCTATATTTAGCTCAAACAATTGCCCTTTGGCTAACAATTCTTCAATTAAGGGATCTCTGATTTTATAGTGAACACTAAATAGAAGAATCCTTTCACCTTCTAAAGTTCTTCTAAGAGCCCTTTTAAATTCTGGGCTTAAAAGCTCCATGGGTCCCACTTCATCACAAACTATCAGATCACAATCTGAGGCTTTATCTAAAGAATCAGCAGCTATATCCTTTAAATCCTTTAGGTTCACCTTATATTTCCCTATTCTAGGACCGAAGGGTAAATCTGAAGAAGCCAATATTCCTTTCCTCCCTGTTAAGAGGTCTAAAATTTCAAATCCATGCCTTACACCATTTCTCCTAAACTCTTTCGATACTATTCCTCCAACCGAATATCCCTTTTCTCTCACCTTATCTATTAAACCAATTATTAGAGATGTTTTACCTACTCCTGGCCTACCTGTTACCAAAAATAGTTTACTCACACAGGACCTACAAATTAAGAGGATTTAAGTCTTAAAAGAAAAAGGTTTAAGGAGAGTATATCTACTACGTTCTCCTCTTTCATCAAACGAATTTATTTCTCTCACTTTATGGAACTCAAAGCAAGATGTAAAGGTATATGAGCAAAGTGTTCACTATAAAGAGAATGTTAATAAGGTAAAAGAGTTACATAAAGGGAGCCTTCCCTTACTTCTTTTCAAGTTGAAACCCATAGTGTAGGAAAACAATTCTTTAAGCCAAAAAAGAAGACCAATAGGAAAAGGTAAGATCCCATATGGCTTACTTTATTGGAAGCTTTTAGTTAGCCTTTTATAGTTAGCTTTGGTTAGGATTACGGTTAAATAGATTCAAATTATTTTAATTTTGTTGGAACAGGAATTGGAAGAATTTTTAGAAGGAAGAACCAAACTTTTATTAGCTAATTATGTTTGGGATAGAGCTCCAAGAGCTGGAGAAGTTTTCTTTAATCCTTTTATAAAGACCGTTAGAGATTTATCAGTTTTAGTCTGTAAAGCCTATGGTAAACTTTATGGTAAATTCACTTTAGGAGACGCTTTAGCCGGGATGGGGGCTAGGGCTTTAAGGGTAGCTAATGAGGTTAACGAATGTGAAGAAGCTCATATGAACGATAAAAGCTATTTGGCCATTGATTACGCTAAGAGATCAGCTTCAGCTAACAAAATTATAAATAAATGTGTATTCACTAATTACGATGCTTGTTACTTTTTGATCAACCATGAAGATAGGTTTGATATAGTTGAAATAGACCCCTTTGGTTCCCCTTCACCTTATCTAGATTGTGCTTTTAAAGCTATTAGAGATGAAGGCATGCTTTGTATAACTGGAACCGATGTGACTGCCCTTTGTGGAGTTTATAGAAGAGTAGCTCTAAGAAGATACTTTGGCTATTCCCTTAATACGGAATTTAACCACGAAATTGCTGTTAGACTACTCTTAGGACTATCAGCTTTAATGGGGGCAAGACTAGACTTAGGCATTGAACCTCTATTCTCCCATTTTACAAGGAACCATGCTAGGATTTATTTTAAAGTTATACGTGGAGCAAATTTAGCCGACCAAACCCTTAACTCTTTGGGCTACATATTATACTGCTTCAACTGTCTCTACAGAGAAAGTAGTAAAGGGCTTAAAGGCTCTTGTCCTATTTGTGGATCAAGCTTATCCTTTGCTGGTCCTTTATGGTTAGGTAAGCTTCACGATGAAAATTTTATAGATGCTATGCTTGAACGATGCCCTCAAGAATTTAAAGATGCTAAAAATATAGTGAAGAGAGCAAAAGAAGAAGTAAACCTTCCAGCAAGCTACTATAAGTTAGATTACATATGCAAGAAGCTGAAAATACCATGCCCAAAGGTTTCTAAGGTTATAGAAGAGCTTATAAAGCTGGGTTATAGGGCTAGTAGAACTCTCTTTGATGGCAACTCTATTAAGAGTGATGCCCCTATAAAAGTTATAAAGGATGTAATTTTAAAATTGGTCCCTTAACTAGGTTGGACCGATATAATTAATACAAACAAAATAAACCTCGCTACTTTCCTTTCTACTGGCTGGAGGCTTCTCTATAAAAACTTTTTCAAATTTCCCTTTCAAATCCCTTTCTATATTCTTAAGCTCTTCGCCTTGAAAACTCTTTAAAACCAATCTACCCCCCTTTCTTAAAAGCTTCGGTAATAGCTCCATAACCCTTAAAACCATGTCTGTTTGCTTCTGGTAATCTAATTCCCAAACTCCAGATATATTTGGAGATAAATCTGATAGGATTACATCGGCCTTTTCTTGCAAATTCTTTAATATCTCTTCTTCTAAATCTTTATCATAAACATTCTTCTTAAGAAAGATAAAATTTCCTTCTAAATTTTCTAAATTTAGAGTTTTTATGTCTACTCCTATTACCTTACCTTTACCTCCTACTTCCTTTAGAGCTACTTGAACCCAACCTCCTGGTGAGCATCCTAAATCGACTATTTTATCCCCCTTCTTCATAATTTTGTGCTTTAACTGAATCTGAATTAATTTGTAGGCTGCTCTACTTCTAAATCCTTCCCTTTTAGATAGCTTCCTATAATACTCTTTTTTCGCTATCTCTAACTTCATCTTCACTCTTTAGTAACAGTTTTATGTTAAAGTTATCTAATATCTCCTTACATCTATTCCTTATGGTCACTTCTGTAACCTCAGCTAAATCACAAATTTCTCTTTGAGGAATTTTTTCACTTAAAGATATGGAAGCTATATAAATATAGGCAGCAGCTAAACCTCCAGGAGATTTACCACTTATTATTTTGGGGCTCTTTGTTAGCTCAGCCAAATTTAAAGCCAGTCTTTCCAATCTTGGATTAAGTTCTGCAAGATTAACCAGCTTTGAGATGTATTTACTCATAGAGGGAGGAGGAATATAGTTGCTATTAGTTTCCTTTAAGAGCAATCGGTAGTATTTTCCAGCTACCTTTGGATCTATATTTGCAACCTTTGATATCTCTCTTAAACTCCTATGAATGTTACATTGCCTACAAGCCATATAAAGAAGAGCTACTGACATAGCAAGGATAGGTTTGTTTTTTAAACCTTTGCTCTTTATAGCTGCTCTGTAAATTCTAGAGGCTGTACCAATAACTACTTTAGGTAATTTAAGATGGTCAGCTACCTCATTAACCTTTGTTAAAATCTGTGATAAAGTCCTCTCTTCTGAGGTAAAGATTCGCATTCTATTTTGCCAAACTCTCATCTTATCTATGTTTGTCTTCATACTTTGAGAAAAAGCCCTCCCATAAAAATCCTTATCATCGCTAGATATTACAGTTGTTAAACCTAAATCGTGCTGAGAATAGCCTCCTATGGAGCTAAACCTCGACTTTTTAATCTTATGATCCATGTCCAAAATTCTAATCTCTTGACCAAATTCGTTTATAAGATCCTTGGAAACAAACCCACAACTAGGGCAAATTTGCTCTCCTCTTTCGTAATCATCTATAAAGGGAATACTGCAATTAGGGCATAAATTCTGATAATTTTCATTTTCAGAATCTTTATCTAACATTATTCTTACCCTTTAAAAACCTTCTTACCTATATATCTTTTTACTCTATCGGTAAGGGGAATCACAGAAGCATAAGGAGAAGATACAGGCCCTATGAGTTCAGCTATCTTACCTATTTTTCTACCTTTCTCATCTAAAACAAGAGTATTTACTTGAACCTTTTCTCTTAACTTAACAATCAGTCTACCGCTTTTTGCTAAGTGTAATACATCTCCCAATTCTTCCAATACAAAGGCTAGGCAGCTCTTATATCATTTAAATTTTTCACTCATTTAAATTTTAGCTATTGTATAAAAATCTTTAAACTTCTCCCTTCTAAATCTATATCCTTCCATTCTTTATAGTAATCTTCAACTTTTTCAGCCAAGATTAACTTTTTAACTCTAACTAAGTAAGCGAGTTCTCCTTGATGCCTCCCTATTATCTCCTTTAACTCATCATCGCATACAATATAGGCAGCTTCTAAGAGAGTGTTAGGATCAAATCCTCTCTCCTTTCTAAGGACTTGTAACCTTCTAGCCAGATCTCTAATTATCCCCTCTTCAATAAGCCTCTCATCCCTTAAAGTATTCAAGGCGACAGCCCTTAAAGGTGAACCTGCTGCTGTATAATTCTCAACACTTATAACCTCAAATTCCAAATCTTCCAAACCTATTTTAATCTTCTTGCCCTTCACCTCAAATTCCTTTTCCTTTCTTTTCTCCAATTCTTTAAATAACTCTGAACCATCCATCTTTGATAATTCGTTCCTTATCTCTAAAAGATCCTTCTTCATTTTTAAAGATTCCTCCTTTAATTTTACTCTAACTTTAGCTGGAAAGTTATCAAAATTATCTGTTAAGGTTAAGGCTTTAACATTAAGAAGCTCCTTTAAATAGACTTCCGTTTCTTTCAATCTCTCCATTTTCTTTGTAAAGACTATGGCTTCTTTAAGAGGCCATCTTCTCTTTATCTTTGCTTTATTTCTAGCTGAATTTGCTAAAGAAACTATTTCGAAGATTTCCTCAAAAACTCCTTCAAGCTTCTCATCTCTCTTAACTTCATCTGCTTCAGGCATCGAGTCAAGAAGTATACTAATCTTTTTATCTTTAAAGCTTGCTTGATATAAGTATTCAGTTATAAAGGGTGATATAGGGTGAAGAAGTATATCTAAAGCTTTAATTAAATAGCATAAAACAGCGTAGATGGCTAACCTTCTATCCCTTGTTTCTGCACTATCTTCCCATATTTCTGTTCTAATCATGGGTAGATACCCTTGGCTCAAATCGTTAATTATAAAGTTTTCAAGGATTCTACAGGTTTCATTATATCTAGCCTCTTCGTAACTCTTTAAGGCATGCTGTATAACCTTTTGCATTTTTGAGATTATCCACCTTTCTTTTTCAGTAATCAGTTTTCTCTTGTATGCCCAATCTAAATTGTTTTCAAGCTCAGAAAAGTTATCGTAGGTGCTATTTTGAACAAAGTATAAATGTAAATTATACAATGTATTTAAAACTTGAAAGGGTCTACCCATCATTTCTTTAATACTAAAATTCAGGCTTTCGATAGGACTTACTTTCCACATAAGGTAAAACCTTATCAGATCAACGGAATTTTTTTCAGCTAAACTTAAACCTTCTATTATATTTCCTAAGCTCTTACTCATCTTATTTCCCTTTTCATCAAGAACGTGACCTTGGAATAGAAAAGCTCTGTAGGGAGCATCAGCCTTCCCAGTTATTACAATATTCAGCATCAGTAAAGTGTAAGCCCATCCTCTTGTTTGGTCTATGCCTTCGGTCATAAAATGGGCTGGAACATACCTATCAAATTCTTCATCGGTTAGAGATGCGTAAGGGGCTGCTCCGCTATTATGCCAAGTATCCAAAACAAAAGGCTCCCTAAAGGCTTCTCCTCCACATTTATCACATTTTATTATTATTCTATCGATCCATGGCTTATGTAACTCGAAATTTTCCCCATCAGGTAGCTTTAAAGCCTTTCTTAATATCTCTTCTCTTGAGAATAGCCCAATTTTATTTTTACAATTCTTACATACCCATATAGGTAAAGGAGTTCCCCATACTCTTTCCCTGGAAATACACCAAGGTACCCCTTCCTTCACGATCTCTAGGAATCTGTTTTTTGGAGCAGGGTAATAGTATTCAACTTTATGTAAAGCTTCTAAAGCTAGATCTTTAATCTTATTAACCCAATAAAAATATTCCCTTCTAGCTAACCAGATAAGTTTATGTTTTGATCTCCAGCATAAAGGATATTCATGAATGATCTTAGATGCTTTTACCAAATACTTCTCTTTATCTAAGAGCTTAATAACCTCTTCATCAGCATCCCTAACGAACAAGCCTTGGAAGACTCCCGCTTCTTTTGTAAATCTAACCTGTTCATCAAAAGGAGAGAAGATGGGTAAACCTAATCTTTGAGCCACTAAGAAATCTATCTCACCATTTGCTGGGGACATATGAACCAAACCAGTACCTGTAGTAATATCCACAAACTCCTCCCCTACTATAATGTGAACATTATTATTTTCCTCTAAATCCCTTTGACCCTTTACATAATCTAGAAGGGGGTATAGGTACCTTTTTCCTTCTAAATCTTTCCCTAATACCCTTTTAATCTCTCTGTAATCCTCAATTTTAATCTCCTCCATTAAATCTTTAACCCTATTTTTTGCAACGATCCATATCTCATCTTTAACCCTTAGGTAAACATATTCTGCATCGGGTTTTACTCCCACTATTTCATCGGTAACTATAGTAAAGGGCATGGTTGTCCATAGTATTAAATAGGCATCTTCAGAGGCAAGCTTCATCTTAAAGTAAACTGATGGGTCTGTAACCTTTTCATAACCTTGACCTACTTCTGCATGGCTTAGGGATGTTTGGCAGCTTGGACAATATGCAACAACCCTATATCCTTCCCCTAACAAACCAATTTTCCAAGCTTTTTCTAAGTATTTCCACTCCCTTTCAATATATTCATCTTTATAGGTCCAATAGGCTTTATCGTAATTTAAGGATATTCCAAAAAGCTTATCACATTGAATCCACTTTTTATTATATTTGTGAACAAGCTCCTTACAGGCTTCTACCATCTTCTCTTCACCAATCTTAGCTAAATTTTCAACTTTACTGCCTGTTAAGCCCAATTCTTTTTCAGCCTGTAACTCTATAGGTAAGCCTTGTGTATCCCAGCCCGCTCTGAAGATTACCTTATGCCCTCTTAAATTTTGAAATCTAAACCAGAGATCTTTAATTATTCTACCGCGAATATGACCTATATGAGGTTCACCGTTCATGGTAGGAGGTCCTTCAATAAAAGAAAGCTCCTTCTTATACTCCTTTGATTCCAAAAAAAAATTTATATTGATTTCTTCCCAATAATTTCTTACTATTTCTTCTATTCTCTTTAAATCAAAGTCCTTTAACTTCCACACCATCTCCAATAGGTTTGTTAATATAAACCTAAAAGAATTGCTTTTCTAATTTCTCTGTATTTTTTATAAAATGGAAAGTTATTAAAGACTCCTGTACCTCACCCTTACTTACCATAAGATTAAAACCCTCTTTAAGTAAGTAACCTATAAAGAAAAAGAGCCAATAAAGCTGCTCAAAATTTAAATCCTTTAAGTTAAGTGATAACTTTATAATACTATTAAATTCATCATAGTTAATCTCACAGTTTTCCCAAATAATCTTAGAAACTAAGGTTAACAAATTATTTAGAGTTTGAGATTCTGACCCAAATTGCTTTGTTAACTCTTTATAAAATTGAAGGGTAAAGACTTTTAAACTATTACTGTTTATAAGATGTTCCACTAAAAGCTTAGGTAATAATTTTAACTCTTTAGCCTGTGTAAAACTCCAAGCTCTTTCTTCATTTGAAGCAAGCTTAACCATTTGGCTATATATCTCAGGATCTACTGCCCTCTTCCACATCTCTAAAAACAAATTTGATAATAAATTGCTGCTTAATTCCCTTGATTGGATTAATATACCCTTTCCACTATTGCTATTTACTGCTAAAAGAAGATCATCATCTATTAAGAATAAGTTTTCTCCAAGATCTGTCTTCCAGATTTTTATAAACCCTCTAATAAAGGTGAGGCTCTCACTTTCATAAAAAGGGCTAAGACTAATCAACTTTATCGTTATACCCTTTGAATGGGCTTGAATCAAGGAATCTTTTATCTGGTCTAAGATCCTTAAGCCCCAAGAATCTATTATGGCCTTTACGGAAATACTACAGGAAGCTATAAGCTCTCTGAGCTTTAAGATTATTCCTGAAGTACCTAAAATTAAATAATTCGCTTCTTCATATAATAAAGGTCTTTTATTTTCCTCCTGTATCCTTTTAAGCTCTGCTATGGCTTTCTTCATCTTTTTTAACCTGATTTCTTCATTATCTACAAATTTTTTTAAGCAGCTCTCTGGAGATAGAGAATAAAATCTTATGGGTTTGCTTCTATTTATCCTAACTAGGCCTTTTTTCTCTAGGCTCCTTAAAGTTGAATAAGCCTTTGTTCTTGGTATGCTTGAGTAGTAAGCAATTTCCCCTACCGTTAGGGAGCCTTTTTCTAATAAAGTAATATAGGCTCTTGACTCATACTCCGTTAAACCAAACCCCTCTAAAAGAGGGGCTATGTTTTGCTTTATAGGGCTGTCCATTTTTTCCTTGTCACCAAAGCTACATAAAACTCGGTTACATTAACCATAATAGATTAAGTTAAGAATGATGAACCAGGTGCTCAAACCATGTCTACCTTTGCTGAGAAATGGGTAAAAAGTAGCCAACCTGGTTTAAGAGAGAGAGTTAGAGAAGCTATAAGGCCTGCTGGTCCCTTAAAACCAAGATTGGAGCAAGCCATAAGGCAGATACAGGTTCAAGTAGCTAAATTAGATGCAACAGCGGCAAAGCTAAAAGAAAGAGACCAAACCATATTCAACAAAATAGTAAATGCCTTACAAAAGCATGATACACAGCATGCTTCTATCTTTGCTAACGAACTTGCAGAAGTTAGAAAAGTTTCTAAGATGATAACTCAAGCAAAATTGGCTCTAGAGCAGATAGTATTAAGGTTGAATACGGTTCAAGAGCTTGGAGATATAGTTGTAACCTTAACACCTGCTATGGGAGTCATTAAGAGCATAAAGTCAGGGTTAGTTAGTGTATTACCTGAAGCTGAAGGTGAGATAGCAGAGATAAGTAGCCTACTTAGCAGTATTTTAGTGGATGCTGGACAGTTAGGAGGTTATACGCTCAACTTTGAAGCTGCCAATGAGGATGCAGAAAAGATAATGGCAGAAGCAAGTACCATTGCTGAACAGAGAATGAAGGAGAAGTTCCCAGAGCTACCTACTCCTGTTAAAAGTGAGGGTAGTGTTGAAAGTTTGTAAAAGATTCTTGAGTAGATAAGCTACTCAAGATACCCTCTTTTTTTTGGTGAGTTTTTTGAACTTTAAGGGCCTCAAATTTTGGGAAAAAGAGCCCTTAAAACCTAAGATCTCTAATTTAATTAACGAGCTTGAATTTAGAAGGTTAGAGTTAGACCATTTGGGCTCAAGGTTAGAGATGAGAAGAAAGACCCTTTTCAGTATCTTTATGAAAACCTTAGAAAGAGGTGAAGGAGATAAAGCCCTAGTATTAGCTTCAGAATATAACGAATTAAGTAAGCTCATGGAACTCTTACGTAAGAGTTCTTTAGCTTTAACTCGTATTAAAATTAGACTTGAAAGTGTTAAAGATATGGGTGATTTTCTTTACCATATGGATAATGCTCTTAAAACCCTTAAGAAGTTCGAATCTTTTCTAAACCTTTCCTTTACTTTTGAAAAAACATGGGAAGAGATTGCTTCATTCTTAAATGAAGCTCTTTTAGAGCTTAAAGTTTTATCACCACAACAATTTGGTTTAAAGATAAATAGTGAGAGAATATTAAAGGATGAGTTAATAGAGAGCAGAAGCTTAGAAGTTTTACCACAAAAAGAAGGGTTAGATAAAGATAAAGAAAAAGATAAAATACCTCTTTTAGCTGATGGTGATGAGCTTTATGTAGAAAGATCTTTTAAACCCAAACTCTTTAAGAGAGATAAAGAATTAGTTCAAAGACCCCTTGAGCCTATAAATCAGCTAAAAGGGGATATTACCATAGCTGACATAGCTTTGGAGCTTAAGCTTCCTGTAGAAGAAGTAGAGCAAGCTCTTATTAGACTTTATGAAAGGAAAAATAAACCTGTAGAATACCTTCAGGAAGCGAAAGTATGAGCTCCTCTATGGCTGCAACAGAATTGGAGGAAGCTGCAAGCAAATACGCATCAGAAGCCATAAGGTTAGATTCTCAAGGAGCTGTAGGAATGGCCATTCAGATGTACCAAAGGGCCATATCTACTCTAATCAAGTTGGCAAAGCTTTATCCTGATTACCAACTAAATAAGATCTATCTTGAAAGGGCTAAAAAATATGAGGAAAGGGTTAGAGCTTTACAGATGGCTAGAGGAATAAACCCCGACCATTTATCTAAAGAAGATTACAATCTTGAGGAAAGGATTTCAAATAGGGTTGAACCTTTAAAAGCCTCTTATACCGATTTGGTCTTAGAAGAGAAGCCTAATGTTAAATGGGAAGAAATAGTAGGTTTAGAGGAAGCTAAAAGAAGCCTAAGAGAATGTATAGTCTTCCCAACTAAAAGGCCTGACCTCTTTCCCTTAGGATGGCCAAGGGGAATACTTCTTTTTGGTCCCCCTGGATGCGGTAAAACTATGTTAGCAGCTGCTGTGGCAAGTGAAATTGAAGCCAATTTTATTACCGTGGATGCTGCTTCCATCATGTCCAAATGGCTAGGAGAAGCTGAAAAGAATGTAGCAAATCTTTTTGATTCTGCAAGAAAGCTAATAGAAAAGGATAGGATACCTGTGGTGATATTCATTGATGAGATAGATTCTTTGTTAGGTCTAAGAACCCACGAAGTAGGAGGAGAGGTTAGGGTTAGAAATCAATTTTTACAGGAGATGGATGGTATAAACGATAAAGGTAAAAACTTACCCCTCTATCTTATAGGAGCTACAAATAAACCCTGGGCTTTAGACCCAGCCTTTTTAAGGAGATTTCAAAAGAGAATCTATGTTCCCTTACCTGAGTTTAAGGGTAGAGTTGATATGTTCAAGCTTTACACCCAACCTCTAATTTTAGATCCTAAAGTGGATATTGAAGAGTTAGCAGATTTAACTGAAGGCTACACTGGAAGTGATGTGAGAGATATATGTCAAGCGGTTCAGCTTAGGGTAGTTTCAGAACTCTTTGAAAGTGGAGAAGCTTTAGATAATAGGGATAGTAAGCCTAGAAAGATCACTATGACAGATTTTAAAGAGGTTTTGAAGGTTAGAAAGCCTAGCGTATCTACTGAAATGCTAAAAGCTTACATAGCTTGGTCCTCAAACTTTAAGGCTCTTTAACATAAATTCATACTTTAAAACTCATAAAAATTAGGATTTCTATAGATTAGAAAAAGGTTTCTAAAGCTTAGATATAAAGGTGGTATAAGTGAAATTAAACTATGGAAGATATGAAATTGGGAATAAAAGTTTCAAAGAGTGGATTAACTTTATTTATTATAGTTGTTTTAGCAGTGGCTATGCTTTTTGGATGGATATTTTTTCATCAGAGCAGCCTAAGAGTATTTCATCCACCTTCACACAGACCGTTACTGTAATTTAGAATATCACCAAAACAGAAACTATAATAATGGAGACCATTGAGGAAACTTTAACCAACAAATCAAAAGTAACGGGAAAACCAGAAATTGAAGAATCAATGATAGTTTTGACGGAAGGTCAAAGAGAGGGCCCACTATATGTTGAGAAGATTTATCCTGATTATATGATTGGTCTAAAATTTCCAGAATACCCTATACCTATAGAAAAAGGTATTCCTATAACTTTAAAAATAGGAGAGCGTAAGCAATGGTTGTACCATATCTCTTACCCTAATAAAGCTACAGGATAAAACTGCTGTATTCATAAAGAAAGTAGAATTAAATAGGCCTTGCCCAATCTGCCTTTCTGAAGAAACTCTTATAGATACTCCTAAGGGTCCAATTAAAATTAACGAGATTAAGGAAGGAATGCTAGTCTGGACCATTGATAGATATGGGGTCAAAAAGCTTACAGTAATCTTAAAAGCTACAAAGAGAGAAGTACCTCAAGGTCATAAAATGGTTCATCTTGTATTGGCTGATGGGCGTGAGATCCTTGCTTCACCAAAGCACCCTTTAGCAGATGGTAGAATTTTTGCTCATATATCTCAAGGTGATATAGTAGATGGTTCAAAGGTTATAACAGCTGAGTTAGTTTCATATAGAAGAAAAGCTACCTATGACCTTTTACCATCAGGGTATACAGGTTTATACTGGGCTAATGGTATATTGGTTAAGAGTACTATCCTTACATAAAGAAAATCTGCAAGATAGATGGTATTTGTAAAATACTATTTCATTATATTCTATAATATTTAATAAAATATTATATATGTAATGTATGGATTTTATATGACTTTAGAGTCACAAAGGTTAGGGAAGATGTATATGAAACCTTGGTGAGATTTTTATCCAATATAAAATGGTGAAAACACTTCTCTATACACTGAAATACATATTACCTTACCTACCCATCAATAGAAGAGTTTAACTATCCAATTAGCCTTTAGATAAATAAAGAGTAAGTAACTTATTTCTCTCTACTTTGGGTAAATTTTTATATTTAAAAGTCCTTCTTTACAATTTTAGATAAGATTATCCTACAAAATTAAATTGTATATTAAATCCTCAGAATTTATAGGATAGCTTTTTTCTATTAAATTTTTTAAATGGGGGTGCTAAGAAGCTAAGGTCTCAATCTAAATCTATCCCTAGGATAAAGTATAACTTCTCTTATATTCTTGCATCCTGTTATAACCATCAATAGTCTATCGAAGCCCATACCCCAACCTGCATGAGGGGGCATACCCCAAGAGAAGGTTTCCAAGTGCTCTTTAAAGCCTTCAAGATTAACCCCTAAATCCTTTAACCTCTTCTCTAAAACTTCTCTTCTAGAAACTCTCATCCCTCCTGAAGCTATCTCTAAATATCCATACTGTAAATCAAAGGAGCGAGAGAGTTCAGAATTCTTTCCCTCTATATAAAAGGGCTTAAGTTGAAGAGGCCAATCTACTATAAAATAAAAGCCCCTATGCTTCTTTCCCAAATGCCCTAAATCTTCATCCTTTAGATCCTCTCCAAAATTCAATTTTCTTCCCATCGCGTAAAGCTCTTCTAGGGCTTGAGAATAGGTAATCCTTTCAAAGGGTCTCTTTGGAACCTTTAAATTTCTATTTAGGAGGGCCAACTCTTCTTTACATTTTTTTGCTACATCCTTTATACAGCTAACCACTATATCCTCCAAAAATTCCATTACATCTTCTTCATCACAGTAAGCAGCTTCAAGGTCAACGCTGGTAAATTGGGATAGATGCCTTCTTGTATGACTTTTTTCAGCCCTAAAGAAATCAGAAATTTCAAAGACTCTCTCTAAAGAAGCAGTGAGCTGCTCCTTATATAACTGGGGACTTTGAGCTAAATAGGCTATATCTTCAAAGTAATCTACCTTAAAGAGGGTAGCCCCTCCTTCAGCCCCAGCAGCTATTATCTTGGGAGTTTGAATCTCTATAAAACCCTTTTTTAAAAAGCAGCTTCTAATAGCCTGTAAAGCCTGAGCTCTTATTTTAAAGATGGCTAAGTTTCTAGGGTTTCTTAGATCTAGGGCCCTTGCATTTAACCTAGTATCTAACTTTGCTGGGACTCTCCCAGAAGGATCTAAGGGTAAGGGATGCTTAGCCTCAGCTACTATCTTTAAATCTTCAGCTACTACTTCAACCTTTAAATCCTTAGCCTTGCTTTCCTTAACAAAACCTGAAACCTTTATTATACTATGCTTTGTTACCTTTGATGCCAATTCAAAAATCTCTTTTTTCTCCTTTAAAAAGAGGACCTGCGCCTTCCCACTCACATCCCTAATTACTATGAAGATGATTTTTCCTAAATCCCTAATATCCTCTACCCAGCCTACTAAAACTACTCTTTTTCCTATTAGCTCTTCCTTTAGTTCACTATTTTTTACTCTTTTTTCAAGTTCTTTCAAATTCAATTAGAAGATCAATTCCCCTTACCACTTTGGCTACTTGCTTAATCTGCTCTAAAATAGGTATTAGCTTCTCTGTTTTTCTTCCCACAATTATAACTTTTGTTAACTCACTACCATCAGGCAAAAAGACGGTATTTACACCCAAAATTTTTATGGGGCGAAATAGGTCCTCTAAAAATTCTCTAGTGCTTGCTTGCTCTTCTACAATCCATACCTTTGTCTTAAGTTCGCTCTGAAGTTTTTGTAAAACCGTAACATTCTTCAAAATCAAGCTTTCTCCTACACCTACAGTTAGCACATAATTGGGATCTAATTTTATAGCCCTATGCAAAGTGATCTTATTAAGCTCTGGTATCATATCAGATAAGGCCATAAGCTTTACGGATAATTCTACATCATCATGAGTTATTTGCCCCTTTTCCAATTTACTCTTACATTTAGGGCATAAAATTCCTGTTTTAGCATCAAAACTGCATATGGGGGTTTTTAGCATCTACTACCATTAGTTCAATGCTTAGGTTTAATAAGCCTTTAACCAAAAGGTGAAAATAAATTAAATTTAATAAAATAAAAGGTTTCCAAAGGAAAAGCTTATCTTATAAGCTAGGAATTAAAGGGTGAATTTTGTTAGAAGAGGAAATTCATATAAGGGAATTCAAATTGTCAGATCTTTCTCAACTGATAAAAATAGAAAGAGAATGTTTTAAGGACCCCTACGATAGATTTACCTTTTTTATATTACATGAGTTATATCCTAGGGGCTTTTTAGTAGCTGAGCTTAATGGGAGAGTAATTGGATACGTATCCCTACTCAAGTTTAGGAAGAAGGCAAGCATTATTTCCATGGCTGTTTTGAAAGAGTTTAGAAGAAAAGGTATAGGAGAAAAAATGCTAACTCAAGCTATAGAGAAGGTTAAGGGAAAGGTCAAGGAGATAAGCTTAGAGGTTAGAGTTAGCAATTATCCTGCCATAAATCTTTATAAAAAGATGGGTTTTAAAGAGATCAAGGTTATTAAAAGCTATTATCTTGATGGCGAAGATGCCTTAAAGATGAAGGTAAGTTTTGAAAAAAATAAATAAAAGGATTGGGTAGCCTTATTTCCCTAGCTTTATCTCTATAGAAGTTACGTTGCTCATTGTGCCGCTCTCGCTCTTTAATTGCTCTGTATTCAGCTTTATATCCTTGATTTGTACATCGTTTAAGAATCTCTTTATTAGTATCTGAGATACATCTGCTGCTTTGCTTATGGCCTTTCCCCTTGCCTTTATTATTATCTCTGAATTTGCGTTTTGGAAGAGCGTTAGACATGCTAGTACATAGTTCATCACAGGCTTCTTACCCACTAGTACTACATTAGTTTGTTGAGCCATTTTTATTTCCTCTAGCCATAGGTAGTAGTAAAGCATATTAAAAAACTTTCCCTTAAGCATGGTGCATGAAACTCTATGAATTTGAAGCGAAGAATTTTTTTAGAGAATTTGGAATAAAAGTACCAGTGGGCAGACTAATTTCAAGCCCTGATGAATTGTTAGAGGCTATAAAGGAATTGGGCTTACCCCTTACCCTTAAGGCACAGGTATTAGCGGGAGGGAGAGGAAAGAGAGGAGGGGTAAAAGTTGTTAGAGAAAAAGGAGAAGCTTTTGAGACCTTTAAAAGAATTAAAGCTTTAAACTTTGGAGATGAAAGGGTTAATAATATATTAGCTGAAGTATATATTGAGCATAAGGAAGAGCTCTATTTATCTATTGCTTTGAATAGAAGCGAAAACCATTACATGCTCATAGCTTCAAAGGAAGGAGGGGTTGATGTGGAGAACCTAAAATCTAAAATTGTTAGAAGTGAAATTTTGGGTAGATTTGATTCAAGGATAGGTAAGCAGGTAGGTGAGGCTTTAGGGATTGAAGAGCCTCTCCTTAAAGAATTCTCGTTGATAGTAGAAAGAATATCAAAGCTAACCGAAAGGCTTGAAGCTGAGTTAATTGAGATAAACCCCCTAGTAATAAAGGATGGAGAATTCTTCGCTTTAGATGCAAAGATTATAGTAGATGATAACTCCCTTTTTAGAAAAGAAGAGCTATCTAAATTAAGGAAATTGGAAGGGATAGAGGAAGAGAGTAAAAAATATGGCTTTTCTTATGTTAAACTTGATGGAAATATAGGGGTAATAGGAAATGGTGCTGGTTTAGTTTTAGCATCTATAGACCTTGTTAACGATTTTGGGCTTAAGCCTGCTTGCTTTTTAGACCTAGGAGGTGGAGCATCCAAGGATAGGGTCTTTGCAGCTTTAAACTTAGCTAACTCTTTACCCTTTACTAAAGCTATATTTATGAATATATTTGGAGGTATAACCAATTGCGTAGAGGTTGCTCAAGCTTTAATAGATCTGACCAAAAGGGAGAAAATTAAACCCTTATACTTAAGGTTATCAGGTAGTGGCTCTGATGAAGCCCTTGCCCTTTTGAAGAATTATAAAATTAACATTGAAGTCTTTAATAGAGCTGAAGATGCCCTAGAGAGAATGGTAAAAGAGATGGAAAGATGGGCTTAGAAATCCTTGATAAAATATATGAGAATCCAAGGGTTATAGTTCAAGGAATCACAGGTAGATACGGTAGCTTTCACACAAAGTTGATGTTAGATTATGGAACCAATATAGTTGGAGGTGTAACTCCTGGAAAGGGAGGGCAAGAAGTTCATGGTGTAAGGGTTTATAATACCGTTGAAGAAGTTGTGAGGAAAACAGGGGCTTTAATATCTGTTATCTTTGTTCCAGCTCCGTTCTTCTTAAATGCAGCTTTAGAGGCTATAAAAGGAGGGATAAAGCTTTTAGTAGCTATCACAGAGCATGTTCCTATAAGGGATAGTTTAAGGGTAATAGAGGAAGGAAAAAAGAGAGGGGCTATAATGGTTGGACCAAATTCCCCAGGTTTAATCATACCAAATTTTATAAAGTTGGGCATAATGCCTGCTCAATCTTTTAAGAGAGGAGATATAGCTATCTTTTCCAGAAGTGGAACATTAATGTATGAGATTGCTTACCACTTATCTTCTCAAGGCTTAGGTCAATATATGGCTTTAGGTATAGGAGGAGATCCTATTAATGGTTTATCCCTTCTAGATTGCTTAGAATACTCCTTAAGAAAGGATGAGATAAAGAGGATAGTTTTAGTGGGGGAGATAGGAGGAGATCAAGAGGAAAGGGTAGCTGAATATATTAAGAAGGTAAATTTTCTTAAGCCCATAGTGGCTTATATAGCTGGCAGATATGCTCCAAAGGAGAAGAAGATGGGTCATGCAGGGGCCATAATTTATGGAAATTATGGTACGGCTGAATCCAAGATTAAAGCTTTAAAAGATGCTAATGCTTTAATAGCTTTTAAACCTTCAGAAATACCTAAATTGGTGAAGGAAGTGAGCTATAAGTGGTGATAATATGCCTATAACCGATGCTATGAAGAAACAAATTGCCCAGAGGAGAAGACTCTTCTTAAAGATATGTATGAGCTGTGGGGCTAGGAACTCTATAAATGCTGACCGTTGTAGAAAGTGTAGAAGTAGCGACTTAAGATTAAAGAATAGAGCTCTAGGAGCTAAAAAGTAGTATTATTTTGGGCCTGTAGTCTAGTGGATTGGACGCTGCCCTCACACGGCAAAGGTGCAGGTTCGAATCCTGCCAGGCCCACTAAATTTGAGTTTTAACCTTTTTACGTAGCTAATTGTTAGATGTGCGGATGGCTTATTAATCTAGAGATAGGTTATGATAAATTAACGGCTGATTGAAATATTAGCTAAAGGTATTTTTAAAAGTTCTAAATAAAATATTATGGGATGTAGGGCCGGTAGTTCAGCGGTATGAATTAAAGTATAAACGCTCGTTTCGCAAGCGAGAGGTCGCGGGTTCAAATCCCGCCCGGTCCACAACTAGAATACCACGAATTTTTTAGCTTTTGCTAGATCTTTCTGTACAGCTCCCATGTAGGAAGAAATTTGTCCAAACGTAGAAATATCTGCCATCCCAGGTTTTATTTCTATGATTGCTTTGTGGCTTAATTCTTTAAGTTTCTTATGTCTTGCTTTAATCTATGTATTGGTCTGTTGTTGATGAGAGGCTTATTAGGCGTGGTGAGCTTCTTCTTAGCTTGGACTTTCTTGAAGTCTATGA
>JARVJX010000149.1 GCA_029775995.1 Nitrososphaeria archaeon | reverse complement strand
AACAGCGTTCTCAACATTCAAGCGTATCTTCGGCGATTACTGCTTGGCTAAGGAGCTGCCAAACATAGCCAAAGAGCTAAAAATAAAAGCATTCATATACAACACAATCATAAACCTATAAACACAATCCAACACTAAAAACAAAGAGCAAACACACAACAATAATTAAGCCACAAAGCTAATTTTTATATATTCCTTGTCAAAAAATTTTTGTGGTAATAAAAAGGGAAGAAGAAATATCTTCTAAGCCTATAGATAAGGCTAAGAATACAGAGATAAAGTGGCTAATTAGTAGAAAGGATGGAGCAAAAAACTTTGAGTTAAGAAAAATCATAATAAAGCCTAAAGGTACCATACCAAAGCATTATCATCCTAATATAGAGCATGAGCAGTATGTATTAAAGGGGAAATATAAAATAGGCTTAAACGATAAAGTTTATGAGGTAAAAGAAGGAGATTCTATCTTTATACCTCCTAAGACCATCCACTGGTATCTAAATGATAGTGATGAAGATGTAGAGTTTTTATGTATAATTCCAAAAAAGAAAGGCTATGATACTGTATATTTAGAGAAGCTTTAGGAACAATAAATAATATCTACAGTAAAGAGTTAAGATTAAAAACAAAATTTAACTGAAAAGAATTTTAAGTTAGGTTTATATAAAACTCTTTTAGAGAAAGAGTGCTTATTAGCTAATAGCCGCCGTAGCTCAGATAGGTAGAGCAGCTGGCTGTTAATTGAAAGAGCAGTAGACCAGTTGGTCGGCCGTTCGAGTCGGCCCGGCGGCGCTACAAATTTAATTCTTAGATAGGACTGCATAGTAGAGTAGAAGTGCATTAGACCAATTCTCTCATCATGAGCTGGACATACTTCTTGACCCTTTCATGGGCAGTAGAATCACAAGCATAGTAGCCAAGAAGCTTCTCTTCTTCATGCTCTTTAACACCTTCAATGTTATAGCATGGTTAAAGTGAAATATGCAGCCCAATTTTTAATATACCTATGGAAAGGGAAGACCTTTCTATAAAAAGCTCAAACATTTATGGGATGAGTTTAAAAGACTTATTATCGAGAAAGTTTATATATATCGCTAGAGATATCTCTAGAGATGGAGCGAAAGAAAATTGTAGGAAGGATACCGAGAGGATTATCCAGGTACTTTATACTATCCTTGCTTAAAGAGAAGAATATGAATGGGAAAGAGATAATGTTAGAGGCTGAGAAGAGAAGCGAAGGTCTTTGGAAACCTTCCCCAGGCTTAATTTACCCTCTTCTAGGAAAATTGCTCTCTAATGGATTAATAGAGGAAGCTGTAGGAGGAGGTTATAAGATAACGGAGAGAGGCCTAAGGGCTCTAGAAGAATATACAGAAGTACAGAAAGAGCTAACGAAACAGTTTCAAGTGATTATGAAGCTTGGTCTTATGGGAAAAGTTTTAGCCCTAGATTTCTTCGATAGAATCATGAGTTTAATCTCCACCTTAGGAGAGAATTTAGATAAGCTAGGAGAAAGGGCTCGGGAGAGGTATAAAGCTTTCTTAGAGGAAGAATTAAAAAAGAGAAAAGAGAAATCTTCATCCTTTTGATTCCAAAACAAGTAAGAGAGAATAAGAGAGAAAATAAATAAAATTGCGAGATAAGTTAATAAGGACTTTTAACCCTATTTAAATCATGTTATTAATTGAGAATGTTTTAACTTTCAATATATGGGAAAAGGATGGTTCCTTTACCTCAAAATCTTTCTCGGTAAAGAAGCTGTGTTTTGCTCGTCCCTGCGGAAGGGATCTAAAAGCTACTCGAAAGTTTTTAGATGAGAAGAGAGCCCAAGGTTATCAGGTTCACGAAAACCCAGATATTTGTAAAAAGAGCGGATATCTTCTTACTCAAGAGAATGTAATTGAAGTTCAAGATCCTCAAACATCAGGAGAAGTTGAATATGTTGCAATAATGGCTGGTGATGAAGTTTTTATCTCCGTAGGTAGTGATCATAATGATAGAAGTCTTGAAGCTTTATGGACAGAAGCTTTAGGAAAAGTTTATGATTCTGCTAAAACTAAACAGATGGTTCCAGCTGTTGTAGCTAAAGATGCCTGGAAATATGAAGATGTTAAAGACCATTGGGATAGACTTAATTTAAGGAGCCATATAACTTTAAATGGTAAGAAGATCTTCTCAAAATTTTACTTTAGATAAACTTGTTAGCTTAGAATATCACTTAAATCGGTTAAGAACTAAAGAAGATGGTCTCTTCCTCTTTGGTGGAACATATTCTTCAACTCTTCCTTCGGTTCCTTCTAATGTATATCAGTTTCAACCTCAAATCAGGGGGCTAATTTTTCCATCAGACTTTCATTTTGAAATTTATGACCCTGTTCTGAAAAGAACAATTTCTCACTCATATATCGTTCAATGTTTAGAGGAAATTGGGTCTATTAGTCTATAGCAAAACTCTTCAAAGGTGCTTAATACCTCTCATTATTTTCACTCTTCTAGCGTAGCTCTTAACTTATATCTCTCTTTGTAGCTTTTAAGGTTAAAGGTAACTCTTTAATAATATTTAGGTATAGGTAGCGTTGTTATTGATGTTAGAATTCGCTGTAGAAATGAGCTTCTATTGAAGGGTCTTGTAGATACAGGCTTCTACGGTGACGTTATGGTTAAAAGAGATGTGGTTGAAAGACTAGGCTTAGAATCGAAGTATAAAAGGGTAAGGATGCTCCCAAATGGTGTAAGAGTAGATTCGAGCTATGGTGGTGGAGAGATCACAACTATGAATGCTTTTACATATGGTGACATAGAGGTCTGGGATGAACTTAGACTTCCGACTGCTGTTTATACTTTGATAGATGTTACAGCCCTATAGAGAAACTAGGGTTTAAAATAGATCCTAAAGCGGGCAAGCTTGAAAAAGTGGAACTATATAATATAAACCTTAATGAATAGAGAGTTTAGCTATTAATCAGAAAGGTAATGGGGATATAATTCATATAGATTTTATGGGGCCGTCGGTGGGACTTGAACCCACGACCAAGAGGTCCACAGCCTCCTATGCTACCAACCTACACCACGACGGCCACCAATACTCTTTGTATCATTCACCCAATGCACATAGCAAGTTATGATGCTAACAGTAATATTCTTTTCTATACTATGTTCAGTTAATTTAACTTTGATAAACTCTATATACTTCACCCTAATAAAGCAAGAGATCTCCTGTATGATTAGGTATTCTTGTTAGCCCACACTTTTTGAGAAGATTAGTTTTTGTTTGACTTTCTTAGTGTTCTTGCCCCATTAGTAGTGGTATATTCTTATCAAATATGGCATTAGGTTCATTTTTGCTTCAGCTTCTTTTTAAATTTTATTGGCTATTCTTATGTGATATCACATTTTTTATTTTACTTCTGGGTTTAGGTAGAGCTGCTTTGCGCATTGGATGCAATAGAGCAATTTGCTAGGAAATACTTTCAGAAAAATTTCTAACTCTCCTTTTTCACACTCCTCATCCCCAAAAATTCAAAGAAGGTTAAGGGCTTCAACTCAAAAAAAGAAAAATCTTCCCGTCAATTTTTCCATAGCTTCCTTTTATAGCAAAAGAGAGGAAGAAGCAGAAACTAAAAATTTTAACGCTCTAAAATATGAATGTTGTGGGTAGTGTTTTTGTTTCTCCTCTCCCTTTAACTCAGTATGATTGTTCCAGAGGTTCTT
>JARVJX010000148.1 GCA_029775995.1 Nitrososphaeria archaeon | reverse complement strand
GGTATGGATAAGGACTTCAGCCTAGCGGGCTTACGCCTAAGCCAAAAGACTCTTTTATCTTGAAAAAGATTCATCGAAGGGGATAGCGCCCAGATCACCTCCAGTAGAGTCAAGCCCTACAGGATGGGGTGGACGTCACCCCTCTTAAGTTGACAACCTCAGATTCTTTAGCGAAAGAGTTAAATAGTTGATTTTTTTTAAATAAAAGCGTGATCAAAGAACCTAAAAAGTTAGATAGAAGAAAGTTCCTATATGCTGGATTAGGTGCTGCAATTGTAGTAGTTGGTGGATTAGCTGCATACTTTGCTACTAGACCTCCTGAAAGAATTGTAGAAACAGTTGTTCAGACTCAAGTACAAACTCAAACTGTAGAGAAGCCTATTGAAAGGGTAATAACTCAAACTATAGAGAGACCAGTAGAAAAGACTATAGTAACAACAGTAGCTGGTACTCCTACTACTATTGTAAGGACAGAAAAAGTAGTAGAAACACAAGTTCAAACTCAAACTGTAGAAAAGACCATAGAAGTAGTTCCTACAGCTCCTATGCCACCGAAAATTGTGTTAGAGCAGATAAATTGGGATAAACCTGATTGGGTTGATAGGCTAACAGGAGTTGAAATAGGAAAGATACCAGACCATTGGATAGAAAGATGGCCCTTTCTCAAAACCTATAGAGCTGAACCTATAGCAGCCATAAAGGGATACCAATTACCTGAGGGGTGGAAGAAGGCTGTAGAGGGGGTTAAAGTAATAAGGTTTCTTAACTATGGGGGTATAGCTCACGATCCAGCCACAGCTATGGGTATGAGTGCCTTTGAAGATATGACAGGAATAAGGGTTGAAATGACAGAAATGGAGGAGCTAACCCTCTGGCTTAAGACCATATCTATAATGACAGCAAAATCAAGTGCAGTCCATCTTCATTACATAAATGCAGCTATGCTACTACAGCAAGCTGCAAGAAGTGGATGGTTAGTTCAAAGTGATTTTATGTGGCCAGAAAAGGTACAGAAGCTTTACGCCAAAGGTCTGATAGAGGTCTTTAAATTCCAAGGCCATTGGTATTCAGCAGGTATGATGCCAGGTCCTAAACCCTTTATACTCTTCTACAGACCCTCATGGTTAAAGAAGGCTACTGGTTATTCAGAGCCTCCTAGAAGCTATTTAGAGATTTTAGATATAGGAAAGCAAGTTGCAGAATGGGCTAGAAAAGAATTAGGTCCTGGTTTCTATGGTTTATCCTTACCAGGTAAAGATCATAGATACATGTGGGGAGCCATGTTAGGTCCAGTTCACTCACTAGGGGGAAGTTTTGTAGACAAGACAGGTAGGATAAACTTCTTTGACCCAGCTGTACAAAAGAGTTGGAAGCTCTTTGTAGATTACTTTACTTCAGGAGCGGCACCCCCTGAATCTCTAGGATGGTCCTGGTCTGAATCTCCAGAGGTCTTTGGAAGAGGAAAAGCCGGTTTGGTCTTAGCTGGAAGTGTAGATGCTGTTAGATACTCTAATCCTCAGCTCTCTCCAGAGATACAGGGAGACTGGGCTATAGCTGAACCTATAGGCTTTGATGTTAAAGACCCTCCAAGAACCGGAGATCCATGGATAGGTGTAGCTGGTGTAAATCCCTATGCTTCACCCAATGAGCAAGCAGCAGCCTTTCTCTTTGCCGATTACTATAGGAGCTTTCAATCTCAATGGAATGAAATGGTCTATGAGGGGAATGAAACAGCAGCTTTGGGGGTATACGATTTACCGAGTGCAAAAGAAAGGGGCTTACACTTAGAGATGAGAAAGAAGTGGGAAACAGTCGGTGTATTAGAGGCTTTACCTCCAGGTGGAGACGATATATTCGTTAAATGGTTAGCTTGGTTCCAGAGTGCAGCTTTAGGTAAGATAAGCGCTGAAGAAGCTTTAAAGAAGGCTCAAGAAGATGCCGATAAGATACAGGCTTAAAGGCCTCCCCTTTTTCTTTTTTAAAACTTTAATCCTCCCTTTATAAGGCCTTCTATTATATATTTTTGGGCAAAGATGAAGAATAGTATAGTTGGTAAGCTTGCAAAGATACCAACAGCACTCATAGCATGCCACTCTATAACGTAATCTCCCACAAATAGAAAAACAGCTATGGTTATAGGGCTAACATCAAAGGTATTTGTAAATATTACAGCGTATAAGAACTCGTTCCAAGTCCAAAGGAAGCTTATTATTGCTGCTGCAGCTATACCTGTTGCTGATAAAGGAAGAACAACCCTTAAAATAGCCCCAGTTCTAGAGCAACCATCTACCAAAGCTGCATCTATGAGCTCTTGAGGAAATTCATCAAAGAAGGATTTAAGGAGCCAAACAATTAAGGGATAGCTTAAATAGGTATAAAGGATTATCATACCAATGTAAGTGTTTATTAAACCTAAGCTATTCAGAAAGAGGTAGTAAGGAACTAAGAGGGATATAGGTGGAATAATCCTAGTTACCAAAAAGAGTAAAAGTATCTTTTTACTCCCTCTAAAGCTGAATCTGCTTAAGGCATAGGCTGTAAATATGGAACCTAACAAAACTAAAGCGGTAGTGCTACCAGCAATTATAGAGGAGTTACGTAAGGCTAAAGTGGCTTCGCTATTTAAAACTCTTACGTAAGCTTCTAAAGTAGGATTTTGAGGTAAAATGGTAGGAGGCCACTTAAATACTTCTTCATAGCCCTTAAAGGAAGTGAAGATCATTAATACTATAGGGGAGATAAGGAAAGCGGTGAATATTATTAAAACAATGTAAGGGGTTTTTTTACTTTCAATTATCCTTAAGAAGAAATTTGTTATGCCCAATAAATCACCTTTTTAACAGATAGTAGACTAAGAAGCTAGCGTAACTACTTATTAGCCCTAGCATTATTATTCCTAAGGCTGCAGCGTAGCCTAAATTTAGTAACCTAACTATATAATCAAAGAGATTTATACCTAAAACATAGGTAGCTTCTCCAGGGCCTCCCCGTGTCATGCTCCATATGGCATCTATAGTTCTAAAGGAAAACATACTTGTAATTAAAATTCCTACAAACACACCCCTTCTAATCAAAGGTAAAGTGATATTTTTAAAAGTATTGACCATATGGGCTCCATCCACTTTAGCCACTTCGTATAGCTCTGGGGGTATGCTCTTTATGGATGCTAAAATAAGTATAAACATAAAGGGTATTCTTGTCCAAGTATCAGCCAATATTACGCCTAACATAGCTAAATTTGGGTCTGCAAATATATTGAAAGGTTCCTTCACAAGGCCTAACTTAAAGATGAGATAGTTGTATACTCCTGCACCAGGGTCTAACATCCATCTCCATACTAAACCTGAAACAACCAAGGGAACTGCCCAAGGTAATATGATGAGGGTTCTAAAGAGAGCAGAAAATCTATCTATCCTTGCTATTGTTACCGCTAAAAAGAGGCCAAGTAAAAAAGTTAGGCTACTTACACCTCCACTGTATATTACAGTATTTATTATGGCTAGCCAGAAGCGTCTATCCTCAATTACCCAGTTAAAATTTCCAGATCCAATAAATTCCACAGGATTTACAAAATCATATCTATAAAAGCTCAAACCTATTAGGGTAGCTATGGGAAACATGACAAATAGGGCTAAAAATAATATACCTGGTAAAGTTAATAAAAATCCATACCTGCTATTGGATAGCCTCATATACTATAAGAAGATAGGGATCCCTTTAAATCCTTTTCTTTTCCTAAAGGGATTGTCAAGATAACGTTCTCATTCTGTATATTCTATTTAACCTTAGGCTTTTTGTTCTATTTCCCTCTCTCCATACTCTATGGGTGGACTGGATT
>JARVJX010000147.1 GCA_029775995.1 Nitrososphaeria archaeon | reverse complement strand
AACAGCGTTCTCAACATTCAAGCGTATCTTCGGCGATTACTGCTTGGCTAAGGAGCTGCCAAACATAGCCAAAGAGCTAAAAATAAAAGCATTCATATACAACACAATCATAAACCTATAAACACAATCCAACACTAAAAACAAAGAGCAAACACACAACAATAATTAAGCCACAAAGCTAATAGATTTATAAAACTTAATCCTAATTAATGCTGTGAATAGAATTAAAGAAGCTATTAAAGAGAGAGGCTATGCATTAGGAGCATCTACTCTAACCACATGTCCAGACTTGATAGAAGTTATGAGTAAAGCTGGATTAGATTTTATATGGGTAGATTTACAGCATTCTGGATGCTCTCCCTACGATTCTAACAGCATAATCAATCTTCTTAGGGCTGCAGAGCTTCATAATTGCACACTATTGGTAAGGCTTCCTTACCTTGAGTATGCGATGATTGGTAAAGTTTTGGATTGCGGTGTTAAGGCTATTTTAATACCTGAAGTTAAAGAGCAAAGGGAAATAGATGCCTTAGTTGATGCTGGAAGGTTTAATGCTGGTAATTACAAAGGACTAAGAAGCTCAGGAACCAATAGGGCTTCAGGATGGTTAAGCTCAAACTATGAGCAATTAATTCGGGCTAATGAAGATATTATGTTAGGAATCATGTTGGAGAATAAAGAAATCATCGATTCTCTTGGTAAAGATGTGAACTTAAAGGGAATAGATTTTGCATTCTTTGGGCCTAGTGATTTAAGCTTATCCCTAAATTTAAAGTTGGAGAGAAATAATCCCTTCGTTTTGGAATATAAAAACAAGATGGTAAAATACTGTAATCAAGTTGGAGTATATGCTGGTATAGGGGTTCATGATGTAGAATCGGCTAAAAAGGTTATTAGAGAAGGATTCAAACTAATTACAATAGGAGCAGATTTACAGATAGTTTATAGAGAGATTAGTAATAGAATTAATTTAATAAATTTTTAAAACTTTGTAATCATGAGGAATACAGTTTAATGTTTGAGTTCAGGGTAAATTAAGACTCGAAAGATAAAGAGTCTTACCTAGAGTAAGGCAATGGTTAGAAAGTATAATAGCTCCTAGGCTTGAAAGAATAGAGGGAGAGCCTAAAGCTGTAAATGCAAGGATAGATGGGATGGATAAACGTATAACTACTGAGGTAAGGTCTGTCAATACAAAGATGGATGAAGTTGATAAGAGGTTAACAACGGAAATTGTAAGTTTAAGAGATAACATCCACGATTTAAGGGATAGTAGAAATATGGCCCAAAGATTAACTATACTTGAAGGAAAAGTTAAAGGGTTAATGAGAGAAAAAAAGTTAGTCTCAACTATTTAGGAAGTATAAAACACTATCTGTGGTTTTTGATTATATGAGTAGCTTCACAGTATTTAAAGCTCTTGAATACTTAATTTCTTAATCTAGGAACCCGATTTTTGTAATGGGTTTTTTTAGTTCGTAGAGCTTTTCTAAGCTATCCCTTTCAATACTAACCACCAAAACTGTTGAAGGACCTGCAGGTTTTTTAACATCTATGCTTACATGTTCGTAAGGTTTAAATTCCAATCCACAATCCTTAGCTATTATTTCAGCTTCATAAAGGATTCCTTTTGAGCCTACTGGTATAACTTCTCTTACATAGGGCCTTTTAATCAATTCTTTAAGAGTTTTTATATCTGCTATTAATCCCTTTTCTTCAGCTTCCAATACCTCATAGCCTACAGAGGGAATCCCTATTGAGGCTATTATATCTCCCTTTTTGCTTTTACCTATCTTTAACTTCTTAATTGATACAGAACCAACTACGCATATTCCTAACCCTGATTGCTCTACTTTCACATTCTTCTCAGAGCTTCCTAACAAAATATCCTTCGATTTAACTTTAGCCTCTCTTAATGCTCTTTTTATTCCCTTAATAACCTCATCCCCTGTAGGTTGAGGCTCAAAACAAAAGGAATAGGCTATCTGTATTGGCTCAGCATTAACTGCCAATACTTCCATAATTGCTGCTTGAGCTGTAAACCTTCCTAAGATTTCACCAGAAACTTTAACTTTGTCAAGAGGCTTTGGCCCAATTCCCCCAGCTGAGTCAACAGCAAATACTAAAGCTATACCCCCCAAGGTAATTATAGATATATCTCGGTTTGTTCTCAGCCTTTTTATTTTATCCAATTCTTCTTTTAACCTGTTTGTAAATTATAGCTGCTACAAGCATGTTTACTGTAGACGCAAAGAGAAGGAAGGGGGTAAAGAATATTACAAAGCCCCAACCAAGAAAAGGAACTACAAGCAAAACTAGAACTGTGTTTATGAGTATGCCAACTACAATAGCTAATATAAAGAAAAATCTTCTTCTTTTACCATTTAAAAAGCCTATAACAACTCCATCAAAGGCCATACCTAAGGCAATAGGGATATGTAATAGACCCAAGGGAAAACCTGATATAACTGATGTGGCAATATGTCCTACTCCTAATACAAAAGCTCCAATAATTGGTCCAAAGTATAAAGCTGAAAAGAATCCTGGCAAAGAATCAAAGGCAACAGTAGGTAAGGGGCTTGGTAGTTTTATGAAGGAGCCAACTACAGTTAAAGCTGAAAACATGGCTGTAATAGCTATTTGGCGTATATCTTTAAAGAGCACCCTCTCTCCTTTTTTAAGTTAATAAAAAAGTTTTTCTTTTTGTAATACAAATGTAAGACGTGTCAGTGATTAATTTAAGGGTTTCAAAAAAGTTAAGAAACGAGATAGAATCCATAACTAAGACCTATTCTATAACAAAATCAGAATTTATTAGGCAAGCTTTGGTATTTTATCTCCAAGCTATGAATAGAGAAGGAACCTTTGATAAAGTGGAAGCTAGCAAAATTAGGGTTAGAAGGTGGAGAGATGTTATAATACTTAGCATATCCTCTAACCTTTATATGGTTATAGGTTTAACCTCTGCTGGAGGCATAGGTCCAAAACCTAAGGATAATGTTAAGGTTGATGGTAAAGTTTTAGGTAGGCATATGACAAGGGTGGCCCTCATGGATGTTTTATCAGTAGGAGCCTCCCCAATTTTTATCACAGCAAACCTTGGTGTAAAAAGAGAAGGCATAGGTTCAGCTATAATTGAGGGTATTAGAGAAGAAGTTATAAGAATTGGAATGAACCCTAATGAGGCTATAGCGGAGAATACGGAAGAAAATTTTGAAACAGAGCAAACCAGTGTTGGTATTACAGCTTTAGGCTTAGTAAAGCAAGAAGATTTGAGAATTGGTCTAACCATGCCCGGCGATTTTATTGTTGCCATTGGTAAGCCTTTGATAGGGGAAGAGGTTATATTGGGTGAAGTTAGAGGAATTATACCTAATTGTAACGATATGATTAAGCTTAATAGGATGGACTTTGTGCACGATATACTTCCTGTAGGTTCCTTTGGGATAAATCATGAGATTTTAGCACTATCTCATGCCATTGGTAGAGGTATAACCCTTAATAGATCAGTAAATTTAAACCTTGAGAAATCTGCTGGTCCTGCTACTGTAATCTTAGTTAGTTTAGATAAATCTGGGTTAAAGAAGCTTTCATCATTAATAACGAAACCTTTAGAGGTTTTAGGAGAGGTTAATTAAATATTTTACGCTCTTGTCGATACAGGCTTAGTCAGAATATCGACTCCATATAAAGAGGTTAATTAAATCTTTAACGCTCTTGCCTCCTTAGTGAATGGTTATCGTTATTAACCATTTGTATGCTGATCTAGATTTTTCCACTATGTTCTAGCGTAAGCTGAGGCTCCAATGCTTGGAGGAGGCTTTTCTCCTAGATATTCCTCG
>JARVJX010000146.1 GCA_029775995.1 Nitrososphaeria archaeon | reverse complement strand
AAAACTAAATATACACCATATAAGATTATAGCCATGGGAGTCCTATACCTAATGAACATAAGTCATCACCTTAAGTTCCTAGGGAGAAGCTCCTATTAAAGTAACAGAGCCCTTGATTCTTTTTGAATCCTCTGCTCTTAAAAAATTATCAAATGGTAAGATATTTTCCTTATTTACCTAAGCTAAAATCATAACATGAATTTTTAAAACCTTTAAATATTGTAAAATCGCAAACGAGTAGGTTAGCAATAAAACAATCTTGACAATAGGAACTAATAAGGGGCTTTTTATAGCCAATCCTATAATAGAGCTTTATGGAAGTTCAGAGGAGCCTATTTTTAAAAAGTATTTATTCTTTTCGTTTGAATCCTTGGTTTTATTCTCTCCTTTCTTTAAAATTTCCTCTATAACTTCCATTCCTCTTTTAAGCTCTTTTAAAGGCACTAGAGGATCAAAACCAGCTTGATATTTTTCTAAGCTCTTTGAGATAAATTTTGGCATATTCATCAAATACTCCTTGCTCCCATCAAATAAGGTTAATAAGGTTTTGCTATCCATTTTCTCCAATTTACTCCTCCTTGAATGGTAAAAGGCTCCTTTTTCCATCCACCAAGGTAACCCTTACATCTCCTTTAACCTCTTTGTAAAGGGATTCAGGTAAAACCTATCAATTTTTTCTCCCTTAACTTCTCTCTTACTAAGTCTTTTTTAGCTTTCTCTCCACCAATCCCTAAGCCCTCAGTGATTTCTTAATAGCTTGCTCCTAACTTCCTTAAGTAATAGCATTCCTCTTCAACTAAGAGCTTTTCTTCATCCAACCTCCTTACCCTTTATTAAGGTATATCTATAAGGAAATTTAATAGAAGAGGGATGAGCTTTAAGATAAAGTTAAACCATTTATGGTGGCTCTTTAGTAGGCAAACAGTTAGTGTAAAGGAAGATAGTAAAATCTCAGCGAGTATAAGGATAATGGTAAAGAGAAATTTTAGGCACTTGCCTGTAATAAACGATGAACAAAAGCTCATAGGAATAGTATCAGCTCAAGATGTTATAGATGCTTTACATGAGCTTAATATAGACCCTGAAGTTAGAGGTTATGATGATAAAGTCATAATGGACCTACTTAATTTTCCTGTTAAGCATATAATAACAAAAGATCCTTTACACCTTCTTTACAAAGCAGAATTGATGGAAGCGGTAAAGATAATGAGCGAAAATAATAAAGGGGCTTTACCTTTAACCGATGAAGAAGGTAGGCTTAAAGGGATAATCACTCTAAGAGACTTCATATCCTTTCTAGGAACAAGCATTAAACCTATAGGCCTTAAGGTTAAAGATTTTTACAATAAAAAGCCCATTTGCATTAACCCTGAAGATAGACTTCTTAATGCTATAAATTTGATGGCTGAAAAAAAGATTAGAAGGCTCCTTATTAGCTACTCTAATTCTTTAAAGGATACTCAAGGAATGATAAGTAATAAAGACATACTGAGATTCCTAGATTTTGGGTTAGGTTATAGCCTTATTACGATTAGTGATCTTTTACAAACTAAGGTATCTAAGGTTATGGGTAATCCCTTAGCTACTGTAGAGCCTGAAGATGATATAAGGGTAGCTTGCTTTACCATGAACACTTTAGGAATCGGGGGTTTAGGAGTTGTTATTGACGATAAAATTGATGGAGTGATTACTGAGAGAGATATAGTTACTAAGCTTTATGAATTTAAGGGCTTAAAGTTTATAGAAAGCTTAATTAGTTTCTCCGAAGATTTGTCCTTTAGACCCCCTTGGTAAGTAGTAAAGATCACTCATTTAATCTATAGAAAATTTTAGAAACATGTTATGGTACTTTGCCTACGGTTCTAATTTAAATTTAAGGAGGCTTAAAGAAAGAATAGGAGAATGGAGGGAAAGGAAAAGGGCTTTGTTAGAGGGATACAGATTGAGCTTTAGAGAAGGGGTAGCAGATATAGAAGAAGATAAAAAAGGTAAGGTGTATGGTGCCCTTTACTTAATTAGCGAAGAGCAATTGAAGAAATTGGATGATTACGAAGGAAAAAAGTATACGAAGATAAAGGTTAAAGCTAAAACGGAGGATGGAGAAGTGTTAGCCTTAACCTATTATATGAAAGAGAAGAAAAAGTTTAGAAGGCCCAATCCTCTCTATTTAAATATAGTATTGGAAGGTTTAATGGAGCAAGGCTATTCTGATGAGGTAATAAATCAGGTTAAAAGGATCGCTGAGGGTTTAGAGTAAGATGGAGGTAAAGCTAAAGCCCAAAATCGAGGAAAGGTACGATTTAGGAAACCTAGTTACCTTTATTCCAAATAAAAGATTACCCATTTATAATTGGTTTTACTTTAAAGAGGGCTTCTCAAGAGATTTTGTTATGCTCATGTTAGATGAATTTAATTTGAAGAAAAAGAGCTACGTTTTAGACCCTTTTTGTGGTGTTGGGACTACTTTATTAGCCTGTAAAGAGAGGGGGATAAATTGTGTAGGGGTTGATGTAGCTCCTTTAGCTTACTTTGTAACCAAGGTTAAGGTTCAAGATTATAGTTTAGATAAGTTAAGGAAAGAATTAGATAAACTCTTTTCTCAAAAATTTGAAAGATATCCTATTGAGGGTTTAAGCCCTTTAACCTTAAGGGCCTTTTCAAAGTTCAACCTTTACGATCTAATATTCTTTAGAGAAAAGATTAAGGAAATAAAGGATGAATCCATTAGAGACTTTTTCTTATTGGCTCTAATTAACGCATCTAATAAAGCAAGCTTTGCCCTTAAGGATGGTAGTGTAGTAAAAATTGTTGATAAAAGGGTACCTCCCCTTAGAAAGGTGCTAAAGAGAATCTTAGTTAATATGATAAAGGATTTAAAGAAGATAAAGTTTGAAAAGTGTAAAATTGATGTATACTTGGAAGATTCTAGAGATTTGGGTTTTCTTAAGGAAAGATTTGATGCCATAATCACTTCTCCTCCCTATCTAAATAAGATAGAGTATGCAAAAGTTTACAAAATTGAATATGATTTATTCTTTAGAGCTTATAAAGATAGCTTAAGATCTTATATAGGTTTAAGACCAAAAAATGTTAAAGATTTATTTCCAGAGCTAAATCTTCCAGATATAGCGAAAGCTTATCTTCAGGATATGAATGAGTGCTTAAGAGAATTTTATAGAGTATTAAAGCCAAAGGGAAAAGTAGCCCTAGTAGTGGCTGAAGGAGCCTTTCCAGGCTATGCCATTGTTCCTACCGATTATCTTATAGCTGAGCTGGCTCATAGAATGGGCTTTAAAGTTGAGAAGATAATAGTAGTTAGACAAAGGATAGTTACTAAGGATAGAACTGTAAAAGTAGGAAAAGCAAGGGAGAGTGTAGTGATTCTTAAAAAATAGTTAAAGTTATCATTTAAAATTTAACATTAAAATCTTAGCCTGATTAGGGTCTAAATTAAACTAAACTAGTCCTTCTAATTAAAGGAATTCTAAATTTCTAAGTTATTTTCTATTCTAAGATTTTTTAGAACCTATTAGGTCTAATTAAAATATAAGTGGTTAGTTTCTAGCTATAGGGTTGTAACCAAGCATATTTTTGCTAATGAAAACTATTATTTCTATAAGTAGCCATAGCCTACTACCTATTTAATTGCTTAAGTTTTAAATTACGCTCTTGTCTCCTTAGTGAATGGTTATCGTTATTAACCATTTGTATGCTGATCTAGATCTTTCCACTATGTTCTAGCGTAAGCTGAGGCTCCAATGCTTGGAGGAGGCTTTTCTCCTAGATATTCCTCGCTTAGGTCTTAGGAAGGTTCTTAGGTGCCAGTTGTAGCTCTCACACCCATTAACGTG
>JARVJX010000145.1 GCA_029775995.1 Nitrososphaeria archaeon | reverse complement strand
ATCTTCCTCATTAGGAATAAAGGACTCTAGCTTCAGCATAGAAAAAGATAGATTAAGATAAGCATTAGAAGTATCAAGCCAAGAAAAATGTATCTAATGCTAAACAACCATTAACCAGATAAGAGGGAAGCATTAAATCTGTTAAAAGGAAGAACTTATGAGAAGCCTTAAAAATTGCTTTAAAATCAAAAAGCAAGATAACTGTTCGACAAAGCAAAAATTTATCCTAAAAGGCTCATATCTGATTTGTGTGTTACTATAACTTTCTTTAGGAGTAGAATTAACCTTGTTCTCTTTAACCATGCTTATGTATTTCTTAGTAGCTGTGAGCAGTACAGGTGTGTATATGTTAAAATTTCTAGGCTAACCCTTTACTGCTCCTCCTGTCAATCCTTTAATAAATTGCTTCTGTAAGACTAAAAATACGATAATAACTGGTAAGCTCATTATATTAAGAACTGCAAAGATCTTCCCCCAGTCTGCTATCTGCATGTTTCTGCTATAGGCTTGGACTGCAAGTGGTAAAGTTTGAATCTCAGTATCCTGTAAGAATACTACTGCAAAGAGAAACTCGTTCCAAACATTAAGGAACGAGAATATGGCAACGGTAGCTAGAGCTGGTCTAGCTAAAGGCATCACTATTTTGTAAAAGATGCGAAATTCAGAGGCTCCATCTAGCCTAGCAGCCTCTTCGATCTCTGTGGGTAGACTTTCCAGGTAAGCTTTTATGATTAAGACCCCTATGGGCAAGTTAAGGGCTGTGTAAGGTCCAATTACGGCAAGATAGGTATTAAAAAGACCGTAGGCTTTGTTGAGAATAAAAACTGGTATTACTGTAGCTATAGGAGGAACCATCAAACCTGCAATTACGCTAAAGAAAAGGGCTTCCTTACCTCTATAATGATACCTACTAAAGGAATAAGCTCCTAAAGAGGAGAGAAATAAAATGAGCAGTACTGATGGACCCACAACTATCAAGCTGTTCCTCATAAAATTCCAGAGTGGGGGTATGCCTTGCCTTTGGGGAAACTCAGCCCATACAGAAATGTAGTTCTCAGGAACTGGGTTCTGCACTAGGAATCCTGGATTTGTGGCAGATTCAACTGGACCCTTAATGGAAAAGGCTAATATATAAAGTAAGGGTATAAGAGTAAAGAGAGTATAAATAAGCAAAACCAGATGGGCTGATATTTTATAGGGATTGATCCTCATCCAATTCTCCTCCTATAACTGAACCTATAGTAGATTATAGTAATGATTAAAGCTAGGATGAAGGCAAAGGAAGCTAGGGTTGAAGCATATCCAAACTCAAAGGTACGAAAGGCTCTAGTGAAATAGTAGGTAGAGAAGAAGGCAGTAGCGTGGGCAGGTCCTCCCCCTGTGAGAAACCATATAAAGGTAAATTGATATATGGTACCTACTATGGAGAAGATCACTAGAGTTACGGTCATGGGTTTAAGAGATGGAAGGGTTATCTTTCTAAAGGTTGCCCAAACTCCTGCACCATCTATAGAAGCTGCTTCGTAAAGGTCTTTAGGAATAGTTTGTAAGCCAGCTAGGTAAATGACCATGGTTACACCTGCATACTGCCAAGTATATGCAATGGCACTGGCTATAAGATTTGTAGGCCAGTGAACAAGCCAAGGCTGGGCTAAAAAACCTAGACCAAGAGCTTTAAGGTAGGGATTTATGGGTCCAAAGTCAGGGTTTAAGATAAAGGACCAAGCGAAGCCTGTAACTACTTGAGATAAAGTTACAGGAATAAAGATTATCACTTTATAAATGGTGCCCCCTTTTAGGGACATATTTAGTAATATAGCAAGGACTAATCCTATGGAAAGCATGGTTACAGTTGTTATACCAAACCATACTCCAAAGTTTCTTAACAAAATCCAAAATACCGGGTCTTTGAACATCTGAATATAATTTGAAAAACCTATAAATTTTACCTCTCCCACACCCTTCCAATCTGTAAATCCAATAAAAAAAGTGTGGAGGATAGGGTAGATTATGTAAATGAAGTACACTCCCATTGGAGGTAGTACGAAGAGATACCCGTACCTTGATAACTTCATACTCACTTTTTAGCCATGAATTTCTCCTGGGCTTCTTGGGCTGCATTCAATACATCTGATGCTGATAAAGTACCTGCAAAGAATCCTCCTAATTGGTTATAGAATATGTCAGTTACAGGTGGAACTAGGAGGTCTCTCCTGAAGAATAGCTTTGGATTCTTTAGTCTCTCATTAAGAATTAGGCACTCTTGTTTAAGGGCCTCTGTCTGCCAATCTGTGGTCCTCTCTATTAATCCTTTCTTTGCAGGGAAATTCCACCTATCTCTCCAGAAGATTTCAAGTCCCTTTCCGTAAACAAGATGCTTTACATAGGCAAAGGAAGCCTCAGGATTCTTAGCCTTCTTAGGTATTGCTAGATTCCAAGCTGCTGTGATCCAATTCTTACTGTATCTGTTACTACCCATCTCTGTTATAGGAGGAAAGAACCATCCAAATCCATTTTTCTCATCTCCAAAGATTATGGTGCTTCTAGGATTTGTAGCCCCTGAGTGAATGTGAGTAGCCAGATCCCAGGTTCCAAAGGCTATCATGGCTGCTTTGCCAGCCCACCACTTACCAGCTGCATCAGGATACTAAGCTAAAGCTGGTACTGGGGTTTCCTGCCAAACAGTCTTTTGTAGAAGCTGTAAGGCTTCCATGGTTTTGAGAAATCTTGGATCTGTCCACTTTATTATTCCCTGCTCAGCTGCTAACCATCCCACCTCATCAGGATAAGTGGGATCATAGTTGAATTGAGTTGATATGAGCATGAACCAATCCATGGTATGCCACATATCTTTGCTACCTACTACTATTGGGTCTATCCCAAGCTTTTTGAACTTATCAGCTACAACTTTAAGTTCATCCCAAGTCTTAGGAACCTCAACATTATTTTCCTTGAAAACCTTAGGATTGTATGCTAAACCAATTTGCTGCCAAGCTACAGGCAGAGAATAGTAGATCTTCTTCCCAGGATCTGCTAAGAGGTTGTGGTCAAGGACCATGGGGTAATACTCGTTTTCCCAGCCTTTAGGCATATACTTTTCGATCAGTGGGTTAAGTGGAAGCATCTCATCACGGTATTGAATAGTAAAGGTTACTACTTGGGCATGTACATCAAAGGGGGTACCTGTTGCAAAGGCTGTTGCTTGAGTACTATAGTATTCAGGAAAAGGGAGAAGTTTGTTTTCTACGCTAATCATAGGATATTCTTCTGCTAAAGACTTTGCAACATCAGTAAGAGTTTCAGGTGATGGATACCAAGTTAAAAGTGTTAGTTTAACAGACTCCTTTATGACGATTTTTTCAACAGGTGGAACTACAGGGGCAGTTACAGTTAGGGTTTCAGTTTTTGTAACAGTCTCTCTTATGGTTTGGGCTACTTGAGTTATAGTTTGAGTTACAGTTTGAGGAGCTCCTACAGTTTGAGTAACTGTTTCTTTTATGGTTTTAATTACTTCTTTAGCAGGTACACTTGCTAATCCTCCAAAGTATCCTCCTACACCAGCTACCACAGCAGCTACCCCAGCAGTAATACCTATCTTTGCTGTAGTGCTTAAGGCTTCTCTTCTTGTTAGCTTTTTATATAACAATTCATTCAGCTTATTTTCTTCTCTTTTACCCTTTCTATCCATACTTTTAGGTTTATTGCTCATATTATCAGTATATGGGGGGAGGGATTATATAAGCTTTATGCTTTGTGGCTTAATTCTTTAAGTTTCTTATGTCTTGCTTTAATCTATGTATTGGTCTGTTGTTGATGAGAGGCTTATTAGGCGTGGTGAGCTTCTTCTTAGCTTGGACTTTCTTGAAGTC
>JARVJX010000144.1 GCA_029775995.1 Nitrososphaeria archaeon | reverse complement strand
TCTGGCTGTGGCAGAAAAGCTACTTTATCGTCTCTTTTATGAAAGAGTAGACTGTTAAGTTATCATAAAATTTAAACTAAAATGAACTTTTCTGCCACAGTATATGAGAGCATTAAAAATTTATAAAACTAATTGGAAATTATAAGGTTAATGGTTGAGTATTATGGATTAATCGAGCAAACTTTAAGGAGGCATTTAACCAAAATTTACAAGTTAGCTGCTGATGAATTTACTTTATCTATAGGGAAAATAGGCCATAATGAGAAGGAAATTTGGGTGAAAGGTAAGTTTAGAGTTTATTCTGAAGGGAGCAGGATCTTCAATATTATTTTAGATAAAAAAGGTATTATTAAGTATTATGATGAGGAGAAAATGGAGGAGCCCTAATTCTAAATTAGCTCATCAACAGATTTCTTTGCACTTTCTAACCCTCTTTTATACCAAATTAATGTTGCTAGGAAACCTATAAACCAAAGTAAAGAAGCTAATGAAAGGAAGGTTATGGCGCTTATCTCCGCTTCTACCAAAATTACAAGGGTATTAAAAAGCCAAGCTATGGAAGTTATAAAACCAACTGTAGAGGCTCTAACCCCTGTAGGGAAAAGTTCACTTTCTAAAGCACTTAAAGCCGCCCAGGCCCATTCAGAAAAGATAAGATTTATTAAAAGAACCATTGAAAATATAAAGAAAAGATTCCCATAGCCCAAGATTAAAAATAGGCAAGTTATTAACCCTCCCATAAAGGCTAAAGTGTTAGATAGCTTTCTTGTCCTATCTATTAAAGGCAAAAGGAGAAAGGCTCCTATAGAAGCTCCTAAGTTAGCATAGAATATAATTAGAGGAGCTGATTCAGGGCCATAAATAAAACCTGAAGCATAGGGAGAGTAATAGGCTACCATGTTATAGGTTAGAAGTTGGGTGGAAGTAATTATCAGTAAAATCATTAACCTGAACCTATACTTTTTGAAGGCTTCTATAAGCCCCACTTCTTTAGGTTTTAACCCTAAACTCTCCTCCTTCTTTATTTCCTTCTCTTCAGAAAATTTTCCAATCACCCTTTGAGCCTCTTGAATTCTTCCCCTTTGAATTAACCATCTTGGGGACTCTGGGAGGTAAAGCCTAGCCAAAGCTACAACTATAGCTAAGAGTATAGCACCAATAAGAAGAGCAAAGATTTGAGTACTAACATCGGCATATATCTGATAAAAGATTAAGGCTAAACCAGCTATAAAAAAGGCTCCTATATTCCAAAAGTTAGTTGCCAACATTATAGCCTTTCCTCTATGGTTCATAGGGCTAAGCTCAGCCATAGCAGCATAAGCTGCACCTACTTCCCCACCTACACCAAAGTTTATCATGGAAGTTATGAAGAGAACTGGAAGAAATTCTTTAGGAGATACTATGAATAATATGGAAGCCAAAAGATATATGAGTACAGAAGTTAAGAAGAGAAGCTTCCTACCATAAAAATCGGCCAATCTCCCTAGAGCTAGAGAGCCTAACATGAAGGATAGAGAATTAAGGGCTAAAACCAAAGAAACCTTGTCCAACTCAAGAATTAAAAAAAGCGTTGTAGGAACTAAAGAAAAAAGGATTCCATCCAAAAAGAAGCTCAAGGAGACTATAATGAATATCTTCCAATGTTCTTTTCTCCAGGATGCTTTATCTAAAGCCTGAAACATATAAATTCTACCACTTTTAAGCTTTTTCCACTTTAGAATAAAAATTTACCTAAAAGGGTAAAGTTTTTCAATCCTCTCAAAGCTACCATAAAAATTTATGTTTATGGAATAAGGATAAGAAACGTGGGAAGTATAAAGCAGATTAAGGATTCTGAAATTAAAAGGATAATTCTTGGAGCCCCAACTGGTAAAGGTAGAATTAGGCTCTTCATTGAAACAAAAGAAGGGGATATTTTGGTCTTTGAAGAAGGAATAATGCAAAATATATCCAGAGCTTACGTATGGATTGGAAATCATCCAAAGGTATACGCTTTAGAAATGCAGTATAGTATGCTAACTGAAGAGGTAAAGAAATGGGGACATAAAAAGGATCAGTTTATAGAAAGCTCTAAACCCCAAGAAGAGATACAGAAGGAAATAGATGAGATCTTCTCGAGACTTTCCTAATTTTTAGAAGCTCTTGATGCTATACTCTTTCTTATGCTTTGGAATTCATTTTTTATTTTTTGTTCTAAGCTTCCATGAATGCCTTAGCTGATGTTATGTTCCATATAATCCTATATGTCTTGTTTGATGGAAACTCTATAGTGAGACCATTACTTAAGTTTAATAAAAAAAGAGAGCAGATTTATCAAAAAACCCTTTATTTATTTTTGAAATTCCGATAAAAATTTTTCATAATAAAAAGACTTTGGATTCTTTTTAATTCTTCATATAATTTTCTTTCCGCTAGTTTTCATTCAACTACTCAGTTGCCTTAGAGTGAAATTTCTCTACCAATCCAATCTCCATCTTGACCAACTTGATACTTTTTTATTTGGCAAAATACTCATTATTAACCAGAAATTTAGGCAATCCTATGTTACTAGGATTTTCTACGGCCCCTTATAATTAACTAAATCTTTATCAATGACCCTATAGTCTGAGAAATTTGTACTTCCATGTTCTACGAGGAGTATAAGTTCCTTGTCTTTCCAAAATAAAATATCTGGATTAAATTTTCTACTATTTAAAGGGCTTTATCCCATGCCCAATATAATAATATAATCAAGTTATTTGCCTACGCTACTTAACAATCCCAATATCCTTGAGTGCAATTCACTGTGACGCCTATACTTTATTTCTTCAACATACTCTAATGAAAGATGCCCCCTATTGATTAATCCCTGTATTTTTCTACAAAACTTTTCTAAAATTTTATCCAGCTCTTCTGGGACCATCGTTTAATAGTTTTAACTCTGCTAATATAAACTTGGTCCTTCGCATCACAACTGGAATAAAATTCGTGTAAAAATCAGAAAATCTTGTGTTAACAGAGAGTAAAAATGAGCCATCTTCAAAGACTAAACAGATAACCACTTTAAAAAGCTATTTCAAATCTTGGCTGTGGCAGAAAAGCTACTTTATCGTCTCTTTTATGAAAGAGTAGACTGTTAAGTTATCATAAAATTTAAACTAAAATGAACTTTTCTGCCACAGCCTCAAATCTTATGGTTTACCTTTCTCTTCGATGATCCATGGATATGTATGTATTATTTTCCAAACTTGCTTAGCATTGTCCTTTATATTTATCAGATAAGCAAACCTACACCCTCTAGAATAAAGTTTATCCTTTAATATAGTCATCTCCTTTCTGAAGCATCTAGGACAAACCCAATAACCCTCTCCTTTAATAAGCTCAAAATAACCAACAAAACCATCCTGAACCCTATAGGCTCCACATAATTCGCAAGGTTCTTCCATACTAACATTCCATCTGTTAGCAATTTCTTTTCTCCAGTAAGAACTATCGCCTATTCTACCTCCAGCAACGGGAGGGAACAAAGTAATCTCATCAGACTCTTTAAGCTTAGTATTTAGCCCCTTTAGAAACTCAATATCCCTACCATTAACCAAAATTTTGAAACCGCTTATAATTTTACCATGGTTTATGATCCTATCATATAAGCTACCATTTCCCTTTATCTTTATTTCATAAAGCAAATCCTTTAGCTCATCACCATCAAACATTAGCTCATTTTCCTTCCAGCCCAATTCTTCTCTTAGAATGGCAAAGGCTTTAATCTTAACTTTGACCAATCAAAATGTGGATGAAACTAAATTATTTAAACTTATCATCTTAAATTTTTAGCTTTCTCATTTAAAGGGATTGTCAAGATAAGCCCAACTAATCTCTAGATTATAGAGCCCTATGAACACACTTAAGAATTTAGTCATCGATGATATGGATGCTCTAAAGGGGAAGCTA
>JARVJX010000143.1 GCA_029775995.1 Nitrososphaeria archaeon | reverse complement strand
TGCTATACTCCTTAGAGATGAACCTGAATAATGCAGGAGGGCTAGAGGATCTTATCTTGCAAAGCACCTTATTCCTCTTAAAGATCTTAGCCTCCTTAACCATCCTCACAAGGTAATCCAGTCCACCCATAGAGTATGGAGAGAGGGAAATAGAACAAAAAGCCTAAGGTTAAATAGAATATACAGAATGAGAACGTTATCTTGACAGTCCCTCATTTAAAATGGGTAAAATATAAATATTATAAAATTCCTAATTTAGGTATGGAGCTTAGGATTCTCCATATTAATTTAGAAGACAAAAGCTTAAAAGAAGAGAAGATAGATGAGAAAACTGTAAGAAAATTCATAGGTGGTGTTGGTATAGGGGCTATGATTCTTCTAGAAAAGGCACCTAAAGGGATAGATCCGCTATCACCTGATAATCCCTTTATAGTCATGACTGGCCCAGCTACTGGTACACCTTTCCCTCTCAGTGGAAGGCACCACATAATAGCAAAATCCCCACTTACAGGAGCCTTTGGAGATGCAAATAGCGGGGGAAACTTTGGTGCTATGCTAAGAAGGACAGGTTATGATGGTTTAGTATTCTATAAGGCTTCCGACGAACCTGTTTACCTAACTATAATGGACGAAAATAATGATGGTGTTGCCGAGGTTAAGTTTAGAGATGCTAAGCACTTATGGGGAAAGGGAGTTTGGTATACTGAAGAAAAAATAAGGCACGATTTAGAAGTAGGTAGCTCTGGTAGTATAATGAGCATTGGTCCAGCAGGTGAGAATTTATCCTTTATATCCTGTGTAATGAATGATGAAAATAGGGCAGCTGGGAGAACCGGATTAGGGGCTGTGATGGGTTCTAAAAGGTTAAAGGCAGTATATGTAAAGCCCTTCTTATTGCCTCCCATATACGATAAAGAAGCCTTCAATAAAGTATGTAATGAAAAGAGGAAGAAGCTTGCTGAAAATGATATAACGGGAAAGGCTTTACCAACCTATGGAACTGAAGTTGTTACCAATGTTATGAACAGTTTAGGGAATTATCCAACACATAACTTCCAGAAGGGAGTCTTTCCAACAGCTGATAAGATAAGTGGAGAAACTCTTAAGGATACCTATTTAGTGGGAACTAAGGGATGCTGGGGATGTACGGTAAGATGTGCTAGATTGGTTAAGATAGATGAGCCTCCCTATCAGTTGGATTATGAAGGGGCTGAATATGAAGGAGTTTGGGCACTAGGAGGAGACTGTGGTATAGATGATATGAAGGCCATCAATAAAGCCTACGCTATAATAAATGATATGGGGCTTGATGTTATATCTTATGGTGCTACTGTAGCCTGTGCCATGGAACTCTATGAGAAGGGAAAGATACCTCATGAAAAACTTCATGGGATGAAGTTAAACTTTGGAAATGCTCAGGCTATAATGGATTTAGCTTGGATGGCAGGATATAGAACTGGATTTGGAGATGATATAGCTTTAGGATCTAAAAGATTAGCTGAAAAGTATGGGATGCCAGAATTGGCAATGCAATCAAAAGGTTTGGAGTTACCAGCTTATGATCCAAGGGGTATGCAAGGTATGGGTTTAGCCTATGCTACAAGTAATAGAGGGGGATGCCATCTAAGGGCCTATACTCCAGCCTATGAAGCCTTTGGGGCTCCTTATAAGGTTGATCCTTATACTACTGAAGGGAAGGCTAAATTAGTTATAGACCAGCAAAACTTTTTCGCATCTACAGTTGATTCCTTAGTAAGCTGTAAATTCTTAACCTTTGCCTTAGGTCCAGAAGATTTTGTTGATTTAGTTAGACCCTTAACAGGTTGGGACTGGACTGTGGAAGAGCTCATGGAGACAGGTGAAAGAATATACAATTTGGAAAGGGTCTTTTGTGCAAGAGAAGGTACTGGAACAAAGGATGAATTACCTAAAAGGTTAACCGATGAACCTCAACCTGAGGGAGCTGCAAAAGGTTATGTAGTTAAATTGGATGAGATGCTAAAGGAATATTATGAGCTGAGAGGATGGAAGAACGGAATTCCTACAAAAGAAAAGTTAATTCAGTTAGGGTTAGAGGACTATACCCCCTATATAGCCTAAGGGCTTAAGCCCCTCCCCTCAATATTTTTATTTCGTATACTCTTCTAAATTTATTTAGGATGGAACTTAATTCCTTATCGAAGGATATCCTGAGATTTACTACACTAACATTTTTAATTTCTTTTGTAAAGTCAAATTTCCTCTGTTTAAGCTCAAAATTAATGGCATATCCATTTACTTTGGCTTCTATAATTAGTCTTCCATTTTCCTCCTTCCTAACTATTTTTTGAGGGTTAAATCTATTAAGTACTGTTACTACGTCTTCCTCAGCTTGAAGGATAGTTTTGAACCTATGCTCATAATTAATTTCTTGCAATCCTCTTATCAACCTTTTTTTAAGTTATTAAAATTTAATACCAAAATTTTTAGGTATCACTTTCCTTCTCAATTTTTAATTTTTTAGCCTTAAAACTTCTTACTTCTTATTTACCATTCTATTTATTTGGTCAGCAAGATAATGACCCTTTAAAGTAACTTTAATATCCTTCACCCCTTCTAAATTTGATACACTGTTCTTTATCTCTTGAGCTATCTGTAAAGCGAAGATGGGAGGACAAAAGGGAGCAGTTAGATGAAAGTCTATGAATACATATCCCTCTTTGCTAATATTAATGTTATCTATTAGTCTCATCTGTGTTATAGGCAAACCTATCTCAGGATCTATTATCTTAGATAATACTTCCTCTATTTTAGCTCTATCTACCATCTATCTCTTCCCTCATTCTTTATATTTAAATTTCTATGAATATATCTGAGCCTTGAATTAAAACTTTATAGGTTTTAACCTTTAACTTAGGATCATATACATTTTCCCCGGTCGTTACATCATACTCCCAGCCATGCCAAGGGCAAGTTACTATTTTACCATTTAGTTCTCCTTCACCTAAAGGTCCTCCTCTGTGAAGGCAAGTGTTATTTATGGCATAAAATTCTCCATTCACATTAAATAATGCTATAGCCTCTTCTCCAAACTCTATGACCTTCCCAGCATTTATAGCTATATCACCCACCTTAGCTACTTTAACTAATCTGCCCATTTCTTATCAGATACATCATTTATTTTTCATATAAAAATTTATATAAAAAGGATGAAGAGAGAAGCTAACAAAATCTTTAAATTAAACAGCTTATACATGATAAAAAATTGAAATAAATAAATTGTTGATAAATAGGTAGGTTCTAATGGCCCGTATAGCTGAGAAGGTCCCTGAATGGTTAGCAAGGATCCTTTGCCATAGACTAGAGCTTGGTTAAAGAAGATACGAGGGATCTTAGGATGTATAGATGAAAGGTTAAAGAGTTGATGAGAGATTTAGGTCTCTTGATAAAAAGTTTAAGGCCATGGATGAAAGACTGATTTCCTTTCGGAACTAGATGTATGCTAGACTTGAGTTTAGTGAAGAGGCTCGATGTTCTTCAGAGGGTAGCTGTTCTGGGAGCTAAGGTTAAAGAGTTAGGGAGAGACTACAGGCTAGAACTGGCTAGAGTTTTTCTATCCGTAAATTATATAGCAACCCTAGATAGAATTGATAAATTATAGGTGCTCTCCTATAAAATTTCAAAATATTTCAGCTTATTTGGATTTAATGTTATTAGACTTTATATAATTTTATGAATGTAAAACGATATATAATAAGTTTTTTATGGTTTTGCTGTGTTGCGTGACTTAGGTTTTTGCTCTGAGGGGATAGGTGCGGATATTAATTTTGTGGCTTTTGCCTTCACCGGCTTTCATATGGCTAGGGATTGGGCTGGTTACAATGAGGCTTTGGTGAGGCGAGGTGAGGTTCTCCTAGACCTCAGCCTCCTCAGAGGCTGGAGCAGCGAGCTGGAGGAGATGAATGCTGGTAAGGAGG
>JARVJX010000142.1 GCA_029775995.1 Nitrososphaeria archaeon | reverse complement strand
ATAAAGAAAGAATGCAGGCAAGAGCACGTAAGGAATTGGATAAGGCTCTTCCACCTACATAAGCAACCAGAGTACCTTAAACTCCTAGAGTTAGCAAAGGAGGTGATCGGCTTAAGGTAACAGCACCTGTAGTAAAAATGTACAAATATATAATAAATTCAGAATTTCTTTGCTGTGACAAGAGCAAAACATTAAAGCTAGAGGAAACCTTCAAGATGGGGCCTATATCACTAAAACAAGAACAAGAAGATAGAATTAAGGCAGAGGTAGAAATAATAGAGGGGGATGAAAAGAAGGCTCTTGAAAAGGCAAAAGAGGAGCTTAATTCAGCCCTTAACTCAATTATCCTAGCTAAAGATGTTCCCTTACAACTCATTAAACAACCAGAAATCACTTTCAAGGAATCAGAAAGAGAAATTAGTGTATACCTAAAACTGAGTGGTAAAACACATGTTAAAGTTATAAGTCCTTTATCTTCTTCCGATAGAATTGAAATCAATAAGATTTATGAAGTTTTAAAGCTATTGAAGAAGGAAAGGGATGTAAGTGAAGAATTAATGGAAGGGCAATTAAGTGGTACTGCTTAGCATTAGCTGATGAGGATAAGGTAGATCGTTTTTTTAACTATACACAACATTAAAGGTAATTGGTAGTTTGAAATACAAAAATTTAGGATATTCAGAGAAGGTAAAAAAGGTTATAGTGGAGTTAGGAGGAACCGAGGAAGAAGCAAATGAAATTGTCTCCATAAGGGGAGCAATTTTTCACTCTGGTCTTAAGTTAGAGGAGGTAGAGAGGTATTTAAGTAAGCTAGAAAATCTTACAAAAACTTATTTAAAAATAAAAGAAACGAATTACTTCAGAAAGAAATAGGGACTACTACAGGAGCATAACCTGTAAGATACCAGATAAAAGTCTTAAAAAGAGAGATAAATAAGATCTTGTCCACCCAGAAAAAGGTCCCTGATAATTTAATTATTAGCTTACTCGTCTCAGTGGTTAATGTTAAGAGGTCAAATTTTGGAAAAGCCTTTCCGTGAGAAACCAATATTTGCCCAGGCAGATGAAGTTATCTTTTATAGTATATTCAGGCTTAACCAGATCTGGATCTTCAGTATCCCAACCTAGGAGCCTTAAGAAGGGATCATTAAGCTCTAATTAACTCCTCATCTATTTCCAATCCATGTCCATCTTTCTTAGGAGGATATAAAAACCCTTCCTTAAATTCCAATCTATCTTTGAAGAGCCTAGAAAGTAATGGGGTATGCTCTATAATTATAACATTCTCTAAAGAGCAGGCCAATTGAACATGAAGTTCTGGTACTCCATGAGGAGCTACATTTATATGGCTTTGCTCAGCAAGTCTAGCTATCTTTAAAAAGCCCGTTATACCAAAGCATCTACAAACATCAGGCTGAATAAAGGATAAAGCCTCACTTTGAACAAAGTTTTTAAATTCTTGAGGTGTAGTTAAGGTCTCTCCTAAGGCTATAGGTATTTTTAGGTACCTTTTAAGCTTTATATGATCTATAAGATCATCAGCTATTAAAGGCTCCTCATACCAGTAAAGTTCATACTTTTCAAATTCTCTTCCTCTATAAAGAGCCTCTTGAAGAGAAAATTTCTGGTTGGCATCTATCATTAAAAGGGCTTTACCACCAACTAAATCTCTAACAGCTTTAACCCTCTCAAAATCCTCTTTAGCTTCTTCCTTTCCAACTTTAATCTTCACACCCTTATAACCTATCTTTAAGGAATTTGAACAATTTTTCAATAGCTCTTCTAGGCTAAAGTGAAGCCATCCACAATCGGTATCGTAAATGGGTGCTTTTTCGCTCTTAGCCCCCAATAAGTGATATAAAGGTTTGCTTTCTCCCTTCGCTAATGCATCCCATAGGGCTATATCTATAGCTGATATAGCATGACCAGAAGCTGATCCTCTATAAACATCGTGAGTTAAATAAAACATTTTCTCCCATGATTTCTCTATACTCTTCTCATCCTCTAAACTCTTATTCAAAATCAGATTTACCAAATCTTTTTTAATGATGCTTTTAATACCTTCCCCCCTTGTATTTATAGTGTAAGTGAATCCAATACCTTCCACATCTTTATCGGTTCTCACTCTAACCAAAACTACACCTATGGAATCAAAATCGTGTATAGAATCCTTTATCCTTTTTCCAAGAGGTAAAGTTAATAGCTTCACATCCACCTTAATTATCTTCATATGGCTCAACTTTAGCTAAACTTTTAGCAAAGAATCCCAATCGTAACCTTCTGTGATTAAAAGGTATACATCTTCCCAAAATTCTGAGTTGTTAACCAACAAAGATTCCAAAACCCTTAAATAAAGGGGCTTTTGCTTAATAGCTATAAAAAGCTCTTGAGGTAATACCCCAAAAACTCCTATCAAATTATCTTCCGATATACTGCAAAGTAATCCAACTTTATTAAGGAGCTTTAATAGGTGAGTATCAAGGTTATATCTTTCCTTAAATTCTTCCCTATCTAGAATGGGTCTTTTATATGCAATGATACAAAACATGGCATGATCGGTAAAATCTTCCCTATCAGGGGATATTACCCTATCAATACAATCATTAACCCTATAATGACGATACCTTTTTGTATTTCCAAAAAGAGCTCTAAGCCAATTATACTGTAAGACCTTTCCTACTGTAAAATTTAAATCTCTTGTAGCTGGAAAGTAAAGGGATTCATCGCTTATACTACTCTTTTTTCTATTTAGAGATACTATCCAGCTCCCCATTCTCTTACAAAAGTTTATTAAACTACCAGTTTCTCGTTGGAATCATAGATATGGATCTTTTGCCTATCAAAGATTAGCCATACCTTTTCTCCTGTTGGTAGGTAAATTGTAGTAGGAACCCTAACCTTAACTATGTTTTCCCCTATCTTAACATCTACTATAGTTTCACCACCTAGGGGCTCAGTTACGAATACCTCTCCTTCAATGGCATCTTCATTGATCTTCTTCCTTTCAAGAGTGATATACTCAGGTCTAACTCCTAGGATAAACTTGTTAGATGATGCCCTTGATAGTATATCCTTAAATTCTGTAACATTATATAAAAAGTACCCACTATCAAGGTAAGCATTACCATCCTTCTCAACGTAAGTAGTATCAAAGAAGTTCATGGGAGGACTACCCAGAAATCCAGCCACAAATAGGTTAGCAGGCTTATAATACAAATCTTCAGGGGTGCCCAATTGTTGTAATACTCCAAGATTAAGAAGAGCTATTCTATCGCTCATGGTCATGGCTTCAATCTGATCATGAGTTACATAAATGGTAGTAACACCCAAATTTTTCTGAAGAGCCTTTAATTCAGCCCTCATGTAAACTCTAAGCTTAGCATCTAAGTTACTTAAGGGTTCATCCATTAAGAATACCTTTGGTTCTCTAACAATAGCCCTACCTAAAGCAACTCTCTGCTGTTGGCCTCCTGATAATTGTTTAGGCTTTCTATCTAAGAGCTCCGCTATTCTGAGCAATTCTGCAACTTTCTTCACCCTCTCCTCAATCTTTTGCTTAGGATACTTTCTCATCTTTAAGGGAAAAGCTAGATTGTCTCTAACAGTCATGTGAGGGTATAAGGCATAGCTTTGGAATACCATTGCGACATCTCTATCCTTGGGAGGCAAATCGTTAACCATCCTATCTCCTATGTAGATTTTACCCTTTGTAGGAGTCTCTAATCCAGCTATGAGCCTCATGGTAGTAGTTTTTCCACAGCCTGAAGGACCTAGCAGTGTCAAGAATTCTTTATCACCAACTTTTAGATTTAAATTGTTTACTGCTCTTACACTACCAAAGTCTTTTGTTAACTCTTCTAATATGACCTCGACCATTTTACACTCCCTACTATCTATCATATGGATATTTATATGCTTTTTTATTTTACTGTTGTGTTGCATGACTCTCTGTTTTTGGTGCTCCTGCTTGGTTGGACCCTTCTGGTCTAGGCTGCTGGGTTTAGGCTCATGAAGAGGTTGTAGAGGGCTGCCTTCAGAAGCATCTCCCTCACCAT
>JARVJX010000141.1 GCA_029775995.1 Nitrososphaeria archaeon | reverse complement strand
TGCTATACTCCTTAGATATGAACCTGAATAATGCAGGAGGGCTAGAGGATCTTATCTTGCAAAGGCACCTTATTCCTCTTAAAGATCTTAGCCTCCTTAACCATCCTCACAAGGTAATCCAGTCCACTCATAGAGTATGGAGAGAGGGAAATAGAACAAAAAGCCTAAGGTTAAATAGAATATACAGAATGAGAACGTTATCTTGACAGTCCCTACCTTCTTGATAGAAACCCTTAAAAAGACCTCTGAAGGGTTTCTGATAGTTCCAGCAAGTCTATGGGCTTCTTAGAAGAGTTCAGGAGGTTATAACCTCTGAGCCTTCCAAGATAGGCAAGTCAGAGAACTGGCCTCCCTCAAAGATTAAGCCCATAGAGAGTATAACTTGATAAAGGGAGTTGATACAAATATACTATGCTATGCCCTTGGCACTCCATATCCTCAGTAGAGTAAACTCAAAAACCTTCTAATCTACCTTTCCTCTGTTTTCCTTCAAATAAGGTAACCCTCCATACATTATGCCCCCTAATTTGGAGTTTAGAGCTTTGTACAATCTGCTCTTTAACCCCAACTACTTCTGAAATGTATTCTAATCGTATAGGTATTGATCAAAGTACTAGATATTAGTTTTCTTTATCAGTTAGTATAGAATTCATACTCCTTTTTGCAAAACTTAGGCGAAGGTACCCACTACAAAAATTAAACTTTATTTAGACATTACAATATATCTACTCATAGAAGACATGAAAGAAGGGATCGAAGAAAGGCTTTTGAAGCTCCTAGAGGAAGGGCTAGTAACTCCTAATGGGGTTGCTTCTAAGCTCAGAATAGCATGGGCTACTGCCCAAGCTCATTCACTCAAACTCGTGGGCGAGGGAAAAGTTTCAATTTCTAGAAAGGGTAGAGTAAATGTATACTTTCGTAAGGCTCCTAAAAGGTTAACTTTTAATGCACCCTCATGGGCTAAGAGTAAGAGTTAGAGGATTTAGCCAAGGAGTTAGAAAAATACTTCACATTAGATATTTCTGAGGTTGAAATGGTGGAAAAGGAGCGAAGAGGTTGAAAGTTGGTCTAGACATAAGTGTTCTCATAGCTTCTGTTAAAAGGGTTGGTGAAAAGTATCATAAAGAAGCCCAAGAGCTGAGTAAGAAGATATCTCAGGAGGGTCATCAGGGTATATGCTCACCCCTTTTACTAATAGAGCTTCCTGGAGCTTTAGCTTCCTTAACAACCATGCCCATTTAGACCATTTATACTGTTTTAGTATCTGTTACTAACAGATTCAACGCGAGCAGTATGCCCTTTAAGCCTTATTTGGAAAAGACTGTAGAACTCATTCTTGAATTTAGGGATTTAAAGAGGAAATGGATGATAACTTCAGCTGGTTTTCATCATCTTATAACCTCTTATCAGGAAGACTGTGATTTCTTTTTACTATGGATAAAAGCACTTGCTTAGGTAAGAATGTAAGGAGCAATTCTCTAAATGCATCCAACTCCTTAGCCCTAGGGAAGCTTTAGCTAGACTTGCCTAATAGTTTAAATGGAAAGTTTAAAGAGTATATAAAGTACAATCGTTAAAGAGATATAGATATAAAGTTCTGTAGGCAGAACTAAAAATTAAAAGTAACCATTAAAGCTTTATCAAACTTAATCTAAAGCTAGAGGAAAGGTATGGAAAGACTGATGTGGACGGAAAAGTATAGACCAAAGGAGCTTAAGGATTTAGTGAACCAAAGCGTTGTTAAAGAAAGGCTAACAAACCTGATAAAGAAGCCGGAAGATATGCCTCATCTGCTCTTTGCAGGTCCTCCTGGGACTGGAAAGACTACTGCAGCCTTATGTATAGCTAGGCAGGTCTTAAAGGATGCTTGGAGAGATAATACCTTGGAGTTAAATGCCAGTGATGAAAGGGGTATAGAAACGGTAAGAGAGAGGGTTAAAGTCTTTGCAAGATATACAGATGTAAGGGTTCCCTTTAGAATTATAATTTTAGATGAAGCTGATGAAATGACGTCAAACGCTCAAACAGCTTTGAGGAGAATCATGGAGGAAAGTTCTAGGGTTTGTAGATTTATCCTAATTTGTAATTATCCATCAGGCATAATTGAGCCCATACAGAGCAGATCAGCCCTTTTTTACTTTACTTTACTAAGTAAAGAAGATGTGACCAATTATTTAAAGGAGATCTTGAAAAAGGAAGGTATAGAAAATTATATCCCTAAAGCCTTAGAGCTCATATATGAGATAACTAAGGGAGATTTAAGGCAGGCCATAAATTTCCTTCAAGCTGTAACTACCTTAGGAAATATAACAGAGGAAAATGTCAGAAAGGTTTCTGGTTTATCAGTAAAGGCTAAAGTTAATGAAGTTATAAATCTTGCTTTAAAGGGAAAATTTAAAGAATCTAGAGAGAGTTTAGTTGAACTTACCAAAGTTTATGGGATGCAGGAGAGGGACTTTATAAAGTATGCTGGAGATTACCTCTTTAGCCTTAATCTAGGTAAAATGGATGAAGTGGCTAAAATTTTGGCTGAGTATGATTATAGATTGATCATGGGAGCTAATCCTGAGATTCAGATGGTAGCCTTACTAGCAGAATTATACAAAATAGGTAAAAGGGAGAGTTAATGGAGTATAATTTGCCAAGGGGTTTGAGGGATATAGAACCCTCTGAGTATAAAATCTTTGAGTATATTAGAGAGACCTTTAAGGAAGTTTCAAGAATTTTTAATTTCAGTTTAATGGAACCCTCTACCCTAGAATTTTTAAAAACTTTAGAGGCAAAGAACGAATCCATAAGGGAGGAAATCTATTGGTTTAAGGATAAGAGTGGGAGAGACGTAGCTCTAAGGTTTGATTTAACTGTAGGATTAGCCAGATATGTTGCTCAGAAGAAAGAATTGACCATACCTGTTAAGTTAGGAGCCTTTGGAGGCATGTGGAGGTATGATGAACCTCAATTTGCTAGATATAGATGGTTTCACCAATGGGATATAGAGATCTTTGATAACAAGAATATTTTTTATGATGCTGAAGTTATAGATTTTGTTTACAATTTTTTTAAGAGATTAGGCTTAAGGAAATTTAGCATAGAGATAGGAGATAGGAGGATTATAAATGAGTTTCTTTTAAAGAATCTAAAGATAGAGGATGAAGCTAAAAGAATGAATTTTATGAGAGCTTTAGATAAAGCAAGTAAGAAGAGTTTCGATGAAATATGGATGGAATATAGAGGTAAAGAGATAGATAAAGAATCCCTAGAAGCTCTATTCAAATTTGCCGAATTTAGGGGTAATAGGGTTTTAGATACTTTAAAAGAGTACAATTTGGAGGCTAAAGAGCTTTCTACCCTTGTGGATCTTTTAAAAAGTAGAGGTGTTGAATATAATTTGAATATGTCCATTGTTAGAGGCTTAGATTACTATAATGGTATTGTATTTGAAGTCTTTGATGATGAAGCTAGAGAGCTTGGAGCTTTGGCTGGAGGAGGAAGGTATGACCCTTTACCAAAGGTCTTTGGTAGAGAGGATTTGGGAGCTACAGGCGTAGCTGGGGGAATAGAGAGAATATTATTAGCCTTAAAGAAAGAAGAAATTAGTATACCTTCTACAAAAAAGGTAGTAATAGTTTATACTTTAGATTTGCAAAGAGAAGCTTTACAACTATGCTCAAACTTAAGAAAAAGTTCCATAGCTTGTGAGTGTTTACCTGAAGCTAAAAGTTTTAAGAAGCAATTAAGCTACGCTAACAAAATTAAGGCAGAATATGCGGTTATTCTTGCTACAAAGGAGTTTAGGGATAAAAAGGTAATAGTAAGAGATATGTTAAAGGGAGAAGAGAAATTAATTTTTTTAGAGGATTTAACCAAATATTTAACTAGTAATTGTGCAAGCTAGATTTTTCTAATATGAGTTTTTGGCTTTTTATGGGTTGGTGCATAACTAACTATTTGCTCAATCTTTTTCGACATACTTTTTCTTATGAGCATTCTGTACCTCCTTGATGGAATGAACTGGAAAGAGATAGATGCCAAGTATGTCAGGCAGGGCGAGCTCCTCTTGGATCTTGAGTTTGTCAAGAGTTGGAGGAGGGAGGTCAGCAAGATGAACT
>JARVJX010000140.1 GCA_029775995.1 Nitrososphaeria archaeon | reverse complement strand
TTAAAGAGGACTTCAAGCATCCCCTTAGATAAATGAGCCATGGAGAAGCATAGGAAGAAAAAGCTTAAGAATTTTGCCACAGCCTATTATTATATTGATATCACTTCCCTCTTTTGCTTTCCTCTTACAAAAGAGCCAAAGATAGCCATAAAAACTATGGCATTCTTCTGGAAATCCTAAATAGCCTCTCCTTTAATCTCTTTTACTTAAATCTTTTGGCAAATTTCTGATTTCAATTTTTATCTTTATGTTGCGTTAACTAAAAGCTACCTAGATCTAATCCTTTTCTCATAAATTTTCTTATACTTGAAACTCCTCAACTAGTTCTTGGAATTGGGTCTGGAAACTCTTTCACCAACTTCTCTTTTAAGATACATATTGTTCAGTTGTATCCAAGATTAGTAGCTCGTAATAGGTCGTCACTTCCGTGCCTGAAATATAGGGAAAATGTAGCGTAGATGGTAGCCCGGGGCAGATTCGAACTGCCGTCAACGGGTCCAAAGCCCGCTATCCTTGACCACTAGACGACCGGGCTACCTTTATTTTTGGTGAATAGCCTACTAATAAGCCTTAACTTTTAACCTTTTAATTTCTTTAATTATCTTATCTATAGGATTCTCCATCTTTGATATAAGTCCTTTTGCCTTTTTCTTCAAATTTATTCTTAAAGCTTCGTCATATAAAAGTTTAGGAATAAGACTTAAAACTTCATCTACATTATCAGCTTTAAAGAGCAAGCCTTTTTTAACCAAGTAATTCTCCAAATAAAGCTCTCCTATTTGAGGTAAGTATATGGTAGGTAAGCCCAACAGGGCTCCTTCTAAGGCCATGGTTCCCCCAGAGCTTATTAAAAGATCAATTTTATCTAAGAGGCTTAAGCCATCTACAACTTCCTTTAAGATGATTAAATTTTTATAAGAATCTAAAGCTTCCAAATGCTCTTTGTATCTTGGAAGAACCAAAATTTTCCATTTATCAAATTGAGTTAACCTTTCCAATAGTTCATATAAAAGGGATTTTTTGCCAAGAAAGTAGGAGGCCTGAGTTTCCTCCATTCTTACTAAAATCTTTTTTCCTTCTAAGTTTAAGTTAAAAGGTATTCTATCTCTATTTATCCATACAAAGGGATCTAGGGCTTTATACCTAATTATCTTACTTCTTTCAATCCCCAACTTTTTCCAAGCTTTATAGGGAATGATCCAAGGGGCAAAATGAAGGTCTGATAAAGGCAAAGTTAATTTCATAACCTTCTCAGCGTGAGGAGTATCATTTATTGTAAAGATAGGGATTCCTAATCCAAAGGCAACTCTACAGGCTTCTGGAGAGCAGAAAGATAGGCTCAATTGAGGTTTAAATTCCTCTACAACTTTAGTTAATTCCTGAATCCTTTCAGCACTGGAAATTAATTTTTCCACTAAATTAGCACCTCCATGGCTTCCAAAAAATTTCATATTAAAATTCATGATTTTACTTAAGGCTTCAAGCTCCCTGTAATGCCTTGAGGTGATTAGCAAATCGTAGCCTTCTGAATTTAAACTCTCCTTCATTGCCTTAAAGAAAAAGAATTGCTTTGGTGTTAGCACGTCTATCCAAACTCTCACGCTCAAGAAAGAGCAATCACATATAAATAAGTATTTACTTTTAATTTTGTATATAAAGTTGGTTAAAGTCGCCATTTATGGTCTAACTACTGAAGGATACCTTTTAGCTAAAGCTCTATCTAAGAAAGGATATACAGTTAATATGATAGATGGAAAGATTCAAATGGGCTTAGAGATCACCGAAGATTTGATAAAAAGATATGATAACATGGAAGATTGGGCTAAAAGTGATACTCCTGTTGGATTTAAAGGATTGATGAGTGAGATAGTAAGGGAATGTGATTATCTTTTCTTCACACCAAAGATGAAAGAAGGAGGAGAAGAATCCTTTCAAGAAGCTTTGATTAGGCTTAAAGAGATAGCAAGCCACTTAAATAGAGGCAGTAATTTCATAAATTGTACTCCTTTACCCTTAGGAAAAAACTTTGAGTTTATAGAGCTGATAGAGAAAGTTAGAGGAATTAACGTTAACGAGGATTTTAATTATGCTTACTTTCCCCTAATACCTCGTAAAGCTTCATCTTATACCTTAGGTTTATCAGACTTAAAAAAAGGTAAAAGCATATCAAATTTAATTTTTAATTTAGGAAATAAGCCCTTGCTAGCCTCTTTATCTTCTTCAGAATTTTTACATTTTAAATATGTTATTCAGAATTATTCCCATCTCGTTTCTGAATTCGAACTATCAGGAAGGGTTAAAGGGGAAGAAACAGTAAAGAAAGATACCAAGGAATTTTATGTTGATGACCTTATTACCTTTCTCTTTGACCTTAAGAATTTCTCCCTTAACCTAAAGCCCACAGAACCTTTACATTACTTTTGCTCTGGCATCTTCAAATCCATCGATCTTTACCTTAAGAATCTAATTAGCGCCCTGAAGAATTTGTTGAAGATTAAGGAACTAAAGCTAAGCAGAACTAGGCTTTTGGTTTCTTGGTTAATTGACGATTATGAGATAAGAGGGGAGAAAAGACCCTTTTTAAATCTCATGGTCTCTAAGCTTAGAGACCATATAGGAGAAGCCACATCCTTAAGCAAGGAGCAGATAAAAAGGAGAAGCGTAAGGTTTCCAGATATGCAGGAAAAGCATAACTTGATAATCTCATGCAGCAGTGAAGATTCAAGCCTATGGTCAGAATTGAAGGATGGGAATATATTAGTAAAGGCTAACCAATTTTTGGTGTAAAGAGCTATGGTTAACGTAGGTTTAGTAGGAGTAGGGGGATGGGGTAAGAACTATCTAAGGGTTCTAAAGGAGTTAGATAGCTTAAGCTCCTTCTGTGATATAGATTCTGAAAAGGTTAATTATTATTCTTTAAAGTATAATGTTAAGGGCTATGAAGATTTAGAAACCATGCTTAGAAAAGAGAGCTTAGATGCTTTGATTATAGCTACCCCTGCTTCTACTCATCATATAATCGCTAAAAAAGCTCTAGATTATAACTTAAATTTGCTCATTGAGAAGCCTTTATGCATTAGCTCAATGGAAGCTGAAAAGCTGGTTATAGAGGCTGCAGATAAAGGTTTGGTTTTAGCTGTAGGGCATATTGAAAGGTTTAATCCAGCTGTTGAAAGGCTAAAAAGCATCATAAAAAATGGGGAGTTAGGGGAATTATTACTTTTAGAATTTCATAGAGAGTCTAGCATACCTATGCATATTAAGGATGTAGGAATAGTTTTTGATACCACTATCCATGATATAGATACAGCAAGGTGGCTCTTTGATAGAGAGCCCAATATGGTTTTTGCAAGGTTGAGTAAGGTCATGGGAGATAGAGAAGATTCAGCCTTAGTCCTCTTAGGCTTTGATAAAACAAAAACAGCTTTTCTTTCTTCTAACTGGATAACTCCAAGGAGAATTAGGCAGCTATTTAGTGTATTTGTAAAGGGTGTAGCTACCTTAGATTTCATAACTCAAGAGTTAACCCTTGATTACCCTGATAAAAAGGTTATACCAAGGGATAGATGGGAGGAGCCTTTAATGAGAGCAGTAAAGAATTTCTTAAAGGCTATAGAAAAAAAGGAAAAACCTAAAGTGGATGGTAGAGATGCTTTAAATAACATTAAAATCGCTGAAGCCATAATGGAATCAAATAAAAGGAATGCTCCTATTAACCTTAACTTTGAAAAAATTTAAACTTATATACATAAGAAGGTAAGGTTTGATGTGAGAAAAAAACTTTTAGATATACTCGCCTGTCCTATAGATAAATATTATCCCTTAGAGCTTATAGAGTTTAGTGTTAAGGATGATGTTATTGTAGATGGGGTATTAATTTGTAATAAGTGTAATAGATATTACCCTATAATTGATGAAATTCCTGAAATGTTACCTGATGAGTTAAGGACCAAGGAAAGGGAATTGGATTTCTTGAATAGGTGGAAGGAGAAACTTCCTGAGAAAGTGATTTATGAGGGAAAGCCCTTTAACTTAAAAGTTTAAATCTTGCTTTGTGGCTTAATTCTTTAAGTTTCTTATGTCTTGCTTTAATCTATGTATTGGTCTGTTGTTGATGAGAGGCTTATTAGGCGTGGTGAGCTTC